>CAIYBL010000093.1 GCA_903924485.1 uncultured Actinomycetes bacterium
GAGAATTATGTGACAGGGCGTTTCGGATAAGTCAGCACCAAATGTTCACTTAGTGGTCAATTCCTGTTTAGGGCTTTGGTCCACTTCGTTCAAGTGCGCTTTGTAACTTTACCCCGTTAGAGTTTTTACACCTATGAGGGGAAGTATATGAAGATTTCACGCAACTTGAAGATTGCTGCGATTGCTTGTGCAGTTGCACTCTTCGCAGCTCAACCAGCCTCTGCTGCGGTTAATTTGACCGGTGCAGGCGCAACATTTCCAATTCCACTGATCGATGCTTGCAAGGCTGGTTTCGCAACAGCTACTGGTAACACATTTACTTACACAGGTGGCGGATCAGGTGCTGGTCGTAGCGCTTCTGATAAGGGAATCGGCGATGTGAACTTCTCCGATACGCCACACACTGCTGCAACACGTTTAGCGTCAGTAATTCACATTCCGGTAGTCGCAGCACCAATCGCTGTTATGTACAAGCTCAACAGCACAAAGACAGTCAACCTGTCACCTGCTACCGTCGCTGGAATTTTCGGCGGAACAATTACAATGTGGAATGACGCAGCAATTGTTGCTGACAACAACCGCACAACGACAGTTGTTAATTTCAAGAAAGATACAAATGGCAACGTCGTCAAGGACAAGGCCGGAGCGCCAGTCGTTCTTAATACACGCAATGTAAAGTCTTACTACACATTCCCAGCCAAGAAGATCATCGTTATCTATCGTTCAGATTCATCAGGAACTTCAGGTAACTTCACAAACTTCTTGCACGGAATGGCTCCAGCAGTCTGGACTAAGGCTGGTAACAACGCCTTCCAGACAAGTTTCCCAGGAAGCCTCAACGCTGTAGGAAACCTTGGCCGCATAGTTGGTGCTTCAGGATCTGCTGCGGTTTCAGCACTTGCTGGTAAAACTCTTTACTCCATCACTTATGCAGAAAAGAACTACGCTGCAACTAACCACCTTGGAGTTGCCAATATCCAAAATGCTGCAGGAAACTTCCAGACACCAGATGCTGGCGGAACTGCATCATTCCTTGGAGCAGCAACTGTTGATGCCAACGGCATCATGACATTCGACTATGCAACGAAGCTTCCAGGTGCTTACCCACTAGGTATTGTTTCTTATGCGCTTGTTGATACCAAGACAAAGAATGCAACTGAAGTTAAGGCTCTTCTTAATTACATCTTGAGCCCAAAGTGCCCAACAACTGATCCTTCTTTGGAGTACACGACCATCACTGGTCCACTCCTTGCAGTTGACACAGCTCAGATCGCAAAGATCGGTTAGTACCGTTCACTAATCTGTACAACCTCCACGAGAGGGAAGCGGTCGGCGAAAGCCGGCCGCTTTTCTCGTTTTCTCAGTTAACAATTGCGTTACAAAGTGAAGTTTTTGCAGAAAATAGCTCTAACAATTCTTACTAAAGTGCGCCTGGCAGGAATCGAACCTGCGACAACCCGCTTAGAAGGCGGGTGCTCTATCCGACTGAGCTACAGGCGCGTGTAGATCTTTTTTGTCGATACGGAGTCTAGCGACTCCAACCACTAAGGTTTCATTCCATGGCCGAGTTTATTTATACGATGAAGAAGGCGCGTAAAGCGCACGGCGAAAAAGTCATTCTCGATGATGTGACCCTGGCGTTTTATCCAGGTGCCAAGATCGGCGTCGTAGGCCCTAACGGAGCGGGTAAATCAACGGTCCTACAGATTATGGCCGGACTGCAACAGCCATCCAATGGTGAGGCATTTTTATCACCCGGCTACTCGGTGGGCATCTTGCTTCAAGAACCGCCGCTCAATGATGAGAAAAATGTTTTGGAAAATGTGCAAGAGGGCGTTGCCGAGACTATGGCTTTGATGGCCAGGTTTAATGCTGTCAGCGATGAAATGGGAGATCCAAATGCCGACTATGACAAGTTGTTGGCAGAGATGGGCAATCTCCAAGAGCAGCTAGACCATCGCAATGCGTGGGATCTAGATTCACAGTTAGAGCAAGCTATGGATGCACTTCGTTGTCCTCCGCCAGATGCAGATGTAAAGGTTTTGTCTGGTGGAGAGCGCCGTCGAGTTGCGCTCTGTAAATTGCTTCTGCAGCAACCTGATCTTCTTCTCCTTGATGAGCCAACAAACCACCTTGACGCAGAATCAGTGCAATGGCTTGAGCAACATTTGAGTAAATATCCAGGCACCGTAGTCGCGATTACGCACGATAGGTACTTCCTGGATAACGTCGCCGAATGGATTCTTGAACTCGATAGAGGGCGTGCCTATCCATACGAAGGTAACTACTCGACCTATCTAGAGACCAAGTCAACGCGTCTAAAGATTGAAGGACAAAAGGATGCCAAGCGCGTTAAGCGCTTAACCGAGGAACTTGAATGGGTCCGTCAGAATTCAAAGGGTCGCCAAGCCAAATCAAAGGCTCGACTTGCACGTTATGAGGAAATGGCGGCAGAGGCCGACAAGATGCGTAAGTTGGACTTTGAAGAGATTCAGATTCCACCTGGACCTCGTCTAGGAAACATTGTGGTTGAAGTGGAAAATCTTTCGAAGGGATTCGGAGATCGCCTCCTTGTCGATGATTTGTCATTCACCTTGCCACGTAACGGAATTGTCGGAGTTATTGGGCCAAACGGTGCGGGCAAAACAACGCTTTTCAAAATGCTTCTGGGAACCGAAACTCCTGATTCAGGCAAAGTTAAAATAGGGGAGACGGTAAAGATTTCTTATGTCGATCAGTCTCGAGCTGGCATTGATCCAAAGAAAACATTGTGGGAAGTTGTTTCAGACGGTCTTGATTACATCAAAGTAGGACTTGTGGAAATGCCTAGCCGTGCCTACGTTTCTGCATTTGGTTTCAAGGGACCAGATCAACAAAAGCAAGCAGGCGTTCTTTCTGGTGGAGAGCGCAACCGTTTAAATCTGGCCCTGACACTCAAGATGGGTGGCAACTTATTGCTCCTTGATGAGCCAACAAACGACCTTGATGTGGAAACTCTGGGATCACTAGAAAACGCGTTGCTTGAATTTCCAGGCTGCGCCGTTGTGATCTCGCACGATCGTTGGTTTCTTGACCGGGTAGCGACACACATTTTGGCCTATGAAGGTGAATCTACATGGTTCTGGTTTGAAGGAAACTTCGAGTCGTACGAGAAGAACAAAATTGAAAGGCTTGGCGTCGATGCAGCAAGACCGCATCGCGTCACATATAGAAAGCTGACACGGTAATGCGACATAAAACTTCTCTTCATGTGCGTTGGGCAGATCTTGATGCCTTTGGACATATCAACAATGCGGTCTACCTCGTTTATGTACAAGAAGCCCGCGCTGATTTCACCTGGTATGCCCGTCAAGCCAGGGGAGAGCAACCAATACTTGCCGACATGGTTGTGGCCCGCGCCGAAGTTGATTACATCGAGCCGCTTTATGAAGGTGGCGTAAATGTTGATGTTGAAATCTATGTGACCAGAATCGGTAATTCATCTTTTGACCTTGCTTATGAGATTTCTTTAGACGGAGTCATCAATTCCAAAGCCAAGACAGTTCAAGTAGCAGTTTCTATGGAGACAAAGAAGTCTCGCCCTCTTAACGAGATCGAAAGAGAATTTCTCGTCAAATATCTCCCCCAGCCTACGGAGGCAAAATAATGTCAAAAACCCCCACACTCCCATCTCGTTCCGAACGCCCATGGTGGCGCGACGCGGTCACTTATCAGATTTACATTCGCTCATTTGCTGATGCAAATGGCGATGGCAAGGGTGATATCGAAGGGATTCGATCACGACTGCCGTATTTAAAAAAGCTGGGCGTTGATGCCATTTGGATCACGCCATGGTATCCATCACCGCAAAATGATCATGGATATGACGTCGCTGATTACATGAGTATTGAGCCTGATTACGGCACATTGGCCGATGCTGAACGACTAATCAAGGAAACACACGAACATGGTATGAAATTGATCGTGGATATCGTGCCAAACCATTCCAGTGATGTTCATGTTTGGTTTCAAGCTGCACTCAAATCTGCGCCGGGATCACTGGAGCGCGATCGCTATATGTTCCGTGACGGCAAAGGCAAAGACGGTGAATTGCCTCCTAACAATTGGCAGGCAGTGTTTGGCGGTTGCGCATGGGAGCGCATCATCGAAGCCGACGGAAAGCCTGGCCAGTGGTATTTACACCTTTTTGCAAAAGAACAACCCGATCTAAACTGGGATAACCCAGAAGTGCGCGAGCACTTTGTCGATGTATTGAAATTTTGGCTCGATCGCGGAGTCGATGGCTTCCGTATCGATGTAGCTCATGGAATGGTGAAAGCTGAAGGCCTACCTGATGTTGTTGCAGCAGATCCAAAGGCTGAAATGTTGGCACCAGAAAATCGTCCATTCTGGGATCAAGACGGCGTTCACGAGATTTATCGTGAGTGGCGCAAAATTCTTGATTCTTATCCAGGAGATCGCATGGCAGTTGCAGAAGCATGGGTAAGTCCTGCTTCGCGTATTGCTCGTTATTTGCGACCTGATGAATTAGCAAACTCATTTAACTTTGATTTCTTGAGTTCGCCATGGACTCCTGAGGATTTGAAGAAAATGATTAATCGATCCATGGAGGCACTTGCCGAAGTAGGCGCGCCCTCTTCTTGGGTCTTTAACAACCATGATGTTGTTCGCTCAGTCGATCGATTTGATTTGGGTCTGCTGGCAGGAAATGCAAATACAACGCTGGAACGTCATGGCGATGTAACCAAGTTTGATCTTGCTCGAGGGACTGCTCGTGCACGTGCTGGTGCACTCTTAATGCTGGCTCTTCCTGGCGGAGCCTATGTCTACCAGGGCGAAGAACTTGGACTACCAGAAGTGCGTGATATTCCTGAGGATCGCTTGTCGGATCCGCGATGGGAGATGAGTCTTCGTACGGATCGCGGTCGCGACGGTTGTCGAGTTCCATTGCCATGGAAATCAGAATCAACGGGCGCCTTTGGGTTCTCGAATAATTCTGCGGTAACACCTGATGATGCGTGGCTTCCTCAAGGTCCAACATGGGGCGCATTCTCTGTTGAAAGCCAAGAAGATAAAGCCGATTCAACACTGGGGATGTATCGCAAAGCACTTGCCATTCGAAAGAGTGAAGCTGGCTTGGGCGATGGAGCGATGAATTGGATTGATGCTGGCAGTGATGTCATTGCATTTTCACGCCCTGGAAACTTTGTCTGTTACGTGAACTTTGGCAAAGCAATTGCCCTTCCTGCTGGAGCGCAGGTTCTGCTCTCTAGTTCTCCGCTCACTGGCCAAGAAATCCCTAAGGATTGCGCGGTTTGGATGCGTTTATCTGTACTCTGACGCAATGTCAGGTACCCAAGTAGTAAAAACACGCAGGTTTCATCCTGCTTGGGTTGCTGCTGCCATAACATTTTTAACTCTCGTTGCATCGGCTGGTTTTAGGTCGGCTCCTTCTGTATTGATCATGCCCCTTCAGATGGCATTTGGTTGGTCACGGGATTCGATTTCACTTGCGGTCTCAATTAACGTCCTTCTCTACGGGTTAACTGCGCCATTTGCTGCTGCGCTGATGGAGCGTTTTGGAATTCGAAAAGTGGTCATGCTGGCCCTAACGGCGGTGGGATTGGGTGCTTGCGGCACGGTTTTCATGACCGCGCCATGGCATTTAATGGTGTTGTGGGGTGTCGTAGTTGGAGTTGGTACGGGATCGATGGCCTTGGTCTTTGCAGCATCAATTGCCAACCGTTGGTTTGTAAAGCGTCGTGGAATTGTTATCGGAGCCCTGACCGCTGCAACGGCGACTGGTCAGCTTGTGTTTTTGCCCGGACTCTCACTTTTAGCAGTTCACCATGGTTGGCGCAGTGTTTCGATTGTGGTGGGCGGTTCGGCGCTGATCATGGTTCCTGTCATAGCAATCTTTTTGCGCGAGAAACCGTCCGAGCTTGGAGTTTTGCCATACGGCGCACCTGATGACTGGCAACCGCCAAAGAAACATTCGATGAGCGCTGGAAAGTTGGCCATCCATACTCTAAGAGAGTCAGCAAAGGTCCGAGACTTTTGGTACTTAGTCGGTTCATTTTTTGTTTGTGGGCTTTCTACTTCCGGATTGATGGGCACTCATTTCATTCCTGCTGCAATGGATCACGGAATGGGAGAAGTCGCAGCTGCAAGCCTTCTGGCTCTTGTCGGAGTTTTTGATGTTGTTGGTACGATTTTTTCTGGTTGGCTGACAGATAAATACGATCCCCGCAAATTACTATTCTTCTATTATTTATTACGAGGAGTCTCTTTATTCCTCCTGCCCTCTATCCTTTTTAGAACCGTGCATCCTTCAACTTTGGTTTTTGTTATTTTCTACGGGCTTGACTGGGTTGCGACTGTGCCACCCACGATCATGTTGTGTCGGGCCATCGCTGGTCCAGAGCGTGCCACTGTTGTGTATGGATGGGTATTTGCAGCACATCAAATTGGCGGAGCAATAGCAGCTTATGGCGCAGCGCTTTTGCGCGTGAAGTTTGGGGATTATTCCGAGGCGTTCTATATTTCTGGATTTTTTTGTGTTGTTACGGCGGTCATGGTGCTTCAGATCGCGCGTGGGATTTCTAGTAAGGATTTAGTCCGATGAATACTTTCTATGAACGAATAGGCGGCGAAGCTTTTTTCGTAGATCTAGTTTCGCGCTTTTATGCCAATGTTGCTATGAACCCAATTCTGCGACCTATGTACCCCGATACTGATATGAAGGGCGCTGCTCGACGCTTGCAGCTATTTCTTGAGCAATACTGGGGTGGGCCAACCACGTATTCTGACGAACGTGGACATCCTCGATTGCGCATGCGCCATGGTGGTTTCTTTATCGATGAAGCCGCGCACGATGCCTGGCTTTCTTGCATGCAAGAGGCTTTAGCCGGAATGGAGCTTGCGCCAGATTTACGAGCCGAACTTTGGAAATATTTAGAATCAGCTGCCCGACATCTGGTAAATCAACCAGATTGAGATTGGTTTCCAACTTTTAGTATTTCGCCATTTCGCAAATACCACAGAGTGCCTGTCGAATCGCGAATGGTAGTAATTCGCAAGCCAACTTTTTCGATGACACCATTCACATCCAAGATGACGACCTGGTCACCGACTCCGTATTGATCTTCAACAAGCATGAATAGACCAGAGAGAACATCCCGAACAATGGTTTGTGCTCCAAGTCCGAGTGCGACTCCAATGACACCGGCGGAGGCGATCAGCGGTCCAAGGTTGAATCCAAATTCGCCAAGCATCATGCCCAGTGAGATCACCAGGATGCCTGCGTTCAAGGTACTTGTGAGAACCGTGCCAATCGTTCGCGCGCGTTCTTTTTGTCGTGCGGCAATGTTGCCAGGTCCTGGGATGAGATCAGTGCTGGCTAGGCGGTTCATGGTTTTTGTCATGGCGCGGCTGCCCAAGCGCTGGGCCACGATTGCAATAACCAGGATGGTGAGGATGTGCAGGGGAGGCCCGCTAAACCAGGCCCAAAGGTGTTGGCGAGCGTTCATAATGAGGCGACTCTAACTTAAAGGCAAGGAAATACCCACGAGAATCCGAATTTTGAGGAAAGATATGGCAA
>CAIYBL010000094.1 GCA_903924485.1 uncultured Actinomycetes bacterium
CAGTGTGTGTTTCGGTCCCTCTCAGGTAGGTAATGTGGACGCTATCGCCCACATTCTTGGCACGCACAGCGACGATCAGCTCCTCAGAGTTATTGATTTTCTTACCCTCAAAAATTGTTATTACATCGCCAGCCTTAAGCCCGGCCTTTGCTGCTGGGCCACCTGGGCGGACCGCATTTGCGGTACTTGCAATCTTGGCTCCTCCGCCGACATATTGACTATCGATAGAGATGCCCATTACCGGATAGGTAGATTTACCGCTCTTGATAAGTTGATCCGCCGTCTTACGTGCTTGATTGATCGGAATTGCAAAACCTAATCCGATAGAGCCAGATTGAGAGCCATATGACGCACCCAGCGATGCAATTGCTGAATTCACTCCGATCACGGCGCCCGTTGCATCAATAAGTGGACCACCAGAATTGCCTGGGTTAATTGCGGCATCTGTTTGTAATGCATTAATAAATGAATTCTCATTTGTTGAACCACCAGCCGTAACAGCCCTGTTCTTCGCACTAATAATTCCTGAGGTGACGGTGCCAGATAGTCCTAATGGAGAACCGACGGCGATCACTGTGTCGCCGACTTGAACGGCGTCACTATTTCCAAATTCAAGGGCGGGCACATTTGTTGCAACGATTTTTAGAACTGCAAGATCGTAGGCAGTGTCACGGCCCACGAGAGTGCCCGCAAAAGTACGCCCGTCATTAAGAGTGACAGTTATGGTTCCAGATGAGGTAACAGCAGCTTCAACTACGTGATTGTTTGTCAAAATGTATCCCGCGCTGTCGATGACAAACCCTGAACCTGTCCCTCCCCCATTTGATGATTCTGTGGAAATTGAAACCACTGAAGGGAGAACTCTTTGCGCAAGACCAGCCACTGAATCAGGCTTGCGTTCAATTGTGCTTGAAGTGGAAACCAGTTTGGCGTTCTGATGAATAAGCGAACCTAGATTTGAAGATCCCCCTAAGAGACTGCCGATCAAGCCAGCAACAACTGCAATCACCACTGTTGCGCCAAGGGACATCCGATTGTGTTGCGGCTTCTGTTGCACCGTCCACCAAGGACGATCAGGGTCTACAGGTTGCATCGAAAACCTCCTCCAGCGATCGAAATCTGATTGTAGTTAATCCTTCTATTCCGAGAAATTCGTGAGAAGCACCTCAATTAAAGCTTGGTCGCGAGCAAGAGCCCGTCTCCAACGCCAATGAGAGAGGCGCTCCAAAGTTTCGTAGCGGCACGAATGGCTTTCCCGCACTCGCGTAACGCAATCGTCCGCGGATCTCGCTGGGCAGGGTCGGAAATCTTTCCATCACCGAAGAAGTTGTCTATGGCCAAAACTCCACCGGTGCGCAGCATTCGGTATGCCTCATCCACGGAAAAACTTAAATCTTCTGCGTCATGACGCAAAACAACTAGGTCGTATGCGCGGTCAGTTAATTTACCCATGACATCTACCACTGGATTGGTGATAAGCCGATATCGCTGCGGAGAGATCTGAGCTTCGTTCAATGCAAGTCGCGTAATTCGTGCATGCTCGGCTTCGTTATCTATTGAAGTTAAAGTTCCACTCTCGATCATCCCACGAAGAAGCCAAAGGCTTCCTACGCCAGATCCTGTGCCAACTTCAACCACCGACTGGGCAGATATCAGATGCGCAAGAAAACTTAAAAACGAACCTGTCCCTTGTGAGGCGTCGAGCGCTCCCACTTCTGCACCTCGGGTGCGAGCATTAACCAGGACCTCATCTTCATGGATAAAGCTTTCTGAATAACTATGAACATCAATTTTCATGACAGACCCGCAATCCATTCAATAAGTAGGCGCACACCAAATCCCGTGCCACCTTTTGGGTTCTCGCCAGAATCACTTTCGCTTCGTCCCGTACCTGCAATATCTAAATGCACCCAGTTTCGTTTGCCAGCAAAATGCTCAAGAAAGAGTGCACCAGTGACTGAACCCGCGGAAAACTTAGACCTCTTTGCATTGTGATTGATATCAGCAATCGAACTTTCAAGCGCCACCCGATAGTCGTCAACTAATGGCATATGCCAGACTCGATCTCCAGATTTCTCTCCTGCTTCAAAAAGCTTTTTTGCAAGGGCAGTATTTCTTGTGTACATGGCTCCATATTGACGGCCAAGCCCTAAGGTCGCTGCGCCTGTAAGAGTGGCTATATCAACTAAATAGTCGGGATTTAAATGGATATCCGCGTATGCCAATCCATCTGCCAAAACCAATCGGCCTTCGGCATCAGTATCGATTACTTCAACCGTTGTTCCGCCATATTGGGTAATTACATCGCTGGGGCGTTGGGATGTTCCAGAAAGCGCGTTCTCTGCACACATCAATAACGCAGTTACTCGAACATGCGGTTTCACTTCTGGCATCGCTGCGACAACGGCCAGAACCGCTGCAGCTCCCGCCATATCGCTTTTCATCGCCATCATGTTGTCGTAAGGTCGTTTTAAAGAAATTCCGCCAGTATCGAAAGTGATTCCCTTTCCGACGAGCACCACGTGTGGCCAATTTTTTGAACCTCGTGGCGCATAACTGGCCTTTATAAATCGAGGTCCAGGTTTTGGAGATGAACCTCCAACGGCAGACAGTCCTCCAAATTTTACAAGATCTTTCCCGCTCAGAACTTCAACGCTTATGTCGGGATGTTTTGTCAGGGCCTTTGCGCGGTTGGCCATCCATAGAGGCGTCTTAATATTTGATGGGGTATGAATTAGATCCCGCGCACTCCATACAGCGGAGGTTAAAGTTCTGGCTCGCGAAATATCAGCGGGATGACCATCACTCACGATGAAGATTGGATTCTCAGACTTAGTTGAGGAAGTTTTCTGGCTCCATGTGTAAGCAGAAAGAATCAACGCCACTGCATGCGCTCGAAGTTCATTCTTTGAAACTGCCACAGCACTCAATACTGAATATTTTTTGCCGCGCATTTTTCTGCCTAGGGCTGCGCCAGCCGCACGTGAATCAGTAATCGAACCGCTGCCAATTCCGACAAGGAGCAATCGTTCACAGCGAGCACCTTGGGCGCTTACGGGAATTTCAAAAATCTCGCCAGCTTTTCCTGTGGCAGAAAAGAAATTCAATTCATCAGAAAGTGAAAGCTCAAAGTATTTTTCGCACTTTTGAATAAAAGCGTGAGCAACGGGAAAGGTAATTTCCCCTGACTCATCCTTAGAAAATGCGAGCGCTAAAGAGTCGACGTGCTTAAGGGTTGCAAGATCCAGTGGTCGTTCCTGAAGTGAAGGAATTGCCATTGCGCCCACCCGTATGTTTGGCGCTTATCTCTTAACGAGCAGAGCTGCTGCTGCGTGAAGTGCGTTTCCCAAATTTGTCGCTTCTTCACCATTGAGTTCTACGACCAGTCGGCCTCCGCCTTCTAGAGGTATACGCATAACCAGACTGCGCGCTTCCTTTGTGACCTCCATAGGTCCATCACCAGTTCGAGGTTTCATGGCTGCCATGGTCCGGACTCCTTTACTCGCTCTCCTGAACGCCTGGTACCCGCCGAACCCGTAGGCCTTTGGATACATGCGTGTGAGGGAGAAGTATCTCGCGAAAACCCGTATCCATGAAATTGAGGGGGCTATATCTCCAGTGCGCTGGTCAAACGAGCGCGTCCTGTAACGATAACCCCTATAACGGCTGCTTCTGGGACTCGAAGCATCAGCGCGATCTCCTCTGAAGACAGGCTCCGCAGATAATGAAGGGTCAAGATCACGCGCTCTTCCTCAGGCAGGCTGGCAAGCAATTGAGCCAGGGTCTGCGCCATAAGGGTAAGGCTACTCGGTTGGACATCTTATTGAGGTGTCGGTCGAGGGTCAGAGACCGGATGAGGCGCGCTCCAAGGCTTCATCGACGCTGGTGGTCCAGTGCAAAAGTTCGCGCTGACCCGGTTTGACGAATCCTTCGGTTTCTAGGTGATCGATCATTTCTCGAAGCGGTGAATACAGACCAAAAGGATCCAACACGATCACAGGTTTGTCATGAAATTTTAAAAACCGCCCCACCCAAATTTCAAAGAGCTCTTCCAATGTGCCAAGCCCGCCTGGCATGGCGATAAAAGCATCTGAGAGGTCTTCGATCATCGCTTTGCGTTCGCGCATGGAATTCACAACATGCAGTTCATGACTGTCGTGATCTGCAAATTCTATATCGACGAGCGCTTGAGGAATCACGCCAATTGTTTTCCCGTCACCACTACGTACGCCCCGGGCAACGGCGCCCATCATCGAAATGTGACCGCCACCTGAAACTAATTCCCATTGGCGGTCGGCAATTGCCTCCCCTAGTTCGGTAGCAAGGTCAATATATTTCGAATCGATGGTCGGTGATGATGAGCAGAAAACGGCTATACGCATGCGGGAAGGATACGGGCTACCCTTGGTCTATGTCTCATCATTCATCTCAAGAAGCCTCAGGTCGTGGCATTGCAACGATCGCTGCTGATGGTTGTGTCCTTGATACGTGGTACCCCGCCCCATCGCTGGAGGGGCTACCTGGATTGACACCAGCTTGGTTAAGCGCCTTGGCTATCAATGACGTCGAACGCGGAGTTACTCGCGTGCTCGTTGAGCGAACGATTACTTTGTCAGAACCTCCCAAAGATGTACCTGATGCCTACTTGAGACTTCATTTACTTTCGCACCGACTCGTTGCTCCACACGGCCAATCATTAGAGGGAATCTTTGGAATCCTCAATAATGTCGTTTGGACCAATCACGGACCGTGTTCGCTAGAAGGTTTCGAAGAAACTCGATCACGTTTGCATGCAAAATATGGACATGTTTCCGTTCTCAGCGTGGATAAGTTCCCACGGATGGTTGATTACGTGATTCCTAGTGGAGTTCGCATAGCTGATGCCGATCGTGTCCGACTCGGCGCACATCTTGCTCACGGAACAACAGTCATGCATGAAGGCTTCGTCAATTTTAATGCGGGAACACTCGGTAGTTCTATGGTTGAAGGTCGCATTTCAGCGGGAGTCGTAGTGGGTGATGGAACAGATGTTGGTGGTGGCGCCTCCATCATGGGAACACTCAGCGGTGGCGGCAAGGAAATTATTTCCATTGGTAAAAAGTGTTTACTCGGTGCCAATTCAGGTCTTGGAATTTCACTCGGTGACAATTGCGTAATCGAAGCCGGAACCTACATCACAGCTGCGGCAAAAGTTTCACTTCCTGATGGGGAGATTGTGAAAGCTGGGGCGCTGAGCGGTGCTGATAACTTACTTTTCCGGCGCAATTCACAAAGCGGAAACTTGGAAGTTGTACTTCGCACTGGAACATGGGGCGGACTCAACTCTATTTTGCATGCTAATTAATTTATAGGCTGTGAAATATTGTCCTCACAGGGACAGGTACAACGTTGGAGATCTGAGCGGTCTCGAAATCAAACCATGCTGAGGGCAACTTGCTCTTACTTCTAAAAGTTTCCCCTGTGAGTGAAACGCTCTTACCCAAACTCGATGTGGCAGTGATTATTGCCACCGTGCCACTTTGATGTCTGCTCACAATTATTAGTGAAGCCACATCTGGTAATCCAAATGCATTTGCGATCACCGTTTGATTAATGGGGCGAATCCAATCTACATATTTTGAGTTAAGCGATGCCATAAGACTCCATGGATCAGGAACGCTGACGGCGTAAGGGACAGTACTGCCCCAGGCATCCTTGCCGGATTCCGTTTGCCCGCCAGAGGATGAGAAGAAATAGGCGGCAATGGGTGCGGAGTTGTAGAGAATTGCCAATCCATGAGAGGGGTCAACGCTTGTGGAATCAACCGCGTTCTTCCACAGCACTCCATATTTGGCTTCAATCTCTTTTGAATACCCAACAAAATTTTGATCTGCAGTCGCAGAATAAAGATCACAATCGCACGCGGCCTTAATCTTTCCAACTTTACTCAATGCGTAGGTGCGAGAAGCTATGGCTTGGGCCTGGAGGGCTTGAGCAGGCCAAGACGAGGGCATCTCACCTATTCCGTACAGGTACTCATCGTGCAAACGCAAGGAATTTGTTACCTCTATCCGATAACCCAAAAGCGCGGACTTCACAAGTTTGATCTGGAGTTGTCCGTATCGGTATTTCGCAGTTGTTGAACCAATCTTCATGGAAAGAACGCAATCAACACCGGCAAGTTCGCGAGTTCCGCTCCATCGCAAAGTCCACGATGAACCTGCGGCAAGGGCTGTAATTTTCCCTTTCGCGTCGGTGATACTCGGTATCGCTGAATTTCCCAAGAGGATAAATGAAAGGCTCGATTTTGTTGGAATGCTTGTATCGGCAAGGGATGTGATGGAGTCTCCCATGTCGGCGTTATAAAGTTCTAAGTGAGCTAATTTGCTATCAGTTTTAAATGAAACAGATGTAAGCAGGTGACCAACATTCACTCGTAAAATTTGATCATCCGGAACGGGATCTACAACGACATCTTTGTAATAGTAATTAAGAATCGCAGTAGCGCTATCGCCTTCGAGAGCCTGGCCACGGGCGCCAATCTGACTCATACCGACGCCATGGCCATAACCTGTTCCATGAAATGAAAACGAAGTTGGAACATCATCTGCAAAAGCGCGCGGAACAACTGCAGTGGCAAGTACAAGCACTGCAACAAAAACTCTGAAGTTAAACATCCTCGTCAATGGCGGCGCTCTTTCCGACCTTTAAGAACTTTTCATACGCATCTACCACGGCGTTTGGTTCTCCGCGTTTAATAAGTTTTCCTTTGTCTAGCCAAACAACTTCGTTACAGATATCGCGGATAGTGCCCAAACCGTGGCTCACGAGAATCAGGGCACGAGCATCGCTTCGTAATTCTTTGATCTTGTTCAAGCTTTTTTCTTTAAAGTGGGCGTCTCCAGTACTGAGAGCCTCATCAACGATCAAGATATCCGGACGTACGGTTACGGCAACAGCAAAACCAAGACGGGCGAACATTCCGGATGAATATGTGCGCATTGGCGCTTCAATCGCATCACCAAGTTCAGCAAAGTCCGCAATCTCTTCGAAATGCTCTGCGATCTCTTTACGAGACATGCCAGCTGCTAGTCCGCCAAGTTCAACATTTTGTCGGCCCGAAAGTGTTGGACTAAAACCAACTCCGAGTGCAAGCAGTGTGCTGACTTTGCCATAAACCTCAACGCGACCTTGCGAAGGAGGCAAGATGCCAGAAATGACACGCATGAGCGTTGATTTGCCTGCCCCGTTTGCTCCGACAACTCCCAAAACTGATCCATATGGAACATCCATCATGATGTCATCGAGTGCGCGAACTACCCGAGTGTGCTTTGTACCGCGACCCATTGTCCGAACTCGCGCTTTCAACGTCGGGCGGCGGTCAATTGTGGTCGTGTAGGTCAAACCTAAATGCTGGACGGAGACTGCAATCTCGCCAGGAATATGACTCGAATTAGACTCGGACGGCAAAATCACGCTCCCTTGTTAGGAAGTAATACGTTCCGATTATAAAAATTCCCAGAGCCCACGCCAATGAAATCAACATATCCGACGCTCGCGGAACTTCTGCATGAACAACAGCACGCGACCAAGAATTAAGAAGTGGGAAAAGCGGATTGAACGCTTCTATTTGGCGCAGATTATGTTTTAGGGCTGATGCCTCATAAAGAATAGGTGAAAGGTAAAGCCAAGTTCTAGAAAAATAAGGCAGGAAACTTGCGATATCGCGGAAATACACATTGATCGTAGAGATTAAGACAGCTAAGCCGAGCGCCAAAATTGCGGTGATCATGGCAACTGGAATACCCCACAATATTGCCCAACCAATAGGGAATCCCAAAACAGTTCGAATAATAAAGAAAACGAAAATGGTTGGTAGGAATCTAAAAATTCCAACAACCGTTGCAGAAATTGGCAACATAATCCGGGGGAACGCTGTGTTGAGAATGAGCTTTCCACCTTTAGTAATGGATTTAACTCCACCAGTCATGGTGTTAGAAACGAAATAGAAAAGGAAAAGACAGGCCGTGAGGTGTCCGTATCTCATCTTGTCGCTGTGACCACCGATAATGACGATCAAGAGAAAATAGACTCCCGAAAGCAACAATGGGTTAAGAACTAACCAGACCTGGCCAAAAACTGAGTCATAATGCTTTTCGCGTAACTCTGAACGTGCGTACTCGGCGATGAAGGAGCGTCTGGCCCATAATGAACGCCAGTACTTTCCCAGCGGAGGTAAACCAGCGCGAAAAGGCTCATAGACCTCCACGGCCACCAGTTTTGAACTGCCTTTGCTCACTGACGCAGGCTACCGCACAGCCCTGAACTCACTCGCCTTCGGGGACGAGAGTCCGAGGTGATGTGAGAAATCCCGCCCCCCAGGACATGTGCATTGTCAGCAATATCGCCGGTAATCGCAATTTTTCGCCAAGAGTTTTGCCGATCCCCAGTGAAGCCACCATCAGAAATGCCAAATAAACGCCAGCTGGCACGAAGAGAATCGGTGAAAGAAATATTCCCGCCACCAACGACGCTACCGTTCCAATCAGCGCCAAAGGTGGAGCGAGGTATCTTAAATTCACGGTACCAATATGGCGGCGAGTCACAACTCGACGCCAACGACCGTATTCGAAATACTGTTTTGAAAGTGCCTTCAACGTTGGTCGAGGTCGATAGAGAACATGCAATCGCGGGTCGAAATAAACTACCCCACCCGCTTTGCGTAATCGAAAATTCAATTCCCAATCCTGAGCGCGGGTAAAACGTTCATCAAATCCACCAACGCTCATAAGGGCACTTCTCAAAAAGACACCAAGATAGACCGTGTCAACAGATCCCGCACTGCCCCCAGTATGAAATCGAGAAGCACCAACTCCTAAGGGGCTTCGCATAGCGCCTGCTACTGCTTTCTCAAATGGCGTAACTCCTTGAGCCGCCATCATTCCCCCAACATTGACCGCACCAGTCTCATTAAGAATATTCACGGCTAATGAAATGTAGTTCCGAGGAATCTCTGCATGACCATCAACTCGAACGATGATAGGAAATCTGGATTTAGAAATTGCTAGATTAAGTCCCGCTGCAGTTCGTCCTGTTGGGTTTTCGATTAAGACAACGCGCGAATCTTGAGCGGCTAAGCCTTGCGCAACTTCTAAGGTGCGATCCTTGGATGGACCGATCGAGAGCACAATCTCCATTTGTCCGAGATAATCCTGAGAAAGAATCGCGCCTACAGCCTGTGTGAGATAGGGCTCTTCATTCAAAACAGGCAAAATTACCGAGACGCCCTCTTGCCGTGATGTCTCATCTGAAATGTGCACGTGAGTACGCTACCGTCCAAGTAGGCTCTCCTAGTGAAATCTGCTCGCATGACCCGAATAATCACCTCGATATCCATCGGCGTCGTCGCACTCTCCGCTTTTTCCTGGTTGGGTTTGGGCCAAATTACTGGTTCCCTAAAAAGAGTAGATGCCTTCGCAGGACTCAATTCACGACCAGAAAAAGCATCCAGTGCCGTGAACTACCTTCTCGTCGGTTCAGATAATCGCGCAGGACTTACTCCCGCTGAACTTAAGTTATTAAGGGTAGGCAGCACTAAGTCGGCAGCGGGCCAAAGATCTGACACGATGCTTTTGGTCCATATTAGTAAGGCTAGAGATAAGGCAGTGATCGTCTCCTTGCCGCGCGACACTCTCGTCACTATGCCTCAATATGTAACTAGCAATGGGAAAACAGTTGCGCCTCAATTAGCAAAGTTGAATTCAGCTTTCAGTTGGGGTGGGGCTCCTTTGCTGATTCAAGTCATCGAGGCTAAAACTAATTTACGAATCGATCACTACATAGAGATCAGCTTCGCAGGTTTTGCGAGAGTCGTGGATTCCCTGGGAGGAATTCAAGTGTGTACGAAGCGTGCGATCAATGACCCAAAGAGCCACCTTGTCCTTGCTGCTGGAATTCATACTCTTAACGGAATTGAAGCTCTTAAGTACGTTCGCACTCGAGATTTTGATGGCATGGGCGATCTAGGGCGTATGCAAAGACAACAACAGTTCATGAGCTCAGTCCTTAAAAAAGCCACAAGTACTGGTGTATTGCTAAACCCAGTGAAATTCATAAGCTTCATAAATGCCGCGATGGAAACAGTTAAAACTGATTCCGCGCTAAATTCCAGCGACCTCGTCACACTTGCCAAGCAAATGCGCAACCTGTCGGCAAGCAAGGTCCGCACTTTGACAGTGCCACTTTCAAATGTAAATCACTCGGTTCCCTATGTAGGTTCAACAGTGATCTGGGATCCGATTTTAGCGCCCGAACTTTTCCAGAAACTTCGCGATGATCTTCCAATAGTCACCGAAGTTCTCCCTTCTCCTTCAGCAACGACTTCCAAGGCGCCTAGCGCTTCATCAACTAAACCAACGGCTAAGGCGACGCCAACGATCATCGATAAATTTAAGACGCGTACCGCTAGCGAAAACCCTTGCGGTTCGCTCAAATAAGTCTAGAAACTCGTAGACTCAAGACATGAAACCTGTTCTCTCGGTAATTGGTACGGGATATCTAGGTGCGACACATGCAGCCTGCATGTCATCCCTCGGATTCACTGTAATCGGAATCGATAACGACGCAGCTAAAGTTGCCCAACTTTCTCGTGGCGAATTGCCTTTCTACGAGCCAGATTTAGAGAACCTCCTGCGCGCCGAGATTGCTTCGGGACGATTGACATTCACCACTGATTTTTCTGCAGCACTTAGTGCTGATGTGCATTTCGTTTGTGTTGGAACCCCTCAAATGGAAAATAGTTTGGCGGCGGATCTCACTTATGTTAGAGGGGCTATCACGGCTCTGGCTCCGCACCTAAAGAGTGGCGCTTTAGTGGTTGGCAAATCAACCGTTCCGGTTGGCACCGCCCAGGCCTTAGCGGCGCAATTAAGTGTTTCTGCACCTCACGCAGATCTGGCTTGGAACCCAGAATTTCTGCGCGAAGGTTTCGCGATTGAAGATACCTTGCGGCCCAATCGACTCGTTGTAGGAGTCACCAATGATCGCGCAGAGGAAATCCTCAAAGAAGTTTATGCACCAATATTGGAACTTGGTACACCATGGATTCGCGCAGATTTACCAACTTCAGAACTTGTCAAAGTTGCAGCAAATTCATTTCTTGCAACAAAGATTTCATTCATCAATGCCATGGCTGAAATTTGTGAAGCGGCAGGTGGCGATGTAACGATCCTTGCTGAAGCCATTGGTTACGACCCTCGAATTGGAAATAAGTTTCTGCAAGCAGGTATCGGATTCGGCGGTGGCTGTTTACCCAAAGACATTCGCGCATTCATGGCCCGAGCTGAGGAGTTGGGAGCTCAACAAGCCCTCGAATTCCTTCGAGAAATTGATGCTATCAATATGCGTGCTCGTGCTCGCGTGATCGATGTCGTTCGTTCGATGCTTACTTCCGATTTAACCCTGTATAAAATTGCCGTACTAGGTGCAGCATTCAAACCCGAGAGTGACGACGTCCGTGATTCTCCAGCCCTAGATATTGCGGCGCAGTTGCATGCAGCTGGCGCACTTGTGACCATTCATGATCCCAAAGCAATGGCTTCAGCCGGTAAACGCTTCCCGTCCCTTAATTTCGCCGAGAGCGCGCAGGACTGCGTGTCAGGGGCCGATATTGTTCTTCACCTCACTGAATGGCGTGAATATAGAGAGATTGATCCCGTACATTTCAAAACACTTGTTAAGACTCCGCTCATCATTGATGGGCGTAACGCGTTAGATAGAAAGAAGTGGGTTGCAGCAGGGTGGACTTTTCACGCACTTGGTCGTAAGAATTGAACGTCGAAGAGTCAATATCCGCTGCTCTATCGCTAAAAACATGGGCAATAGTGGGCTTAAGCAATAATTCCGAGCGGCCTGCGTACGGTGTTGCAGCTCTATTGCAAGAAAAGGGCCACCGCATAGTGCCCGTACACCCAAAAGCTGAAACAGTGCATGGAGAGCGCGGCTTTGCAAAACTTTCTGACATTCCATTTGCGATTGATGTCGTTGATTTATTTGTTAATTCAAACCTTGTAGGTCCAGTCGTTGACGAAGCCATCGCATTAAAGGCAAAAGCCGTTTGGTTACAGCTGAATGTTATTGATCAAGATGCATTTGATCGTGCGCAGGAGGCTGGCCTCATTGCAGTAATGAACCGTTGTCCGGCCATCGAGTACCGAACTCGTAACTAGTTAGAAACCGGTTTTCTGCGTTCGGCGAGCTTTTAGATTTTCACCTTTTGCTTTAGCCTCATTGCGAAGTTTGCCCATTGCGTCAATAATTTTCTGAGAAAGTTCGTCATCACCTACTCCAAGAATTCGAGCGGCCAGTATTCCTGCGTTCTTAGCATTTCCGATTCCAACGGTTGCAACGGGAATACCTGCCGGCATCTGCACTATTGAGAGCAACGAATCCATGCCATCAAGCACTTTGAGCGGAATGGGAACACCGATGACGGGTAGTGGAGTAAGAGCCGCAACTACTCCAGGTAAATGTGCGGCTCCTCCTGCACCAGCAATGATCACTTCAAAACCTAAAGACTTCGCGCTCTTTGCAAACTCAATTGTTTCCTCAGGCATGCGATGAGCCGACAATACCTGTGCTGAGTAAGCGATGCCAAAACTATCAAGTGCCTTCGCGGCGTCTTCCATAATAGGCCAATCAGAATCCGATCCCATAATGATTGCTACACGATCTTTACTCATCGATCTCTCCGCTCATATAGTCAACTGCATGAGTAACGCACTCCCGTAAGTCTAGAAGATCATTGCCCGTTGCGCTCACATGAGCGAGAGCGCCTTCTAGCGGTACACCTTTTCGGTACTGATGAATCTTGAGCGCTGGGTTGCGCGCCATTAGGTGCAGATATGGTCGGTACATATCCGTCTTTTCACCTGGATACACAATCCCCATGGAAGCGAATTTGTGCGTCATTGATGTATCCCCCAATGGAAGATCCAACACTGCACGAAGGTGCTGCTCACATTGACTGGTGCGCGAGCCCTCAATTGTCCAAAGCCCGAATTCATGTGGACCGAATGCAATCGAACGAACGTGCGGCTCAGTGCCTTGGATATTCACCTCAAGGCACATGACGCCAATTAAAGAAATTTCTTGGGCGCACTCAAGCGCCAATTTCTGTACCTTGCTAGCAAGTGCGTCAGATATACCAAGTGCTGGGGTTTCTGTGCGCATGGATACCCCAACTTGGCCGAATATTTGGGTGGGTGTCCAGGCGCAGGCTTGGGCATGCGGTGAACGAGCCACCACGACAGAAATTCTGAGTGGGCTTTCTGGTTCATTTACCAGAGCGAACTGGGAAATCTTGGTCAAGGTGGCAGAGCTTGGTCTTACCGAAACGCCCTGTGCTTCCAACGCCCGGATACTCGAGAGTGGAAAGGATTCTTGGGAAATAATTACGACATCACATCTCTTTGCAAACGCCTTAATCGCGTCTAGGTCTTTAAAGTCGCCAACGTCGTGTTTGGCAATTTGCGCTGCTGGATCATTGTGATCACCAGCAAAAAAAATTAGATCAACTCCAAGAGCAATTGCAGGAGCAACCATCAATCGGCAATCGTGCCCTGCTCCAATTACTCCTACGACAGGAAAATGATTCACCATGATTGCATCCTACTTAGCGCGCAGATGCACGATATCGCCAACGCTGACATGACGGCCACCAGCAAGTATCAGGGCGCCTGTTTCGTCAATCCCAATGGCGATGCTTTCTAACACGACACCTCCAGGTTGCACCACTTGAATGGGAGAATTTATCGTTGCACAACGCTCTAAGTACTCTTTTCCTAAATCTGCATCACCGTCTTCAAATCGCTTGAGCAACGCAGCAAATCCTTTCAGGATTGTGGCAAGTAGCTCGTTCCGATCACATCCTGTACAACCTTCAAGTTCGAGTGATGTCGCATGATCAACCGGTAACTCAGATTGATTCATTCCAACATTAATTCCGATACCGATAACTACGCCACGATGCTCAATGTTTTCTGCAATCAGTCCCGCCATCTTTTTCTCACCGATAAGAATATCGTTTGGCCATTTGAGCATCGCATTGTGATTCTGAGATAGCGAGCAACAAGCATCTATAGCGTTTACTACCGAGAGCCCAGCAATCAGTGGTAGCCACGAAAGTTCTTTTGTTTGTAATTTTGGCGTAACAAATAGAGAAAAGAGCAACGCAGACAAGGGTGGGGCTTCAAAAGTACGGTCAAGTCGACCCTTGCCGCTGGATTGATATTCAGCAACTAAAACATCACCATGGAGAGAGTTACTGGCACGTACGCTATTTACTAAATCAATTTGCGTGGATCCCGTGACATCAACCACTCTTACTCGCCAGTAACTGAGCAGTAGTTGCGAATTAATCCGCTCTTGATTCAACGGCGTACGTAAATTGCCCACGACTAGTACCGTAGGGGTATGAGCCGTAATTTGCACACCACCGCGGGAAAGATTCAGGATCTTCGTGACCGTCTAGACGAGGCGGTCCATGCGGGATCAGCACGTGCGATCGAAAAGCAGCATGCTAAGGGAAAGATGACCGCTCGTGAGCGCATTGCAAAACTAGTCGATGAAGGTTCCTTCACGGAGCTCGATGAGTTTGCACGCCACCGATCTACGAATTTTGGAATGGAAAAAAACCGCCCCTACGGCGATGGCGTAGTAATCGGTTACGGAACAATCGACGGTAGAAGCATTGCCTTGTTCTCTCAGGATTTCACCGTGATGGGTGGAAGTCTTGGCGAAGTTATGGCTGAGAAGATGGTCAAGATCGCTGAATTTGCTTTGAAAACGGGAATACCTTTGATTGGTATTAGCGATTCTGGTGGAGCTCGCATTCAAGAAGGTGTTGCCTCGTTAAGTGGCTACGGAAGAATATTTCGACTTAACACTCGCTCATCTGGTGTTATCCCCCAGATTTCTGTAATTCTTGGTCCATGTGCAGGTGGCGCCGCATATTCTCCCGCCCTGACCGACTTCACAATCATGGTCAATGAAACCTCGCATATGTTCATTACAGGTCCAGAAGTAATCAAAACTGTCACTGGTGAAGATGTTGGCATGGAAGAACTTGGTGGAGCGCACACACACAATGCGAAAACTGGAAATTCCCACTACCTGGCGGAAAACGAAGATGATGCACTTGATTATGTAAAGGCACTCTTGTCATACCTGCCAAGTAACAACACGGATGGCTCACCTATCTTGCCGGCGACGGAAACGCTTGAAGAGAAACCAACCGATCAAGCTCTCGACACCCTGATCCCCGATAGTCCTAATCAGCCGTACGATATGAAAACACTTATTCTGGCAATTTTAGATGAAAATGAATTTCTAGAGGTACATGCACTTTTTGCACCTAACATTATTGTCGGCTTTGGTCGCATTGAAGGACAATCTGTCGGAGTCGTTGCTAACCAACCGCAGCAACTTGCAGGAACACTGGATATCGATTCCAGTGAAAAGGCAGCACGCTTTGTTCGGTTCTGCGATGCATTTAGCATTCCCATTATCACCTTGGTAGATGTGCCTGGTTTCTTGCCAGGGATTGAGCAAGAGTGGAATGGAGTCATCAGGCGCGGTGCCAAACTTCTTTATGCATATGCAGAAGCTTCCGTTCCGATGATTACCTTAATTACCCGCAAAGCATATGGTGGCGCTTTTATTGTGATGGGATCAAAATATATTGGCGCCGATGTAAACCTTGCTTGGCCAAGTGCTGAAATTGCAGTCATGGGCGCTCAGGGCGCAGTAAATATTCTCTACCGTAAGGAGCTCACCGAATCAGATGATGAAGCCTCCCTTCGGTCATCATTGATAACCGACTACAACGAGACGCTGGCTAACCCTTATCTTGCAGCAGAACGTGGTTATGTTGACGCA
>CAIYBL010000095.1 GCA_903924485.1 uncultured Actinomycetes bacterium
ATGGTTCTTCTGGATTGCCGTGCCTATTGCTTTGGCACTTTTGATCGTGGAGTTAAGTAACGAACGTTTGGATGCGAAATCCGTTGCCTTGCTTGGTGTGCTCGCCGCGCTTACTGTTGCATTGCGACCAATGGGGGCAGGGGCTGCAGGGATCGAACCAATGTGGTTCATTCTCATACTCAGTGCTCGTGTCTTTGGAGCAGCTTTCGGATTTATATTAGGTATCACGGCACTCTTTGTATCGGCATTCATTACGGGTGGATTTGGACCTTGGCTGGCTTATCAAATGTTTGCTGCCGGATGGATTGGTCTTGGTGCTGGAGCGCTTCCACATCGCCTGGGCAAGTTTCGCATTCGAGGCGCAAGTGAAATTGTTCTCCTAGTCATCTACGGAATTTTTGCCGCGCTTATTTTTGGTGCGCTCATGGATCTTCAATTTTGGCCATGGGCGCTTGGATCCCAGACTCAACTTTCCTATATTGCAGGCGGGCAAACATCAACCAACCTTCACCGATTTATCATCTTCCATTTCGCTTCATCGATGGCCTGGGATATTCCACGCGCGGTTATTACCAGCGCATTACTAATCATGACTGCTCCAACTTTGCTTTCGGCACTTCGCCGTACACAACGTCGCGCCTCTTTCCTAGCCCCTATTGAGTTCCGGAAAATCAGCGAACATGCGAGGCAACAAAAGGAAGTGTGACAACTTCCATTTCTAGATCTCGGCCTCGAACATCGATCATTACGTGATCTCCGACGGAAATCGAAGGCGCAATCAAAGCAAGTGCGATGCCATTCTTGAGTGTTGGGGAGAATGTTCCGCTGGTGACCTTTCCAATTACTGCGCCAGAGGAATCTTTCACATCCATTCCGCCCCGAGGAATTCCTTTGCCAATGCAGAGAAGTCCGCGCATTTTTGTGACAGCCCCTGCTGCCTTTTGTTGACGAAGAACTTCTGCTCCAGAGAAAGTTTTCTTATCCCAGCCAATTGCCCAGTTGGCGCTAGCTTGCACAGGGGTGATCTCCAAAGAGAGTTCGTGTCCATGCAATGGGTATCCCATTTCCGTGCGCAAAGTATCGCGAGCGCCAAGACCGCAGACGACGCCTCCAAAGGCAACCATCGCTGATGCAATGCAATCCCACACTGGTAATGCATCATCCCAAGCAGGAAGGATTTCAAATCCAAGTTCGCCCGTGTATCCCGTACGGCAAAGAATTGCATTTCGTCCATCAATAACGATCGATGAGAAATTCATGTAGTCCAGGTCAGTGGCAACACCTAATGAATTAAGTAGCTGCGCCGATTTGGGTCCCTGCACAGCAATTACCCCGTAGGACTCGTGAAGGTTTTCAATCGTGATTCCCTCCGGGGCCAAGGATTTTAGATAGGCCACGACATCCGAGGTATTTGCAGCATTGGGTACAAGGAAGAAATCATCAGCGCTCTTGCGATAGGCGATTAAGTCATCAATCACTCCACCCGCAGGATTACATATCAAGGTGTACTGGGCTTGGCCATCAACAATGCGAGTCAAATCATTAGTCAGGACATCGTTCAAGAAATCTAGAGCTCCAGGTCCTCGTACGGATGCCTTGCCGAGGTGGGAAACATCAAAAATACCCACAGCCTCGCGAACACTTGCGTGCTCAGTAAGTACGCCGGTAGCGGGGTAGTCGATAGGCATCAGCCATCCCCCGAAATCTGCCATCTTTGCTTGGAGGTCTACATGGCGAGAATTCAAGGGCGAAAGTTTCATGTCGCCCAACCTATCGCTAGGCTCTTGTCTAGAGAAGTTCCCTGGCTAGTGAGTTAGGTTGCACCCATCATCAGTTGCGATGAATGGCATGAGCAGAAGGAGACCTGAGTGTCAAAGATTGCGCTGACCGATGCTGTTGTGGCCCTGGAGATTTTGGTTGTCGGGCTAGCGTTTACAGATGGCGCGAAGAAGAAACTGGTCATCGAGTCTGGTCACCTTCACCTTGATACCAAAGTTCTTTTGGGCGCTCTTGAGGATGTAGGGGCAACAGGTAAGGCAGATGAGGTCATCAAACTTCCTGGGGCAACCACTCGCCTTATCGTTTTCACAGGACTTGGAAGCGTTCAGAAACACTATCCCCACGAGACTCTGCGCCGTGCAAGTGGCGCTGCGACGAGAGCCCTTGCAGGTAACACCTCTGTTTCGTACTCCCTACCTAGCGCCGATTTGGAATCTCTTGCTGCAGTGGCAGAGGGCGCGGCACTAGGGGCCTACGCTTTTGATGAATTCAGAGGATCGACAAAGGCCGAGCGCAAAGTTCCCGTTTCATCCATCACCATTCACTCACCATTAGCAAATAACAAAGAGGCCAAAGCCCTGGCAAAGCGAGCTCTCGTCATTGCTCAGTACACAACATTGGTGCGCGATTTGATCAACATGCCTCCGAGTCATTTAACTCCAATAACATTTGTAGACATTCTGAAAAAAGCAACAACTCTTGCTGGCGGAGCTAACTCAGGGCTAAAGATTTCCGTCCTCGATGAAAAAGCGTTGAAGGCACAGGGCTTTGGCGGTATCTCCGCTGTGGGCCAAGGCTCCGCTAATCCCCCACGTTTGTTGCATATTTCCTATAAGCCATCAAAGGCCAAGAAGAAATTAGCTTTCGTTGGGAAAGGCATCACTTTTGATTCTGGCGGACTCGCCCTTAAGCCTGCAGTTGGTATGGAAGCTATGAAATCGGATATGAGTGGCGCTGCAGCCGTCTGCGCTGCAACTTTAGTTATCGCAACTCTCAAATTACCGATTGCTATTGATGCATGGGCCCCGCTTGCTGAAAACATGGTGAGCGATACAGCGACACGTCCCAGTGACATCATCACCATTTATGGTGGCAAGACTGTAGAAGTTCTCAACCCAGATGCTGAAGGTCGATTGGTCTTGGCAGATGCACTCGTCAAGGCAACCGAAGTGGGTCGCAAAAGTGGCGCACCGCTGGTAGGTATCGTTGATGTTGCGACGCTGACTGGGGCTCAAGTTGTGGCACTGGGTACACGAACCGCCGCAGTCATGACCAACAATGAAGAGTTCCAATCGACATTTCTCAAAGCTGCCCACGACAGCGGAGAAGCATTTTGGCCAATGCCACTTCCCATTGAATTGCGAGCCTCATTAGATTCCCCCGTTGCTGATATGGCCAATATCGGCGATCGAATGGGCGGCATGCTCGTTGCAGGACTCTTCCTGAAAGAATTTATAGAGTCCGATCTTGCCTGGATTCACTTGGACATTGCTGGCCCGGCCTACAACGAGGCCGATGCCCATGGCTACACCCCCGTTGGTGGCACGGGAATCGCTCTTCGCTCCCTCGTGGCACTTGCC
>CAIYBL010000096.1 GCA_903924485.1 uncultured Actinomycetes bacterium
AAGATGGTTGCCTTACACGGAACGGACATTGTTCGAGTACCCCTTATCTCAGCTACTGAGAAATTGAGGACCGTTGACCCTACTCTGTACAAAGAAGCGGAAATATTCTTCGGCTAGAGAAAGTAATTACCCTCCACCTCGGACCATTTACTCTCTACGCTAGGACACTATGACTACCTCGAGCATCTTGCAGAATCTCTTTACACCTGGCCTTGTTGCTGCCCAGCAACCTTCGTGGCCTGGAGGCCCTGAAGGTGCTCCAGTAAAAGCTGCAGTAGCCGAGCTCAAAGCACTACCTCCTTTGGTATTTGCGGGTGAGTGCGACAACCTCAAAGCACGAATCGCGGAGGCGGCCGCGGGTAAGGCATTTTGGCTTCAAGGTGGCGACTGCGCAGAAACTTTTGCGGCTGCGAGTGCGGATTCCATTAGAAACCGCATTAAGACAATTTTGCAAATGGCTGCGGTTTTACAGTATTACTCCAGTCTTCCCGTAATAAAAGTCGGACGAATGGCAGGACAGTTTGCAAAGCCTCGTTCCAACGATAATGAAACGCGTGGAGAGGTCACTCTTCCGGCGTATCGAGGCGATGCTGTCAATGGACTGGATTTCACTCCTGAATCTCGCACCCCAGATCCCCAACGTCTCGTAAAGGTGTACAACACATCTGCCGCGACGCTCAATCTTGTTCGTGCATTCACTCAAGGCGGTTTTGCTGATCTACGGCAAGTTCACGAATGGAACAAAGGGTTCATTCGTGACTCTTCGGTCGGCGAGCGTTATGAAGAAATGGCAAATGAAATTGGTCGAGCTCTAGAATTTATGCGATCCGCGGGGGTTGACCCCGCTGCATTTAAAACCGTCGACTTCTTTGCCAGTCATGAAGCGTTAATTCTCGAATACGAGAAGGCGCTTACTCGCATTGATTCTCGTACTCAATTGCCATATGACGTCTCTGCTCACTTCATTTGGATCGGGGAGCGAACCCGTCAGATGGATGGCGCCCATGTTGATTTTGCATCAAAGGTGCGAAATCCGATTGGAGTAAAGCTTGGGCCAAAATCCACAGTGGAAGATGCGCTAGCGCTGATCGATAAACTCGATCCCGACCGCGAACCAGGACGTTTAACCTTTATCACGCGCATGGGCGCAGCAAAAATACGCGAAATTTTGCCTACCCTGGTGGATGGCGTAACAAAATCTGGTGCACAAGTTTTGTGGGTATGTGATCCCATGCACGGCAACACCTATGAAGCACCGAGTGGCTATAAGACTCGCCGCTTTGATGATGTCTTAGATGAAGTCAAGGGTTTTTTTGAAGTGCACAAATCTTTGGGTACTCACCCTGGTGGCATTCATATCGAACTTACGGGGGATGACGTCACCGAATGCGTGGGGGGTGGAGAGCAGATATCTCACGAGGACCTAGCCACCAGATATGAGAGTGCATGCGATCCACGATTGAATCACTCGCAATCTCTAGAGCTTGCCTTCCTCGTAGCGGAGATGCTTCGCGATCGCTAATCTTGCGTTGTGACATTACTTTCCACTTCAGCCAAGACCCCTATAGGAACGCTGCATCTAATTTGCGATGAGCATGTGCTTCTAGGCGCTACATTCAGTGGAATCCAAGCAGCAATCGCTAGCCTTGAAGCAACAGATGCATCTCAAAAGATTTCGAGTGTGAAATCGATTCCGATCGTTTCAGACCTCATTGCAAGCTATTTTGATGGCGACGTTCAAGCAATCAATGCCATTACCGTTAGGCAGCCTGGTCCAAGTTTTTCGCAAGCGGCCTGGAAAGCGATGAGAAAAGTTAAACCCGGAAATACTCTTTCGTATGCAGATTTAGCAGATAGAGCTGGATCACCTGCTGCCGTTCGTGCAGCAGGAAGCGCGTGTGCGAAGAATGCTGTTGTGATTGTTGTGCCTTGTCACCGGATTGTTAAGACTGGCGGCGCACTGGGAAATTACGCGTATGGACTTGATGCAAAAGAATGGTTACTCAGGCATGAGGGCGCGCTTTAGCGCATCACCCAAAACGTCTGCAGCAAATTCCATCGCAGCATCATCGATATCTAAATGTGTTACGAGTCGCGCAAATTTTGGACCCAGAGCGCTGATGAGAACTCCTTCTGTTTTCACCATGGCAGCTAACTCGGCCGCTGTGATGGGCAGGTGTGACAGATCAAGCCCCACGATGTTGGTATGAACATTGACAGGATCAACCAAAGTTGGTGAAACGTCGTGACATCGTTGTGCCAGAAATTGTGCCCGTCGATGATCGTGCTGGAGAAGTGAAAGATTGGTATCAAGTGCGTAGTGTCCAGCGGCAGCGATTATTCCTACCTGGCGCATACCCGCGCCGTAACGCTTGCGCCAGACTCGAGCTTTTGTAACGCTCGCCTTTGTGGAGAGCATCAATGAGCCGATAGGTGCGCCTAGTCCTTTGGATAGACAGACACTGATTGTGTCGAAATATTTACCGTACTCAGCTAGAGCAACTCCGCTGGCAATGTGTGCATTCCAAATTCGAGCGCCATCAAGGTGAAGTGACAGACCCATCTCTTTCGCACCTGCGTACAAATCTTGAATCTCGTTGAGCGGTTGCACGGTTCCACCACCAAAGTTGTGCGTATTCTCAATAGCGATCGCCGTTGTTGAAACTAGGTATGGGCCTGAATCGGGTCGGGCAATGGACAGAGCATCTGCGGCGTTGAGTAGCCCTCTCGTGGCCGGCCAAGTTCGTGTGGTGATTCCTGAGAACACTGCTGCCGCGCCAAGTTCTGCGCGAACAATATGAGAGTTCGTCTCGGATAATAATTCTTCACCAGGGGATACCAACATACGAATTGCCAATTGATTTGCCAATGATCCTGATGGAGTAAATACAGCGGACTCTTTGCCGAACATTGCTGCAACGCGCTCTTCAAGTGAGTTGACGGTCGGATCTTCTCCATATACGTCATCGCCAACGGGCGCTAAAGCCATCACTTCGCGCATCGCTTGAGAAGGTACGGTTACTGTGTCGGATCGAAGATCTACTCGCATGTCTTTAGTATCTCACGCATCATGAAGAACGATGAGATACATGGCGCTAAGAACCAAGGCACCACCAATTCCTACCTGCAGAGTCAGTGATTCGCCACCGAAAACAATGGCGAAAAATGCAGCAAAAACAACCTCCATAGTCAAAATGACCGCAACTTTGGTGGAGGCGATATGGGCTTGAGCCCATGTTTGAACAATGAAGGCAAAGGCAGTCGCGAAGAGTGCAGAGTAAATAACCACTGTCCATACACCTGTATCGGGAGGCGCGTGATAGCCAGACCACAGAGATGCCAGACCTGAAAGAAGTGCACATGTTGCCAATTGAACAATCGTTAGGGCGTAGGTATCTCGCCCACTGCTCCACTTCTCCAGGGAAATAATGTGTCCTGCATAAGCTGCGGCGCTGCCAAGAACGAGAACTTCTCCAGTGCCCACAGACCAACCATGTAGGGACAAGAGCGCCAATCCAACGGTGGCAATCCCGATATAAAGCCATGTTCTACGTGAAATTTTTTTGTGGAAAAGGACAGATCCGATGATGGGGGTGAGGACTACGTAGAGGCCAGTCACAAACCCTGTTACTGCAGCAGTTGTTCTGGCTAATCCAAGGGTTTGTAAAATATAGCCTGTGGCAAGAAAGCACCCTGCGAAGAATCCCTTGGCAATGACATCTTTAGAAAGGTGGCGAAAGAATTTTGGACGAAGGAGGGCCATGGCCACAACCGCTACAAGAAAGCGAGTGAAAAGGAAACTGTTTACGTCTTGGCGCAAAATTGCGCTCTTCATAGAAAAGAAAGTTCCACCCCAAAGAGCTGCAACGGCGAGAAGTGCGGCAGGAGCTAGGCGAATATGTTTGGTCATCCCCGCAGTTTTTTCAACAGAGCAACTTCACGTCCATGTTCAGGTTCTTGCCCTGGCGTTTCAAGAATCAGTGGGGCCGTAGCGATGGCTGGATGTGAAAGCAATTCCTTGAAAGGATCAACTCCTATTTTTCCATCTCCAATATTTTGGTGACGATCTTTAAGCGCGCCGCACACGTCCATTGAGTCATTTGCGTGGATGAGCTGGATTCGATCAGCTCCAGCAATTGAAACGAGCAAGTCAAGAGTCTGCGTCATTCCACCCTTCACGCTTATGTCATGTCCGGCAGCAAATACATGGCAGGTGTCTAAACAGATTCCAACCTTGGGATGGTATTCCAGGGCTTCTAAATAGTGGGTCAGGTCTTCCAATCTTTTGACCAGAGATTGTCCTTGCCCGGCAGTTGGTTCAAGAAGCAAGGTAGGTGAATCATCAGGTAACGCATTCAATATGGGCATCATTCCTTCATGAATTTGCTTCCATGCATTTGCTACGTGATTGACATCAACGGCAGAACCCGTATGAATGACTACTCCACGTGCGCCTATCTCTTTTCCTCGACGCAGTGAATAGGCGGTGCTAGCAAGTGAATTTTCATAGGTACCAACTGTTGGCGATCCAAGATTTATCAAGAAAGGAGCATGAACATATGTGGCAATATCAAGTTCAGCAGCTTTGCTTGCAAAGGCATCATCTGCCACTGGGTTAGCCTCTGGCATGGCCCAGCCTCGAGGGTTGGATGCAAAAACTTGAATTGCTTCAGCTTTTACTTCAACGGCGTAGGCAATCGAGCGTTTTGCCATCCCACCAGTTGTGGGAACATGAGCACCAATACGAGGTCGTGTTTTGGACATTCACCTACCCTACTGTGATGACGACCGTACTGCCACGTTGAACCTTGGTACCCACGGTAGGCGCAACATTCGTTACTGATTTCACCGTGCGTTTTCCTATTTTCTTGACAACGACTTTTAAGTCAAGGTCTTGAAGCATCGACGTAGCTTTGGCTTCAGAGAAGGAGTACACGTTCGGAATAAATACCGCCTGCGATCCTTGTGAAACCAGCAAGGTTACTTTTGCTCCCTTGTTTGCCGATGCGCCGCCAGCAGGATCTTGGCTAATGACGGCTCCAATGGCAACGCTGTCGCTGTAGGCGTAAGTGGAGGTGACATCAAAGCCTGCCGCCGTTAATTCGTTAAGGGCTTGATCGCCACTGAGTCCAACATAGGAAGTGAGCGGAACTTGCTCCTGTCCTTGGCTTACTGTGATATCGATGGGTGTATCGCGTTTTACCGAAGATCCAGCTGCGGGAGAAGATGCCACAATAAGTCCTTGCGAAATTTTTGCATCAAATACCGGCGTAACATTTCCCACCACTATCGGATTCTTTTCAAGCAGCGCCTTAGCAGCATCAAAAGTGAGACCACGAAGTTGTGGAACGTTGTAACGCTCTGGGCCTTTCGAAACAATGTAGAGAACGCTCCCACCAGGTTTTACTCGACCGCCACCTGCAGGCTTTGATGAGATGATTTTTCCATTAGGGATATCTTCACTAAATACTTGCTCTGACACGTGCGAAATTAATCCCAGTGGGGCAAGGGAGGAGTCGGCTTCCTTAATGCTCAGACCTGCAACAGAGGGGACAATGATTCTTGTTCCAGGCCCAACCAAGGTGTACCAACCGCCGGCAATTATCACAATCACGATTAGGAGAGCGATCCAACGATTTCTTTGCACTCGTGCACTGGTTCGACGCCTGATCTCACGTGTATTTTCACCAGTATCTTCGCGCATGGGTTTTTTCCCTTTATCGGTGGTCATGGGCTGTACTGTCTCAGAGGAGTGTGTGATTTTCTCCTTGGAAATCCTGGGAGATTTGCGGGATTTATCTCGAATAGGCAATGGAGGCAAATCTAATTCCAAGCTCATCTGTGTCCGCTTTGGATCGAGTTCGTTTTGAATCAATCGCAGTGCTTCAAGAAAATTACTGGCGCTCTGAGGGCGGTCATCGGGATTTGGGCTGGTTGCGCTAAACACCAATGAGTCCAAAGAATCAGGAATTCCCGTCCTTTTAGAAGAAACTCGCGGAACGCGCTCATTGACGTGCATGTAAGCAATCTGAATAGGGGTTTCGGCTTCAAAAGGTTTGGAGCCCGTGATCATTTCAAAGGCAACGATGCCGACTGAGTAGAGATCACTACGTGGATCTGCGATCCCTCTCTGAACTTGCTCGGGGGAGAGGTAGGAGACACTGCCCAAGATGACGCTGGATTCGGAGGTGATTGTGGTGCCCAGTAAGTCACCTCGAGCTAAGCCAAAATCGGCGATCTTAATTCTTCCGGTTGTGGAAATTAAAACATTTTCGGGTTTGATATCCCGATGCACGATCCCGATTTTATGGGCCGCGGAGAGTGCGCTGACAATGGGGATGAGAAAGTTAACCGCCTCTGCGGGAGAAAGAGAACCTCTTTCAAAAAGATAGTCACGCAATGTGTGGCCGTCGATGAATTCCATCACGAGAAAAACGGCTGGAGTTCCACCTTGATTCCACCCTTGATCCTGAACAGAAACGATATTTGGATGCGACAAGGCTGCAGTTGCTTTTGCTTCTTTAATGAAACGGTTTACGAATTCCTCATCATTTGCTAAATGTGCGTGCATGATTTTGAGTGCGACTTTGCGATCTAGGCGAGTATCGAGGGCCTCGTAAATCGTCGCCATTCCACCGCTGGCGACCTGGCGCAGCAGTTCATACCTGCCGTCGATGAGTTCACCTGATAAATCATGCACCTTAAAATCTTAGGCAAAAGTGCCTGGTTTAGTGGTGGCGGCGCGCGGTTATGTCAGGTGGTAGTCAATATAAAGTCAGCATTTTCACGTGTTTTGTCGTGAGCGAAGAATGCGTCCTCGTCAATTTGCCATTGGACCATATTCTCAACTATAGATTCTCCGTCGCGCGCGAGTACTCGCTGGAGGCCAATCTCTGCCTCTACGTCCAGCCACACACTTGCGGATGCGTATTCGCGGACAATGCTCTGTCCGCTGCCAACACCTTCAAGGATCAGTAGATCACACGGAAGAATTTCTTTGGATGAGTCAAATGATTTCGTTGACCAATTAAAAATGGGCAACCAATGGGGTTTACCCTCAGAAAGATCAACTAAGAGCGCATGAAGTGATTGAGTTAAAGACTTACCCAGCGCATTTTCCCAACCGTCATACACTTCATCAAGGTGGACGACGGTTACAGATCGGTCATGTGCCAACGCCAAAAATAGTTCGTGCGCCAGCGTTGTTTTCCCTGACCCGGCGCGTCCATCGACAGCGAACACATGTGTACTGCCGCATTTGGCAGGAGTGACGAGGATGTCTTCCATCGCCAGAACAAGATGCATAGTCCTATTGTGCCTTCTTCAGCCAGGTACGCCAGCCAGCGACAGCGATGCCAACAAAAACGAGATACAAAATTGAGGTCAGGTATTGCCCTCCATGGAAGAATTGGTAGGTATAAACGCTATCCACGACAAACCAGAGTGGCCAAGCTTCATATTTTTCCAAGACCATGAGGATTTGAGCGATTGTGCTTCCAACAAAGCCGAAGGCATCAGTAAGTGAGGCGGCAGCTCCTATTTTCTTTAAGACTGGATAGAGGGCTCCCCAAGAGATGACAAAAGCGACGAGCCAGATGGCACGCTCCTTGCGAAGTAATGTGGCAGGTGTAGCGCCTTTAGCGCCCCAGCCAAACCAACCCCATATGCCGCCTACGATAAAAATAATCTGCAGCGCAGCACTTGCAAAGTATTTCTGCTCAAGAAAAAGAAATCCGTAGAGCGCGCTACTGATATTCCACCAGTGCCATGTTTTGCGTGGTCCAAGTACTGCAAGGCCCACCCCGATGATTGACGTCAGAAAAGCAGTCAACTCAAGAAAGGAGAGGTGGTAATTCCATGCAGTGAATACGGTGAACATGAGATCTATTTTCATAAGGATTATCCATTCCAGGTCCGCATTATCGGACCGGTCAAACGGTCGACCTGACGATCAGGTCCTCTCAGCCACATGGGCTCCCGTGCTTGTTACTGTAGCAAAGAATTAGGCAGAATGTACTCATGGAAAAGTTCGGTTATCTTGCGATGTTACTTTTTACCATTGCGGGATCATTCTGGCTAGAGATTGCGCTGAAGGTCGCAGTGTTGCGCAGAGTCAAGCGCACTTTCTTGAGCGTTGCTCCCGTGGCACTGCTTTTTCTTTTATGGGATGCCTTTGCAATTCATCAGGGACATTGGCACTTTGATAGCAAGCAGATTCTTGGAGTATTTGGTCCCTTCTCTATTCCGCTTGAGGAATTCTTATTCTTTGCCATAGTTCCTTTGGCAGCGATTATGACTTTGGAAGCCGTTAGAACTGTGAAGAAAAACTGGATCTTTGGGGATGAAAAGTGACGTATACCTTGATCGCACTTGTCGCCCTGGGATGCGCCGTCGGGGCTGATCTTTTTCTCTTTAAAACTCGAATGCTTCTACGAAAAGGATTTTGGACCTCATACGCAATAATTCTTCCTTTTCAATTATTAACCAATTGGTGGCTGACTTCACGAAATATCGTGATGTATCGCGACTCGGCGATTATTGGCTTTCGTATCGCGTCAGCGCCCCTTGAAGATTTACTTTTTGGTTTTGCGCTGATCTTGAGTGTTCTTTCAGGGTGGGTGTATCAGGGCAGACGATGACGGGCTCGTATTGCTTTGCCGTAGGCGAAAGTTGCCACGCGAAGTCGTCTCGTTAATGATGTTGTGGCTCGCTTGTTAAAAATGTCGTAGCCAATCTTTTCTACTTCATCAACAATTCCGCAATATAGGTCACTTGCAGCTTGTATGCATGGGCGACTTGTTGGATCAAGGTGGATGATTCCAGGATCTGCTTGCGCTTTGAGACTTCTCACCCTTTCAATCTGCTCTTTGAGAGCGGTAATAATTTCAGGAGTAAGTTTGCGCTCCTCAAGCATTGTTCTATCAACCCCATGGGCGTTGAGTTCGGACAGAGGAAGATAGATTCGACCTCGATCAAGATCTTCTCCAACGTCTCTGATGAAGTTGGCGAGTTGAAAAGCAATGCCTAGCGTTTTAGCCGGCTCGTAGGCTTCTTCTGAAAGAGCGCCAAGAATAGGAACCATCTCCAATCCGATGACTGCGGCAGAGCCGTATACATAAGTCATGAGCTCTTCATAAGTCTGATATTCAGTGACGTGCAAATCCATCGCCATTGATTTCAAGAATGCATCAAAGTGCTGGTGGGGAATTGCAAACCTTTGCACGGTATCGATCAACGCTTTGGCGACATGGTCATCGCTTTTGCCCGACTCTAAACTTTGAAGTACATACTTACCCCAAATCGCGAGCTGGTCCTGTTTAGCTTGCGCCGAAAGGGTGGAGGCTAGGTCATCAACAATTTCATCTGCGTAGCGCGCAAAACCATACAGCGCATGCACGAATGGGCGTTTAGCTTTGGGAAGCAGTAGCGTTGCAAGATAATAAGTTTTTCCGTGTAAAGAGTTCAGTCTTTTGCACTCTTCGTAGGAGGCGCGCAATTGGGGATCAAGGATTCCTGCGGCAGTTAACTCATCCATTTACTTCACTGGACCCACGATGCGTTCAGCAGCCAAGCGCCCTGAAATTAAAACCATCGGCACTCCAACGCCCGGCTGAGTTCCAGAGCCCGCAAAGACGACATTCTCAAAACCTTTAGCAAGATTTCGAGGACGGAAAGGTCCCGTTTGGAAGAAGGTATGCGCACTGGCAAAGGGAGCTCCACGTTCCATCCCTTGTGCTTGCCAATCTAAAGGCGTTGTCATGGACTCGACTTCAATGCTGTCTCCGAAGTCTTTGTAACCACGCTGCTCGAGAGTGGCGATCATCTGCTCGCGGTATGGCCCTGCCTCTTTTGTCCAATCTATATCTGCATCCAGATTAGGAGTAGGAAAGAGCACGTAATAGGAATGCTTACCTGGGGGTGCCAAGTTGGGATCATCTTTGGATGGGACGGTAACTAAAACGCTTGGATCGCTCATGAGCGTCTTTTTATTTATCAGCTCGTCAAAGACGCCATCCCACGAATTACCGAAGTGAATATTGTGATGAGCCAAATGTGAATATTCTTTTTTAGAGCCTACGAGCAAAGTGACACATGAGGGAGAATATTTGAGCTTCTTAATTTTTGCTGGCACATGCCCGAGCAAATCCCGCCACGCGACAGGCAGATCAGGGTTGAGAACAAGCACGTCGCATTCAATTCGCGCATCGGTATCTGTTATTACGGCGCGGGCACGACCATTCTGATAATCAATCTTCGTAACTGTCGTGTTGTAGATAAATGTGACTCCATGTTTTTGCGCTGCCGCTGCTAGCGCCCGCGGAAGTGCGTGCATCCCTCCCTTGGGGAAGAAAACTCCATTGACTGAATCCATGTATGCAATCACTGCATATATAGCAAGGGCTTGTTGAGGACTGACACCGGCATACATCGCCTGGAAAGAATAAACTTTTTGCAGGCGAGGATCCTTAAGGAATTGATTTACTTTTGGAGCCAGCCGCCTAAACCCTCCAAGTGCGACCAACCGAGCAAGATTTGGAGTGAGAAGGTTGAGCGGTGAATCAATATTGCGATCAATGAAGTCATTCATTTCGTACTTGTACAGCTTGGTGACAAAATCAACGTAACGTCGGTAGCCCTCGGCTTCGGCTGGGCTAATAGTTCTGGATATCTCATCCTGCATTTGTTCAGTGTTGGCATGAACATCAAGTTGTGAACCATCGGCGTAAAAGGCGCGATATAAAGGCGAGACGGGATTGAGTTCTAACCAGTCAGTTAGTTCCTCACCTACGCTGTTGAAAGCATCATTGATCAGACTTGGCATCGTCAAAACTGTTGGCCCCGTATCAAAGGAGTAACCATCTTTTAGGAGAAGTCCATTGCGTCCGCCGGGCACACTTTCACGTTCAATTACGGTCACTTTGCGCCCCGCACCTGCCAAGCGAAGTGCAGCGCTCAGACCAGCAAGACCGGCTCCAACAATCACGACGTGATCGGTAGGACCTTTAACTTGTGCCACCATCTATATGCTCCTACGAATTGAAATATTGGCAAGCTCGGTTAAAAGGGCATGCGCACTTGGGCTTATTTCTTCCCGGTTTAGAGCTTCTAGCGCAGTCATTGTCAGTTTCTCAATGAGTTCCTCGACGTGAGTTTGCGCACCAGTGTCAGAGATAATTGTTCGGATTGCTTCAACTCCAGCAAGATCAAGGTCGGCATCTCCAAAATGCGTAGCGATCACAGCTTCTTGGTGCTCATTGGCGCGGTCGTGCGTCATTGCCATCAAGACGGTGCGCTTTCCTTCACGTAAATCATCGCCCGCAGGTTTGCCTGTTACGGCAGGGTCGCCGAATACTCCAAGTAAGTCATCGCGCAATTGGAATGCCTCACCAAGTGGTAAACCAAAGTCGGAGAATATGTCGGCCATAGTTTGACGATGATGTGCATCATCAGTAGCTAATGCCAACCCAAAATGTAATGGCCTCTCGACGGTGTATTTTCCAGACTTGAATCGAGCAATTTTGAGTGATCGTGCAACACTTTGAGTTGCAAGTGCTTGCTCGTGAATATCCAGGAATTGTCCTGCCATTAACTCCACTCGCATCTCATCGTGCACGGAAAGGGCACGAAGAAGAGCCGAAGGTTCTAAGGCAGCACTGTGAAACATTTGATCAGACCACACCAGCGCGAGGTCGCCCAGAAGTATCGCTGCAGATTCTCCGTAATGTTGAGCAGAGCCCGATAGTTCTTCCGTGCGATGAATACTTTCAAAATGACGGTGCATCGAGGGTTTACCCCGCCTCGTATCTGATGCATCCATTAAGTCATCATGAATAAGTGCGCATGCTTGTAAGAGTTCTAAACTTGCAACAGCTTTAATAACCGCGTCACTTTCGCTACCACCTGAAGCCAGATAACCGGCATACGCGAAAAGCGGGCGAAGTCGTTTGCCGCTGTCGAGCAGAAACCCACTCATAGCCTCCGCGGCAGGGATGAGTTCGCTTCCAATCTCACCGAGATAGCGAGTTTGTGCGGCTAAGAATTCGGTCAAATCACTCTGAACCCTCATTCGGATGTCAGCTAGAGCTTTTTGCGGGTCATTGATCACAAGTTAACGCTACCCTGACTCTGCTCAGTAAGCCCGTCCAACCATGAAGGAGATGAGAGATCCCTATGGGAGCACCAACTATTTCCTTTGAATTCTTTCCGCCAAAGGATCGAGAAGGCGAGTCGCGTCTCTGGGCAACCATGATGAATTTGCGCTCCATTGCTCCAGATTTTGTCTCTGTCACCTACGGCGCAGGGGGCAGCACTCGAGATCGCACCATAGAAATTACGACTCACATCACAGAGCGAACGAACATTCCAACCGTCGCACACCTCACATGTGTGGGCTCAACGCAAGAGGAAATAAGTCAGATTCTTACGCGCTACAGAGATGCGGGAATTAAGAGCATTCTCGCCCTCCGCGGAGATCCGCCAGGCGGGCCTAGTTCGGAGTGGGCACATACTCCAGATGGTCTTGATCATGCAGATGAACTTGTCGCACTTGCTGCAGAATTTGGTGACTTCAAAATTGGAGTGGCAGCTTTTCCCGATGGCCACCCTGCATCACGTGGAAATTTTGATCAAGATATCAATGTCCTGCTTCGCAAAGAAGAACTGGGCGCAAGTTTTGCCACCACTCAATTCTTTTTTGATGTAGATAGATGGATCTTGCTGGTTAAGCGTTTAAAGGAACGCGGATCCCAAATGCCCATAATTCCTGGAATCTTGCCGATCTCTAGCGTGAAGCAATTAGTTCGCATGGCCGACCTTGGCGGGACGCCAATCCCTGAAGATATCCATGCACGGTTTCTCGCGATCGAAGCTGATCCGATTGCAGTCAAAGCTCTTGGCGTTGAGATAGCAACGCAACTATGTAAAGAACTTCTGGATGCTGGTGCACCAGGACTGCATTTCTATACGATGAATACTTCTACTGCCACCCGCGAGATTTGGGAGAATTTAGGATTGAGGAAGTAATGCTTTCCTACGATGAATTTGTCCTACGCTGGAGTTCTTTGCATGGCGGGGCACAAACGGCGGGGATCGTTGGAGCCTGGCTACGTATTTCTCACGCAATCGCCAGAGTCTTAACTGCGCTGCGCATCTCACCGAATCTTTTAACACTCCTAGGACTATTAAGTGCGGGATTGACCGCTCTTGCAGGTAGACACTGGAGTGCCGGAGTATTTCTCATCCTGTCATTGCTCTGTGATGGAGTAGATGGCAGCGTTGCGATTATTCAAAAGAAAGAGAGTGCATGGGGCGCCACGTTAGATGCCGTTGCAGATCGCATCTCTGAAGCTTTGTGGGCAGTCGCTTTTTATCGCCTAGGAGCACCACTGTCCTGGGTATTGCTTCTTGCATCCCTCGCAGTTTTTCAAGAATATGCTCGAGCAAAATTGATTTCCGATGGAGTGAAAGAAATCGGATTGGTGACTCCGGCAGAAAGACCCGTACGAGCAAGTTTCCTATTCGTCGCGATTATCGCGTGGCATGTTCCGGCCTTGCGCAAGGATGTGATCCATATTGCTCAGGTGCTTGCAGCCCTTCAGGCAATAAGTTTTGCAGCGCTTCTTAGATTTGCTTACGCCCGATTGCATTAGCAACAATCTCGGCGCTGATTGCAACCAGTGGTAAGCCTCCTCCTGGGTGAGCCGAACCACCAACGCAGTAGAGCCCCTTAAGCGGTGATCGATTACGTGCGCGCAGGAATGCAGAACGCGCCCCATTGCTAGAGGTTCCGTAAATAGATCCACCCGGTGCACGTACCTGCACTTGCAGATCTGCAGGGGTTCGAATCTCTAAAACTTCCAGCCGATCGCGAACTTCAATACCTCGGGATTCGATGAGGGAGATAATGTGGTTGGCATATTCACGAGCGAAACTTTCATCATTCCAGTTCCAGCCATTGCCATCGACGCAATGCGGGGGAGCGTTAACAAGCACAGACCAGCTTTCATGTCCATCGGCGCGCACCATTGCAGGATCGTTAGGGTTACATATGTAGATGGTGGGATCTTGCACGGGTTTCTTCTGAGTAAAGATGGAATCAAATTCGTCGTCATAGTTTTCAGGAAATAGCACAGTATGGTGTTTAAGGCGCGCCTGTTGCGGTGATGTTCGAAGACCTAGAAGCAAAGAGAACCCTGCCAATGAAGGCTCACTTTGAGCCAGGGCTTTGCGGGGTTTTCTTAGGATGGGTAAATCCTCAGTAAGCAAAGACGTATATACCTGCGACGCATCTGCATTGACTACGACGATATCGGCTGCAATAAATTCTCCAGATTCAAGGACGATGCCATTTGCCATTTTTGCGCTATGTGTAATCTGCGCGACGGGAGAGTTGATATGAAATACCACTCCACATTCGATGGCTCGGGCATGGACGGCAGTTGCAAGTTGGCCGATACCTCCTTTTACGTGCCATGCTCCAAATGCTTCTTCGACGTAGGCAATGGATGAAAGCACAGCAGGAGCTTTGCGTGGATCTGAACCACTATAGGTTGCATATCGGTCGATGATGTATTGAAGTCGATAGTCACGGGTGTATTCACGAACGAGGGTTCGCAATGATTTCCATGGTGCGATCGTAAAAAGATCCTTGAAGAGTGAAGCGCGCTTGAGAAGTCCAATCGGCGATGTTAACTCTGATTCGATAAATGGTTCCCGAGAAACATCCCACATTTTCTCAGCACGCCTCATTATGGATCGCCAGTCATCTTTTGCCTGCGTACCAAATGATTTTTCAATTGCCTCTAACGTGTCGTATCGAGAAAGATTGGTGAATTCAACGGCGCTACCGTCGGCAAATCTGTAATCAAAAGATGGGTTCACCGATTCAAGTGTGAGAACTTCCTCGAGGGGTTTACCTGTCTTGAGAAAGAAGTCCTTATAGACGGCAGGCAGAGTGAGAAGTGATGGCCCAGTATCAAATGCATATTTGCCTATCCATTCGGTTCGACATTTTCCACCAACTTGACCTGATGCTTCATAGACGGTTACCGAATGCCCAGCTTTAGCCAATCGCGCCGCAACGCACATTCCGCCCATGCCCGCACCTATAACTACGATGCTGCTCATACGAGGCGACCTTTCCATTGGGTACGCCCGCGCATTACCCACGATCGTGCAAGTAGGTAGATCAAAAGCAAGATGGAGAGCGGCTGCAAAAGGGCGTCGATCAGGCGTGCGCGCGTAGCTATAGCGCTAACAACACGAGAGGAGATTACCAGGACATATCCGAGCACGCCCATTGCTAACGGGAGGATGCCAACAGCAAGAAGAAAAAATGCAGCAATCATCGATCCCCCCGCACCGCCGAAGGCGACGCGCAGTGATTTTCCATAGCCCTCTCTGAGTTCAGCCCAAGATTTGTACATCCGACACGACGCAATTCGTGAGCCATCGATGGCGCTTCCGCGATGCCCCTGACGCAAAAGTGCCCGTGCAATGGCGATGTCATCGATGATCTCAGACTTAATGCCGTGAAAACCATCCACGTCCTTGAGCGCTGCTCTTTCTGCAATAAAAAATTGGCCGTTGGCTACGGCAAATGCCGGGTTAGTAGATCTTTCGGCAATTGCGAGCGGAAGCGTTGACATCCACGACCACTGGAGTAGTGGTTGAATCAATCGCTCTGACCACGAGATAGCAATTTGCCTGGGATAGGCCGACACAAAAGATAGTTTGCGCGTTTTCATTACATCAATCGCGCTAACAAGAGCGCTCTCATCGAGACGGACGTCGGCATCGATAATCACCACGATTTCGCTTTTAGTGAGATCTAACCCTTGTTGTAAGGCAAAAGGCTTACCCATCCACCCTTCTTGCAAAGGCGCGCCAGAGCTGATGGTGAATCGGGGATCGCCCTTGATCTCTTCGCTGAGTAAAGCGCGTGTGGCATCGGTGGAATTATCATCGAGAAAGTGGAAAGAGAGATCTGTAATTCCGCGTTGATTTCTAAGGCAAGCGACAAGTTCTGCAATGTTTTCGGCTTCGTTGCGCACGGGTAAGAGGACTGCAACCGATCCCGAGAAAGTCTTCGCCCCTTTTGCTGGTCGGCGTAAGGAAAAGGAATTGGCGATTGAAATGAGTAATAAGACAGAAGGGACTACGAGCACAAGTGCTATGAGATTCATGGTGTATCCCTTAAGGTCGCCCAAGCCAGCGAGTGAAACCGTATGGTCCATAAACGGCGGCAAAAATAAGTCCAGCGCATACTCCAACTAATGGGCGATGGAAAAAGAAAATATTTCCAACAACGCCCGCGAAAAAAGTCCACCCTAGGAAGATATCTACAGCAGTAGATTCGGCTCCACCTTTTCGTGGCTCACGTGGAAGTGCAACGTGAAGTAAGGCGATAAGCCCCATCCCGGCGAAGAGCCAGCCCGCAGCATTTGAAATAGGAATCTCACGTTCAAAAGGAATACCAGAACCAATGCGCGACCAGGTCCATCGCTGTGCAGCGACCATCTGAGGATCGAGAAATAAATCCCAGGCCATCATCGCTAAGCCGCCATAAAGGAAGATCCAATTCTTGGTCAAGCGCCGTGCAGCGATTAGCGTGGGGTGCGCCATCATTACCCAGGCAAAAGGTACAACCAGAGGAACTTTGAAAATTTGATAGGCCAGGCTGGGATCATAGGTGTAACTTCCAAAAGGCCAGCCTGTTCTAACACCGATCTGTTCTATTGCTAACCCGAAAGAAAATGTGATTAGTAGATAGGTGATCGCATATCGCCAGCCATAGGAAAAATATGAATGCACGACCATAAGTCCCGCGGCGAAATAGACAGTGGCAAGTGTTACAAGGCGTAAGGGTTCTCCGTGAATCAGCGGATAAGTTATTTGCAGCGTAATTGCAGATACAAGAAGAATGGTGAGTAAGAGTTGTGAACGAGGAGAAATTCCACGGCGCCTATGTCGGCGAGGGGAGTATTGGCGCATCGACACGGCGCTAAGTCTGCCCTATACATAGGCCTCAGGGTTACGGGTCAGGGTTACAAGTGCCCTCGAATTTCCCTGACACGAAAACGAGCAAAGAGTTCTTCTGAGAACCATTCTTGCTTCGTGGTCGCCATGATCGCCGCTTTATGAGCCTTGGATCTAAATGCGAATTCTTTGAGCGCATCCTCTGATTCCCAGAGTGAAAAAGTACCCTGGAGTCCAATGGGGGCTTCGCCAACACCGATCGCTGCGATGAGCCCTGGGTGGCTTTTCAAGGCGTCCACCACCGCGGGTACGGATTTCCAAAATGAGAGATTCTTTCGCCATGCAATGCGAGCTCGCGTGATTGCAACTATTTTGCTTGGGCCATCGTGATCTTGCGCGATAACAACAAAAGGTTCGCGCCCGGACCACTTGCCGTGACATGCAATGGGATCCATGAGAACTCTGAACTCTTGTACAGATCGTTTGCGCCAGCGCGCGAGAAGGAGAGATGCATCCAAATTACCAACCTGAGATTCATCAATACTGACTAATAAACCCCACCGGTGAATGTCGGCATCGGAGGGAGTAAAAGTTTCTCCTTTTCCGCAGCCGAGCATTTTTGCAAAGGATACCCCGGGCATTGCGCGCAATCTTCTGCGATCTACAGCCATGGACCAAATTGCAAAGGGAATCGCGCGTGTAGGAACTTCCCAGAAATACAGCGCTGTGATCACAAAGTTTTCTCCGTGGTGCGAAGAATCTCTGTAACAACTTCTGCAGGATGATCCCACATTGGAGCATGCCCCGAATCTGACAAAATAATCCATCGCGCATGTGCGGGTGCAAGACTTCGCTCTTGGCATGTCGCAGCGGGTAGCGTGTTATCAGAGTCTCCGAATATCACCGTGACTGGAATGGATGAGTCAACAACCGAATCAAATTTCTTTTTTAAGAGTGCATCCCAAGCAGGGTAGTAGCCAACAGATTTCCCCATCGCCTCGGATGCGTCTTTGCACAATTCGTATGTGAAGTTTTTCCATAGCGGGCTCACACTTTCAAAACCTATCTTGCGTGCCCATTCATAATGTATTAAAAGCGGTGAAACTACCTTGAGCGAACTGGCCAACATTCGCGAGATTGCCGTTCCGGGATATCGCGCAGTGAAGGGTTCCAGCCACAAGCCAGCAGGAGCCAAACCAGTTACTGATTTTATTGCCGCCGGCTTCATCGCTGCCATCTCTAGTGCGATCCAACCACCTAGGGAGTTACCGACGACATCGAATGTATCAAAACCAAGTTCGTTCATTGTTTCAAAGACCGCGATAGCGAGAGCCTTGGGGTCCATCGGTTGTTCGTGCGACATGGGAGTATGTCCATGGCCCGGTAAATCGATGGTGACCACGGTGAAGAACTCGCTCAATTGAGGCATGATCGGTTTCCACGCTGTTGCCGCCGATCCCATTCCATGAATCAGCAACAATGGGTCCGATTGTGTGGGCGATGGATAAAGCGATGATGAAAGGTTCATATTGCGTTCATTCTACGCTCACGTGTAGCAGATATGCTGGCTAGGAATGAGTCCGCGAAATTCGACACATTAACTTCAGGGAGTGAAGCTATGCCAGATATTGCCTCCAAGCCGATCGCGAAACTTTCGCAAATGGATCGTTTTCTACCCATTTGGATTCTTGCAGCGATGTCATTGGGGCTTGGCTTAGGGAAGATGATTCCAAGTCTGCAGACCACCCTGGACTCGGTACGCATCGAAGGGACCTCGCTTCCAATTGCTCTGGGGTTATTGATGATGATGTATCCAGTTTTGGCCAAAGTTAATTACTCCGAAATGTCTGAGTTGAAATCGGACAAAAAGCTTCTTATTTCATCACTCATTCTTAATTGGCTCGTTGGTCCAGCGCTGATGTTTTCACTCGCTTGGATATTCCTCTACAACGAACCTCAATATCGCACTGGACTCATTGTCATTGGATTGGCACGCTGCATCGCGATGGTGCTCATTTGGAATGACCTTGCCTGTGGAAGTCGCGAAGCCGCGACACTTCTTGTCGCCATCAACTCGGTTTTCCAAATTCTTGCATATGCCCTACTTGGTACTTTCTATTTAAAGATACTTCCCGCTTGGCTGGGCCTTCAATCTTTCAATATTGCTTTTTCCACATGGGACATCACTAAAGCAGTTCTTATTTTCTTAGGAGTCCCTCTAGTCGCGGGGTATTTCACTCGCAGAATTGGCATCAAGCGTAAAGGTAGCGTTTGGTATGACGGTGTGTTTGCGAAAAAAATAGGCCCCTTCGCCCTCTACGGTTTGCTCTTTACCATCGTAATTATGTTTGCTCTGCAAGGAAAAGCGATTACATCCTCACCCGGTGTAGTCCTACGCGTTGCTCTTCCTTTGATGATCTACTTCCTACTTATGTGGGGCGTCTCCTACATCTTCGGAAGAACTGTCGGTTTGAGTTATGAAAAAACTACGACCTTAGCCTTTACTGCAGCTGGAAATAACTTTGAGCTCGCAATTGCCGTGAGTATTGGCGTTTGGGGAATCACGTCGGGTCAAGCAATGGTGGGCGTAATTGGACCGCTTATTGAAGTAC
>CAIYBL010000097.1 GCA_903924485.1 uncultured Actinomycetes bacterium
GCAGAACTGCACCTAGCAGTCCAGATTTTGCCAAGGTAACAATCTGTTTCATATCAGCGTTGTCAGCGGGCCAAAGAATGAGCGCATAGCCGCGAGCGCTAGCTGCGTTTACAGCACCAGTGATGTACTGCAGCGCGACCGGGGATATACCGGCGGCTTTGCCTGGAAATAACATGGCCAAGGTCTTTGATTTCCCGCCCCTTAACGCTCCCGCGGCAAAATGCGGTACATAGTTGAGTTCGGCGACAACCTGGAGGATACGTTCTCGAGTCTCAGGTTTAATAGATCGCTTCCCCGTCAGGGCGTAACTGACTGTGCTGGCTGAGACCCCAGCTTTCTTAGCGACATCTGCACGGGTAACCATTTATAACGCTTTCGTCACAATCTTGACTATGAGTGTTGGCTGGCTTCTATTTCCCAGGCTCTGCATATAGATTACCACCACTGCTCGACACGTGTCGATACCCGCAATGGTGACTTTGCGGCTAAATAATCCATGGAGGAATGCATGAACAAGAAGAAACTGAGTTTCGTTGGCGTCGTTGCCAGCGCAGCGCTCGTGGTTTCAGCTTTGCTCGTACCTAGTGCAAATGCTGCAAACAAAACAGTAATTGTTTGGGCCGATAACACTCGCGGACCAAACCTTCAGACAGTTCTCGCCGCAAAGAGTGACTGGGTTCCAGGAATAACCATCAAGATCGTAACTTTCTCAGGTTTCGATGCTTTGAAGACCGCTTTTGACAACGCAACTGCCCTCACTGGCCCAGATATCGTGGTTGGTGCAAATGACTGGGTTCCAACAGGAGCCAAGCAAGGCAAGTTAGCTCCTGTAACTTTGTCATCATCAGTACGCGCAAGTTTCACTTCTAATAACCTCGGGGACCTTACCTATAAGGGCGTTCTTTACGGGGTACCTCTTGATTACAACAATGTAGGGATGATCTACAACTCAAAGCTCACTGGCAAGCCACTGACCCTGGGCCAAATGGTTAATTTCTACCTCGCTAACAAGACTGCAGATAAGTTGACTGCAGGTCTCTGTGTCGCGGGTGGCGGAATGTCATTCGGAGGCGTATCTGTACTAAGTGCTCTCGGTGGCGCTCCTTATGTAATGACACCAAACGGAAGCGTAAGTGCAACTGCAGATCCAGTCCCAGCAGCCACTGTCGCCGCAAATATCAATAAGTTCTTGTTGGATAAGAAGGGCAAGAGCAACGGCTTCTTCCCAGCAACTGACACTGGTTGCAAGACTGCATTCCTAGCTGGCACCGTTCCTTACGCAATCATTGGTAACTGGGAATGGACGGATTACGCGAAAGCCGGTTTTGACATGTCGACTCTGATGCCTGTTCCTGGCGTAAACCACGGACAATATGGCTCAGCTTTTGCATCTGTTTCAGGCGCAATGCTCACGGTATTTGCTGCAGCACACGGTGTTGATCAAGGCGCTAAGAGCGTTTTGAACAACTTCTTTGGATCAGCTGCTGGCGCAGTCGCATATCAGAACGTTGAATTGCGACCACCTGCAAACAAGAAGGCTCAAAAGGATGCTTCAGTTACCGCAGCTCAAAAGGGTTTCGGAAAATCTGGCGCGATGGCTGGCATTCCACAGATTGGCGCAATCCTTAATGGAGCAACCGGCGGAAAGAGCTTCTGGGATCTTCTCCCAGCGTTCTGGACCGATGTTCTGGTTAATGGAAAAGATCCACTAACGTCAGCTCAGAAGTTGGACACCTTCTTCCAGGCTAACATTGCTGCTGGAATTCCACAGCTCTAAATCCTGCTAATAGTAGGATCAGTTCTATCGAAATTGGTGGGCAAGAACCTTTGCCCACCAATTTCTCTTACCGTTGTTAATCTGCCCAATTTAATGAACGGATAGCAAAAGTGGAGAAGCTCTTTAACCGCAAGGTCACTGTGACCCTGAAATATCTCGTGGTTGCTTTTGTCTCTTCTCTCATGCTTATGCTCATAATGAGTTCCTTTGCTAAACGCGAATATGCGATCTCTGGCTTTCTTACCATCGGATTGATTGCAATAGCCCTGACGTACCTCACAAATTATTCCATCCCCATGAAGTTCTTTCTGCCAGGGATGCTCTTCCTCTTTGCATTTGTAGTTGGTCCAATTCTTTATACAGTCGCGATGTCCGGTTTTCAGTACTCAACTGGCAATTACATTTCAAAGCCCGATGCGATATCAAGAATTATTGCTACTGGAATTCGGCCAGATGCCAATCAAACTACCTTTGACATAATCGTGGGTGAAGATAGCGCTAAGAATCTAGAAATTTTGGCCTCAGATCCCACCAACAAGGTCTACTTCTTATCGACAGCAACTACGAAAACAGATTTAGATCCAACAGTTCTGGCAGTTGATGAAAATGGCGATGCCACTAAAGCTCCAGGATTTCATCCGCTTACCCCTGATCAGCAGAATGCGGTTGATCAAAAGATAGCCGATACTCGCTTTGCATACTCCTCTGCATACTTCATAACCATCGAGGGCAGCAATGTTGCCTCCTTGAAGAGCCAAACGCTCATGTACAATTCATCAACCGACACATTCACGAATGTTCAAACCGGCGCCATCTACAAAGATAATGGTGTGGGGGACTACGCAAACGTCGCAAATAAGGTGGAACTCCTGCAGCCGGGCTGGCGCGCCCCTATCTGGTTCTCTAATTACACAAAGTTATTTACAGATCCTCAAATTCGCAAGCCGCTCGTCAAAGTATTTATCTGGACAATGGTTTTCGCCTCCTTGACGGTACTGACTCAATTTGCTCTCGGCTTGCTGGTAGCGATGATTATGAATCGCAAGCTCTTCGGCCGCAGAATTTATCGCTCTATCTTTATCTTGCCGTACGCCATGCCAAGCATCATGAGCATATTGATCTGGGGTGGAATGTTTGACACCGAATTCGGTGCGATCAACCATCTCTTTGGAACGCATGTGCACTGGTTCCAAAATGCTATGTATGCAAGGGCAGCGGTAATCATTGTTAATCTATGGCTAGGATTCCCCTACTTTTACCTCATCTGTAGTGGTGCGCTGCAAGCAATACCGGCGGAACTTTCAGAAGCAGCTGCAATAGATGGCGCGACGAATCGCCAAATCTTCCGCAAGATAACAATGCCCCTACTTTTGCAGGTGGTCTCGCCGTTACTCGTGGCCTCGTTCGCCTTTAATTTCAATAATTTCAATATTATTTATTTGCTCACAGGCGGTGGCCCATCGAACACATTAGGGGGAGATGTTGCGGGCTCGACTGATATCTTGATCAGCTATACCTACAAGATAGCTTTCGGCGCAGGAACGCAAAACCTAGGATTGGCAAGCGCAATTTCGGTCGTTATCTTCGTTATTATCGCTTCGATTTCACTCTACGGAATCAGAAGATCTAAGGTATTGGAATCATTCAAATGAAAAAATTCCTGAAGGAAGATTTGTGGCGTCACGCCATTGCTCTCGTTATATGTTTCTTCGTGCTATTTCCCATCTATTTGGTCTTTCTCTCGGCGCTCAGCCCTTCGGGAAGTCTGCAGGTGACTTCATTTATCCCTAAGGCGATATCGTTACGAAATTTTCATATGCTTTTTAGCAGTCCTTTGATCCCCTATTTAACCTGGATGAAGAACTCGATCGTTATTGCTGGAATTGTTGCGATTCTCTCTGTAGTCATAGGAGCCGCTTCAGCATTCGCTTTTAGCCGTTTACGATTTAAAGGCAAGAAGCAGGGGCTACAACTTCTACTACTTGTGCAAATGTTCCCTGCAATTCTCTCTCTGTCTGCCGTCTACGTAATTATGGAGCGAGTCTATTCCTTCGCTCCCCGTATCGGACTCGGTACTCAACCTGGACTGCTCCTTGTGTATATGGGTGGAGCTATGGGAGTGAATATCTGGCTGCTCAAAGGATTCGTTGATTCGATTCCTCTGGAATTGGATGAAGCGGCACGAGTGGATGGTGCGAGTGCCGTACAGACTTATTGGTTGATATTCGTACCGCTAGCCGCACCCGTGCTGGCTGTAGTCAGCTTGCTGAGCTTTATTGGAACTTTCAACGAATTCATTCTCGCTCGCTTGTTCCTAGTCGATATGCACGCGAGAACGGTCGCAGTCGGTTTGCAAGGTTTCATTAGCGGTCAATATGTATCTAACTGGGGACCATTCGCGGCGGGTTCGATCATCGCCTCAATTCCTTTGGTAGCAATATTCCTCTCGCTCCAGAAATACATAATCAGTGGACTCACCGCTGGTTCTGTAAAGGGCTAAAGGTTTGAAGAGATTTCGCTTCTTCACTTTCCTGATTGTAATACTGGCATTTGTTGCCTCTGGCTTGCCGGCTAAGGCGGCTTCGGATCCTGCCGTTCATCCTGAGATGATTTATTTCGTAATGCTTGATCGATTTGAAAATGGAGACCCTTCCAACGATCAAGGGGGTCTTACTGGGCCAGCAACTACTACGGGATTTCAACCTTCTGACCCCGGGTTTTATCACGGGGGAGATATTCGCGGTTTGATCAATCGAATTCCGTATATCAAGTCGCTTGGATTTACAGCGATCTGGGTAACACCCGTCGTTCGCCAACTTCCGGTAGCGGAAGATGGCAAGAGCGCGGCGTATCACGGATATTGGGGTGTGGGCTTTGATCAAGTCGATCCACATCTAGGAACAATTGCCGACTTCAAAGAATTTGTCTCTGATGCGCATTCGCAACAGATGAAAGTTATCTTGGATATCGTGGTCAATCACACTGCGAATGTGATTCATTATGTCCAAGGTGGGTCATATGTGGGTTTGGCTGACCAACCTTATAAGACGGTCGCGGGCAAAACTTTCGATGCAGTAAAGCTTGCAGGTTCTTCTGCTTTTCCTGCTCTCGATCAACTCAGCGCAACTCGCAGTTTTCCCAAGACCCCAGTGATTGCACCACAACTTGCAAATATCAAAAGCCCGGCGTGGCTTAATAACCCTCTGAATTACCACAATCGAGGAGATGTGGGAGCATCGGATGAATCGATGCAATACGGAGACTTCTTTGGATTGGATGATCTCTTTACAGAGAGTCCGGTGGTAGTAAAAGGTTGGGTAGATGTCTTTAGCAATTGGATAACGCAGACTGGAATAGATGGTTTCCGCATAGATTCATCGCGCCATGTGAATAAGGAATTTTGGAAGGTCTTTCTTCCGGCTATGCGCAAGGCCGCATTCTCGCAGGGTAAAGACTCGTTCCCGATGTGGGGAGAGGTATATGACACCGACCCTCACAATACGTCTTACTGGGTGAAGAACGCCTCTTTCAATGAAGTGCTTGATTTCCCAATCCAAGCCGCGATGGTTGGGTATATAAATAACTTCGACACCGCAAATCTCGGGGCATATTTCAATACCGATGATCTTTATACAACGGCGACGACCAATGCCAATGGCTTGGGAACATTTTTAGGTAACCACGACATGGGTCGCATAGGTTCCTTTATTGTTGCACGTGCTAACGATGCAACGGTGGCCCTGAAACGAGATCAGTTGGCGCATGCCTTACTTTTCACAATTCGCGGGGTGCCTATTGTTTACTATGGAGACGAGTTCGGCTTGACCGGCGGCAACGACAAGGAAGCTAGACAGGATCTCTTTTCCACTGGGGTGCTCAGTTGGCAATCGCAATATCGAATTGGTGGGGATTTCATCGATACCGCAAGCAGCTTTGATACAACCAATCCGCTTCAAGGCACGATTCGTACGCTAACAGCGCTCCGAGATAAGTTACCAGCGTTGGCGAATGGCAGCCAACGCACAGATTATGCAGATAAGGGAATTTTTGCCTTTAGTCGATTTGATAGGGCGACGCATCAGGAAGTTTTAGTGGCGTTGAATGCTTATTCCGCGGGATCGGTTGCGACTTTTACAAACAATTCAAGTAATGCCTCGTGGATCCTGCAAAGTGGTCATGGAAATGCGAGCGTAAAATCTGGAAAGACGACCCTCACTCTTCCATCTCTGAGTTGGGCGGTCTTTGTCGCTAATGCGCCGGTAAAGCAAGCAGCCAAACTTTCGACGGTTGTCACCAAAGTGCTACCTGATTTAATGGATTCAACTCAATTAGAGATTGATGCCACCGCCAAAGGATCTCCCTTTGTTGATGTTGCCTTTATGTATCGAATTGCTGGAGGTGCCTGGCAAAGCTTGGGAGTGGATTCTTCACCGACGTCCTCTCCCGACCCTAAGGCCAGCGGTCTTTATCGTGTATTCCCACTCGTTTCTACATTCCCAAAGAAGTCGGTCATTCAATTGAAAACAATTGCTACCGATTCTTATGGCGTCACGGCAACGAGTTCAATAAAGATCTTTATAAACAAGTAATTAACGTTTCAGCCAAAATCTCAACGACTGATTGACGTAACTAGCCCACGAGCGTTCGTTATGACTTGTATGGTTGAA
>CAIYBL010000098.1 GCA_903924485.1 uncultured Actinomycetes bacterium
AACCGCCCGCTCCTCGTGCAACTCTTCTCCTGGATCAACCATGCTTTTCATGGCGACTTAGGTGTTTCATATTTTTCTCAGTTCAAGGTAACTAAACTCGTGGCTGAAAGAATTCCAGTGACATTGGAAGTAACTTTTTTCATCATCTTGATTGCTGTAATATTTTCACTAATACTCGCGCCACTTTCCACACTAAAACCCGGATCCATCGTTGATCGTGTAATCGGCTATTTCACTTCATTTGGCCTCTCCGTTCCTGGCTTTGTAACAGGAATTATTTTGATTTTAGTATTTTCACTTAAGCTTCAGTGGCTACCTTCACGAGGGTTTACCCCAATTTCAGAAGGCGTCGTTGAGAATTTGAAGTTAATGATTTTGCCTTCAATAACGGGTGGGTTGACTGCGACCCCCTACTTGGTCAGATACCTAAGAGCGTCGATGCTTGAAATCAAGCAATCACCCTTTGTTCGGACCGCAGAAGGAAAGGGCCTTTCAAATATTCGGATTCTTTTCCGTCATATCTTGCCAAACTCACTTGTCCCAACTCTTACGATGCTCGGCCTTATCGTTGGCTACACCCTTAGTGGGGTTGTTGTTATCGAATATATGTATGGGCTCCCGGGAATTGGGTCTCTTGCTATCGAGAGTTCATTTAAGCGCGATTACTCGGTCATTCAAGGGGTCGCATTGACCATTATTTCGTTCTTCATTTTCACAACTTTTGTTTTTGATGTCCTCTGCGGAATTGTGGATCCTCGCCTACGGTTAGCAAAGGAGAGTCAGAGTGAAGGCTAGGAGTCGATTTTCATTTTCAGGTTCCCTAATTCTCCTCATCTTAGGTATCTGTTTAGCTGCCCCACTAGTTGCTCCATATGACCCCAATGCAATTGGAGTCGCTGATCCATTTTCAGGACCAAGTGGCAAACACTGGATGGGTGCGGACGATCTTGGTCGCGATCTACTTTCACGCATTCTTTATGGTGGAAGGATCACGATTCTGATTGCGATGATGGCCACCGCAATTGCTCTAGTAATTGGCACTCTCTGGGGATTAACGGCTGGTGTGCGACGCGGTTGGATAGATGAATTTCTGATGCGTACCGCAGATGCCACTATGGCGATCCCACAGATCCTATTTGCCCTTGTTGCTATCTCTGCTCTGGGTGCCAGTGTTATTTCACTTCCGATAGTTGTCGGGATCTTGCTCTCTCCAACAACGGCCCGAATGGCTCGGAGTGCAGTTGTTACTGAACTGGCTTCAGATTACGTCGTGGCAGCGGTGGCCAGTGGTACAAAGAGATCGAAGTTAATTATTTCTGAAGTCATGCCAAATATCGCGCCCCAATTATTGGTGCAATTGAGTATCAACGCGGCTGCGGCAGTTATGTTGGAAGCGACTTTGAGTTTTATTGGCCTGGGTATTCAACCACCGAATGCATCGTGGGGAACGTTGATGCTACAAGGGTATGCGAAGATCTGGAATACGTATTGGTTTGTATTCTTTCCTGCAATGGCAGTCACCATCACAATTCTCGCGTTTAACTCTTATGGTGAGCGAATTCGAGTATCGATGGATTCAAGGCGGTCTTCTGTATGAAAAGCGCACTGATCGTAAATGGCCTCTCACTCTCAGTGCCTTCGTCACGAGGGCGGGTAACTGTTGTCGATGACATCTCATTTGATATTCCGGCTGGTAGCAAAGTTGGTTTGGTTGGCGAGTCAGGAAGTGGAAAGTCCCTAACTGCATACTCGCTTATGCGATTGATTAAAGACCCCGTTCGAATTGATAAAGGCGAAATCTTCGTCGGGGGCAAGGAAATTCTTGGAATGAATATGAAGGAATTTCGCCACATGCGGGGCAATGATATTTCGATGATCTACCAAGATCCGATGTCAGCCCTTAATCCAATTATGCGCATCGGTGCACAAATTATTGAGAGTATTCAATTGCACACTGAGGTGATTCACTCTCAAGCTCGCAAAATTGCGATTGAACTTTTGGCTAGCGTTGGAATCCCAGAGCCAGATCGTCGAATTGATTCGTACCCGTTTGAAATGTCAGGTGGAATGTTGCAGCGGGTGGTCATCGCCATCGCGTTGAGTGGAGAACCGAAAGTGCTCATCGCTGATGAGGCAACTACCGCCCTCGATGTGACAACTCAGGCGCGAGTTCTGACCCTTATTGATAAGTTGGCAGCCGAACGTGGACTCTCGGTACTTCTTATAACCCATGATCTAGGTGTTGCAGCTCAGTTCAGTGACGAGATCATGGTTATGTACTCAGGGAAACTCGTAGAGCGTGGCTTAGTAAATCAAATCTTTTCCAACCCGGTCCATCCATACACAAAAGCTCTTCTCAATTCACGTTGTGATTACACGATTGATGTAACTAAGCCAATCAATTCGATTGCTGGCCAACCGCCTCGTCCAGACAATCGACCAGAAGGTTGCGTTTTCTCTCCTCGGTGTGCGCATGTTCAGCCACAATGCAGAGAAGGGGTCCCGCCTCTCATCTCTGTCCAAGATCGACTTTCGGCCTGTTTTAGGGCAGAAGAGTTGTTTGAAGTTGGAATGGTGAAGTAAATGATTTCAACAGATACTTCCGTTGCAACGGTCTCTGGCGTAAGCCGCACATTCAAGGGCAAAACTGGCGTCGTTCATGCTCTTGATAACATCTCCTTCGATCTAAAATCTGGTCAAACTCTCGCGCTCGTTGGTGAATCCGGTAGTGGAAAAACTACTGCTGCACGAGTGCTACTTGGTCTGGATCGACCCAATTCGGGAACGATAGACGTTCTGGGACGAAATCTTGGATCGCTCAAGCACGAAGAACTTCGACTTCTTCGACGTGAAATCCAAGTCGTGCAACAAGATCCCTTTAGCCAACTTAATCGCCGTCATTCTGTCGAAAGAATTATTTCGAGTCCTCTGATCGCTTTCGACATTGGAGACAAAGTTTCCCGTCGAGAGCAGGTTATCGAGCTACTGAAAGCTGTTGGGCTTGAGAAGGAACATCTCAATCGACGTCCGCATGAACTCTCTGGCGGACAGTGCCAGAGAGTCGCGATCGCGAGGGCACTCGCCGTTGATCCGAAAATCCTTGTGCTTGATGAAGCTGTCTCAGCCCTGGATGTATCGGTTCGCGCTCAAGTGCTCAACTTGCTCCGACAGATTCAAGCCGATCGTGGACTAACTTACCTTTTCATTACGCATGACTTAGGCGTTGCTCATTACATGGCTGATGAAATCGCTGTGATGTTCCGTGGACGAATCGTCGAACGAGGAAACCGCGATGATGTATTTAATAAATCTCGTCACCATTACACGGTAGGGCTACTTTCATCCGTTCCATTGGCTACTCCTGTTGTATCAAAGCGAAGTAGCGAACAGGTTCAGTCCCTGCCAAGTCCTGGCGTCGATGACACGTGCAACTACAGATCTAGATGCGCCACCGGTTTAGGTCGAGAAGATTGTAAATCCGTGCCCCTCCTGATTACTCAGGGATCTGCTACTCACTCATGGCGTTGTCATTCACCTGTTGAAATCGCATAGAGAAGGAGGGTTGAAACTATGGTTGACGTCGTTGTCGTAACAGGAGCTGCTTCTGGAATCGGACGTGGGATCGCACACCGACTAGCTCAGGATTATGTAGTGATACTTGTCGATCTCAATTCAACGACTTTGCCGAAGGTTGAAAAAGAGATTTCAGATGCCGGCCATGAGGCGTATTCAGTTCTTGGTGATGTTGGCAAGCGTTCTACGCATGAAATTGCAAGGAAACTAGCTGAAAGCAAGGGTAATTTGATCTCTTGGGTTAACTGCGCTGGATGGACCAGAGGCGCACCGATGCACAATTTCCCCAATGATCCTGCAGTTTTAGAAGAACTCATTAATGCCAATCAGATAGGTTCGTTTTGGGGATGCGCAGAAGCAGTTGCATCATTCACTACACGGAAAGTTGCTGGAGCGATAGTAAACATTTCTTCTGTCCATGGAAGAAGAGCCTGGCCCGATCACGCCGTATATGAAATGACGAAGGCGGCTGTGGATGCTCTAACACGCAACGTGGCTGTTGCCTATGGGCCATTCGGTATTCGAGCGAATGCAGTGGCACCTGGTGCCATCATGACTCCCGCTTTAGAACAAAGTTTTGTTGATGCCCCAGATCCAGTCGGACGACGTCAATCACTTGAACTCCTGACCCCCATGAAGCGAATCGGGGAACCGAGTGAGATAGCAGAAGTTGTTGCCTTCTTACTTTCCTCGCGCGCTTCCTATCTCTCTGGTCAGAGTATTGCCGTTGAAGGTGCTTGGACCTCTGCTCTGGGAGTGCCCGAGATTGATAATGAATTGGCTAGCCGATATGGCCTAGATCCAAAAACTGGCTTGCCCAAGAGTTAATACACGAGTCCAAAGATACCCATGACACATTACGGTCCACGAGATCCCTTCACTAGACGTGTAGATGGACACTACGGACGACTCGCGTTGTGGGAAGGTCATGAGATTATCGAAATGACTTCACCAGATATTCACCTCAAAGTAAGCCTTACTCGTGGAGCAGAAATATTGGAGTTACGATCTAAGAAGTTGGATTTGGATCTTCTCTGGCATGGACAAGAAGATATTGTCCGAAATCGCGAAGCAATCCAAACAATTCAAGCACCCATAGGAAACTTTCTGGATCACTTCAGCGGCGGCTGGCAAGAAGTGCTACCCGCGGCTCAGTATCCGACTGAGTACAAAGGTGCACCTATCGGCGCTCACGGTGAAGTTGCGCTGCTTTCATGGGATTTTCGAATCTTAGAAGATTCAAAAGATTCAATCTCTGTCGAGTTCTCTGTCACACTCCGTCGTTTTCCCATGCGATTAATCCGAGTAATGACACTTACCAACGGAGTACTTCTCTTTGATGAATCAGTTGAGAATTTGAGCGGACTGGACCTTGAATTTCAATGGGGCCAGCATCTGGTTATCGGTGGGCCGTTTATCGACCCAGGCATGGAGATAATCGTGAATCCAGGGGAGAGGGTTGAAATTCCCAATTACCCTGGCCCGACTTATCGTTTTAAACCTGAAACGGAATCTCAATGGCCAACTGCTCTTGATGTAAATGACGAGGTCGTAGATGTAAGTACTTTTGGTCTAGACGACGGCACTGATGGTCATCTCATTCTGGGTCCAATGACGCAAGCTTCCGTGATTTTTAGAAATAGAAAATTGAATTCAGATATAGCCGTTGAGTGGGATAAGAAAACTTTTCCGTATTGCTGGATTTGGATGGTCCTCGGTGGAATGAAAGAGTGGCCACTTTGGGGAAAAGAAAGGCTCATCACAATCGAGCCGTTTTCATCGTCCGTCATCTCCTTGGCGG
>CAIYBL010000099.1 GCA_903924485.1 uncultured Actinomycetes bacterium
CTATGGCGCGCTGACGAATAATGGCATCTACAATCCGTGGGGCAAATTTCTCTTCGCCAAATTTCCTCAAAATCATTATGAGGTTCTCGCGAGTCCCATGATTGATCAAATCAGCCGCACTCTCTCCTTGCGTGCGATCCATTCGCATATCTAGAGGAGCGTCTTTTGAATACGAGAATCCGCGCTGATTCTCATCCACCTGCATGGATGAGATACCTAAATCAAAAAGGATTCCATTGACTTTGCTATGACCTTGTGACGCTATGACATTTTCCATTTCGTCATAGACCGCGTGGACGGCTACAAAGCGAGTACCAAATTCAGAAAGTCGTGCCGAGGCAATTGCAATTGCTTCTGGATCGCGATCTATTCCTATAACCGTCAGCGTTGAGTGTTTTCTTAGTAGCGCCTCGGTATGTCCGCCAAGTCCAAGAGTTGCATCGACAACAATCGGCGAAGAAGTCTTTTCAATAGCCGGGGTGAGCAGTGCAATGCAACGGTCAAGCATCACTGAAATATGTGCTGGCATCTTCTCCCCCACTTCTTTTGCCTTTCTTAAATCACCTTGATCTAGCTCCGGAATCGAAATCTTTCTGCGCTCTCTCCTCTGGTCACCGCCGCCCGACGGAGCTTTTAGGAGCGGCGCCGGGGAAGTGGCGCCGCTGCTTAAGGTCGGCGGTGGCCACAAGAGAGACCACTTTCTTTCATTCTTTTTTTGCGTTTTTTAGAACAACCCTGGGAATACCTCCTCGGATACATCGGCGAATCCTTTTTCGCGATCGGCCAAATATTCATTCCATGAAGTTGCGTCCCAAATTTCAACGCGAGTGTTTGCGCCAATTACGACGCACTCTTTTTCAAGAGCGGCATAGGTACGTAGTCCTTGCGGGATCGTGATGCGACCTTGACGATCAGGAATTTCATCGTGTGCGCCGGCGAACATCACGCGCATGTAATCGCGGGCTGATTTAGCAGTGACTGGCGCTTGTCTTAGCTGTTCTGTGATCGTCGCAAATTCAGCGGATGGAAAAACATAAAGGCAACGCTCTTGTCCTTTGGTGATTACCAAACCTGGTGAAAGTTCTTCGCGAAATTTCGCCGGCAAAATCAGGCGACCTTTCTCATCCAGGCGGGGCTCGTGGGTTCCAAGAAACATCCCTTTCACTCCCCTTCCCCTGGGTTAATACTGCTTAATCCCCCACTTTACCCCATTTCCCTCCATTTTCAACCACCTTCCTCCAATTAAATCCCCTGGTCCCCACATATCTCCCCACATATCTCCCCCACTAGACCCCTGTAGCTCGCTGGCAGTTTTTGGGTATAAAAAAAGACCCCATGGGGGTCTTGGAATAACGAGGCGAACTAGTGGTTACTTATCGAAATTACGACGCTCCCAGCGATCTTCCATGCGTGAACTGAGCGAGCGCTTGCCTGATTTCTTGCCTCCAGGGGTTCGAGAGGCGCGAAGAGCGCTCACTCCCGTAAGAGCTGAGATTGCCAAAGTTACTCCCGCTAGAGAGATAAGGAATCCCAGGATGCCCACGGGGATGGTCTTGACGATCAGACCCGCAAAGAGAGTGGCAAGGCCAAGGAATATGAGGGCAACACCAGAAATAACACGATTGCGCCCTGGGTAGAGGCGCGTACCAGTAAGAGTGGAGACCAGGCGCGGATCATCAGCTAAAAAGGCTTCTTCCATTTGGGCCAGGAGCTTGCGTTCATGCTCGGAAAGTGGCATTTTTCGCTCCTTTTCTTTAATCACTCCGCTAAGAAAGGTACTTCCTGTCCCCAACAATAGAACATTACACGCTCAAATGCACCCTGACGTTGCTGTGAATTCTTCACTCTGACTCCTCTTCTTTAGCCACCAAACGGGCAGGACGGACGCTATGGCGACCAAAACGAGCCTGAGCTTTATCGATAGCCCCTTCGGCCTCCCTCCATCCATGCTCGCGACCCCCCAAAATTAACTGTTCTGGGGCATCGGCTTGCAAATTATCCAGACTCACGCCAACCAGGCGAATTCGAGCCCCGTTGATTCCTACCGCATTGAAGAGAGTTTTCACGACGTCATAGGTTTCATGCGTGCTATCTATTGCCAGAGGCAAAGTCTTTGATCGACTGACAGTTGTGAAATCCGCGTAGCGCACTTTAATAGAAATCGTTTTTGAAAAGAGTGATCGCGCACGCAATCTTGCCGTGGCTTTTTCTGTTAAGCGCAATAACTCTTGCAAGAGGATCTCCGGGTCATCAATATCTCGAGCAAAGGTTTCTGCCGCACTAATACTTTTATCCGGTTCATCGGTGACAACGTCGCGATAATCGCGACCCCACGCCAACTCATATAACGATGCACCCGTTGCCTCACCTAATGCGCGGATCAAAGTAGTTCGTGGAGTATGGGCAACGTCAGAAACGGTACGTAGACCCAATCGCTCTAGCGCTTCTGCTGTTTTAGGACCAACCCCCCAAATTGCAGAAACAGGTAACGGGTGAAGAAAATTGAGAACGCGGTCAACAGGAATTTCTAATATTCCGTTTGGTTTGCAACGGCCCGAAGCAAGTTTTGCAATGAATTTTGATGAGGCAATTCCGACTGAACAAGTAATGCCTTCTTGCGCCTCAACTTTTGCACGAATCATTGTTGCAATTTCTCGCCCAGTACCTATTAGGCGTTGCGAACCTGTGACATCAAGAAAAGCTTCATCTAGGGAGATTGGTTCTACGTGAGGTGTATAGGAATGAAATATCTCCATAATGTGTTCAGATACTTCGCTGTAGCGAGCATGATCAGGTGGAATAAATATGGCATGCGGTGCAAGGCGTTGGGCCCTACCTACGGGCATTGCTGCATGGATTCCAAAAGTGCGAGCCAAATAGTTTGCAGAAAGTACAACTCCCCTAGCCCCTGCTCCAACAACAACGGCTTTGCCTTTCAGTGAGGGATCATCGCGCTCTGTGACAGAGGCATAGAACGCATCCATATCCACATGGAGAATCGTTGCTGTACTCATGTTATGAGCGTACTTTGATTGAGGGACCATTTTTCGTAAGCAGAGCGCAATTCCCATGCACCAGTTGCCCGAAGAGAAACTCCCCGCGGGCCAGTGCGGCGTACATGACCACGCACCAGAAAAAGACGAGAGTGAAAAAGCACATCAGCATAATCACGCTGGGCATCGCTAAAGAAGGTTGCATCATTACAGCCATAGCCATCATCAAGACTGAGAAAAATGACACGCTTACCCGAACGCACTGGGGGCGTCTGCATGGCTACCTTTACCCCCGCAACAAGGACTAACGACCCCGACCTTTGCGCCAGGAGATCTGATGACCTTACTGCGCCAATCTTGTTGAGGAAATCTGCATAGAACTCTAGGAGGTGGTGGGAGATCTCCATTCCCAAATGTTCTACTTCGTGACCTACCTTCTCCCCTGAAGTCAGATCTGGCAATCCACTAGAGATAAGCGCTGGTGGAGTAAATCCAAAATTAAGTTGAGCACCACCCAATGAGCGAGAGGGTGATCGGTGCAAGTCACTTAGGTGCAGTAGCAAATCACGTCGATTAATTTCCGTAGCATCAATGTTGTGTACATCATCAAATGCGCCAATCAAAACAAGACGTTCAATTGTTGGATAGGAAGCACCAGCACGTGCATAGAAATCCGATAGGTCAAGGTATGGCTGACCGTCGATAATATTATTAACTTCTGTAGCGCTAATGCCTGATAGGTCACTAAAGGACATGCGGATTGCATATCCGCGCGCATCAGGAAGTTTCAACGATCTTCCTGTACTTGCCCCATCGAAGGCTGTCATCGGTTCTCGTGCAGTAGATGCATCAACGCGTTCGACGGTATATGTGAGACCTGAATAGTTCACATCCACTGGCAAGAGCGTGACGCCCATCTGTCGCGCGTCATCTAGAATTAAACGTTTGGGGTACATACCTGGGTCATGAGTGAGAACGCCTGCAACAAATGCAGCAGGGTGATGTGCCTTAAGCCATGCTGATTGATAGGTCGGCAAAGCAAAAGCTGCAGCATGCGCCTTGCAAAACCCAAAAGATGCAAAAGCGCGCAAGACATCCCAAATCTCCATAACCACTTCTTGGGCATACCCGCGCGCCAGCGCAGCAGGAATAAACCAATCACAGACCTCTTGTTGGCCTTCTCTATCTCCCAAAGCCCGTCGCTTCTCATCGGCATGTGCCAGAGATACACCCGTCATTATGGAAATAATCCGAATAACTTGCTCATGAAAAACAACAACGCCCTCAGTCTCGCGCAGGGTCTCATAGAGATCTGGGTGAATCATTTTCGCCGAACTCCACCCACCTCGAGCAGATAAGAATGGCGTGATCATGTCGGACTTGACCGGTCCTGGCCTGAAGAGGGAAATATCAACGATGAGATCGGTGAACGTCTCTGGAGCAAGCTTGCCGACAAGTTCACGTTGACCTGGGCTCTCTACTTGAAAAATCCCCAACGTACGAGTGGATGCAATGAGGTCAAAGGTTGCTTGATCATCGAGTGCAATCGCATCAATATCTAGTTGCCTTTGTTCAACGCGCTCGATCTCTTTAATGGCATAGGCGATGCTCGACTGCATGCGAACGCCGAGTATGTCCAACTTCAAGAGTCCTACCGCTTCTACATCATCCTTATCGAATTCCACCATGGGATAGCCACCAGCATTTACTTGCAGTGGAGCACGATCAAGAAAACCGCCATCGGATAAAACAACAGCACACGGATGCATCGCCAAATGTCTAGGAAGTCCATCGAGCCGTTCAGCAATGGCGATAGTCATTGCCACCAAAGGACTTTTAAGATTGAGTGATCGCAATTCAGGAAGATTTTCCAAGGCTTGCGAAATGTTGCGAGCTCGAACATGTGGCAATGACTTTGCGATCAGGTCGATCTCCATAGATGGCAGCCCAAGAGCGGCGCCTGCATCGCGTATTGCATGCCGTGCGCGATATGTATCAACCATCGCAACTGTTGCACATCGGGATGTATTGCCAGGAGACCTCCATCGAGCATCTCCATAGCGCGCGAATACAAGATCATAAATTTCAAGCCGCCTAGCTGCCTCTACATCGATATCGATATCTGGAAGGGCCCGACGAAGGGGTGAGCAAAAACGCTCCATCAATAATCCATGTTGCAGCGGATCCACACCAGAAATACCAAGGAGATGGCAGATTAAGGAACCTGCACCACTTCCCCGCGCAGCAACGCGGATTCCTCGATCGCGCGCCATATCGGTGATATCAGCAACGGTAAGAAAATAGGACTCATACCCCAGCGTTGCCACTGTTGCTAATTCATCATCTAAACGCTGGCGGGCTTTACTTATTGTTGAGCTATCGCTGTAGCGCCAATGAAGACCAGACTCTGATCTGCTCCGAAGTAACGCTGCCATTTCCTGCGACGAAACCGCACCCACCACATGTGGCTCGGGTAAATGAATTCCGCCCAGACCTATATCGCGTGTTGGCGAAAGAATCGCGCGCATCGCCCACTCCTGTGTTGTTGCTAAAAGTTCGCGAGCTGTGCGCTCTCCCCCTGCACGTGCAATCTCGTTGGCAAGGGCAATCATTTCATCGCCCGATTTAAAGAAACCTTCAGCATTCTTACGTTCGACATGGCGAACATTAAGAGGGACAAGTTGTCTGGCGGAATCTAAAACATCTGCGATAGGGCCATCTTCACGATCGCGCATCCGAACAGCATTTGTAATGACTGCAGGAATTCGGTGATCACGAGCGAAGATCAGTGAGCGCCCCGCATGTGCAGTAGAACGTGGACCATCGCCCGACACTAAATGCGAGACACATTCGATGGCGTGGTCTGCAAAAAGTTCACGAGTGAGCAAGAAGCGCTCTAGCGCAAGGTCTGGGCGCTTTGCCGTAATAGCTACACCCACAGGTGACTCGGGGCCATGAAGAACATGTAAGTTTTGAGAGTACTCACTAAAGCGTTGCAGGAAATCTAAAGTCAGAATAGGTGCGCCGCTTCGAGCAAGGGTTGCACCAGAATTTTTGTATGTGTGCAGACTCGTTAACAAACGACAGAGCGAGCGCCATCCTCCGTCGCTATGTGCTAAAAGAGTAATACGTGGTAATTTTTTTTCGCTCTTGTCATGTAGGTCGGTGCGTCCAAGATCAATAGCGAGGTCGATGCCAATGATCGGAGCAACGTCATACTCCACGCAACTTTGTGCAAAGCGGATTGCACCAGCCAACCCATCACGATCGGTCAATGCCACAGCTGACATTTCGAATTCGCTGGCCCGTGCAACAAGATCGCGTGGCTGCGTGGTGCCATATTTGAGCGAATAGGCGCTACATGCGCGAAGGTGTGTGAACTTCATTAGACCCTCACTAGACCCTCACTAGATCGGAGTGATGCGCCAGATGCCGGTGACTTCATCACGTTCCATATCGAAGGTTTTAAGAGTGCCGATGGGGGCAGCTTCAACGCGCCATAACCCACGGGGCTGATCATCGGGCCTATAAATTCCGTCGCTGATGCGATTCCACCATTGCCCAGATTCACACCATCGAGATAAAACGGCATGGATACGAAAACGTTTGCCGCCGAAGGTGAACTCCACAGGAGTGGATCCATCGGCTAGGACATCGCTACGTAGATGATCTGGGATCTGGTTTTCGAACATATGTTCGAAAAATAGCGCCTACCCCTGACAAAGGGCAAGTGGGAGGCTCCTACGCTGGCAAGCACCCGTGCCTCGATGAGAAATCTGGGGGAAACACCCTCAATGTGATTGAAAGGCCAACAACCTGCTCATAACCTTCAAGAATCCACTTTCGAAAAGGAGTCCCATGAGCGCAGTGTTAGCAATAGGTCGCGTCCTCTTTGCCCTGATTTTTATTAACTCAGGCATTGGCCATCTGACCAAAGTTGAGGCGATGACTGGCTATGCCACCTATAAGAAGGTTCCTGCACCAAAACTGGCGGTAATCGTATCTGGGCTCATGATCTTGATCGGTGGCATTTACGTGGCCCTCGGCATTTACGCTGATCTGGGCGCCCTCCTTATCGCGATCTTCTTAATTCCTACAGCGATCATGATGCATAACTTCTGGAAAGAGAGCGATGCAACGGCAAAAATGACTGCACGCACTGGATTTCTTAAGGACATCGCTCTAGCCGGTGCAGCATTAATGATCTTCGTCTTTATTGGTCGTGGTGCAGATATTGGATGGCATATCACTTCAGCATTCTTTAGCTTGAAGTAACCCTCCTCGCACTAAACTACGAAGGTGAGCACCATCAGCCTTCCCTCCATGGTCAAAGCTCTTCGCCCAAAGCAATGGGTAAAAAATCTTCTCGTTGTTGCTGCTCCCCTGGCGGCGGCAAAGTTGTTTCATTCGGGCGTGCCCAAGAACTTGCTACTAGCGTTCTTGGGTTTTGCCTTTATTGCCAGCGCGGGATACATCATTAACGACCTACGCGATATCGAACGCGACAAGATCAATCCCACCAAATCTCACCGCCCGATAGCCTCCGGAAAGATATCCAAAACCCAGGCCTACCTGCTTATTGCTCTATGCCTTGTCGCGGGAACAGGGTTCGCGATTTCTCTCAGCCCCGCTTTTCAAGTGACCTTGCTCTGTTATTTTATATTTACTACCTCGTATTCATTTGGCCTCAAACATCAGCCCGTCATTGAACTCCTCATTGTCGCTCTCGGTTTTGTGCTGCGAGCAATTGGTGGCGCAGCAGCAACAGATACTCCCATTTCAAAATGGTTCTTAGTAGTAACGGCATTTGGATCACTTGTCGTTGTTACATCAAAGCGCCTGGCTGAGGCTGAATCCCTGGCTAACGTTGATGTACGCCCCGTCATTCGAGAATACCCGCTTCCATTTTTAAGGTTTGTTTTGTCAACCTCGGCTGGAGTAACTCTGACTGGCTACAGTCTCTGGGCGCTCTCCCTCAACCAATCGACTCCTTACGCCACAATTTCACTTCTTCCTTTATGTCTTGGGTTATTTAGATATGTATGGATGGTCGAAAAAGGATCGGGGGAAGTACCAGAGGATCTCTTGCTACGTGACCCCGTACTTATCTCAAGCGCTCTATCAATAGCGCTGTTACTTGCGCTTTCAATTTACTAAATATGTCAGTTAGCCAAGAAACCGGCTGGGGCCGCACAAATTTTGCGCTTGCAGAGACTGCGCATCCGCAATCAATTGCCCAGCTAGGCGAACTCGTGACTTCACATTCCAGCACACGGGGTGTCCTGGCTCATGGACTGCGAAGAAGTTATGGAGATTCCTCTCTTAATTCAGGGGGGTTATCCATCGGACTGGAAAATATTGCCGCAATAAATATTTCTCCAGATACTCATGTAGCAACAGTCGGCGCTGGTGCATCAATTCGCTCACTTGAACACAAAGCGCGCCAACTCAACCTCTTTCCACCTGTTGTCCCCGGCACGGGATTTGTCACGATAGGTGGCGCGATCGCTGCCGACATTCACGGAAAGTCTCACCATGCAACTGGCACATTTTCCTCATGCGTTGAACGCATTCAACTCCTGCTTGCAAACGGAGAACTTGTTAACCTCTTTCCTGAAGGGCAATCGGCGCCACAGTTTTGGGCAACGGTCGCAGGTCTAGGACTCACAGGAATCATTACAGAGGCCGATATTCGATTGCGCGCTATTGCCTCCCCCTTTGTGCAGGTTGAAGAAACTCGCGAGCCCGATCTTTCTCATCTCTTAAGCGCCCTGAAATCTGCCGATAACGAGTTCGAGCACACCGTTGCGTGGATTGATTTGTCCGGAGACTTTCGTGGACGAGGAATTGTCGGCAAAGGAAATTATGAGTCACGGGAACACAAAGCAAAGAGCAAAGAGTCAAGCGGAGTGGGTTTCCCAGGTATTGGAAAGTACTCACTGATCAATTCGGCAACCGTTCGGGCGTTTAATGAACTCTGGTTTAGAAAGCCCCTTGCCTCAGGAAAGAAATCTTTGAAAGCTTTCATGCATCCCCTTGATGGAGTGCAAAACTGGAATCGGATGTATGGGAATTCTGGTTTCTTTCAATATCAATTTGTTGTCCCCGATGGCAATGAAGAGTTCATCGAGAATGTTCTTGGTGTGATGAAAGATGCCGGGGTGGCATCTTTTCTCGGCGTTCTCAAGCGTTTTGGCGAAGAATCTCCTGCCTACTTAAGCTTTCCAAAGCCAGGATGGACACTGGCCATTGATGTCCCTCGCGGGGTGGCCAATCTTGAGGCAATCTTTAACTCCCTCGATGAAGAGTTGTGCCGACGAGAAGGGCGCGTTTACCTCATCAAAGATGCCCGTATCCGCCCTGAGTACATCCCCACGATGTATCCGAGATTAGAGCAGTGGCGAAAAGTGAGAAGAGAAATGGATCCCAACAACATGTGGCAATCTGAC
>CAIYBL010000100.1 GCA_903924485.1 uncultured Actinomycetes bacterium
CCGCGCTCCGAGTTTTTGCTACCGATGTTTCGCTAGATGCAGTGAGAAAAAACGTAATTAACGCTGAAGTAGCAAAGGTCTCTAAGAACTGGGCACGGCGCCTGCATGGGCGCGTGCAATCAGATTTGTCCGCCACATCTCTACTTCTGGATGAGGCGCACGACTCAGGCGACTCCGAAGCCATGAATAGAGCATTAGTAGAGGCGAATGAGCGTTTGGATTCACTCATGGATGCGCCAAGCCCTGTTTACCGAACTGTCCCAGAGGAAATTGAATACAGAATTCAGCTTTGGCATGCGCTGACAGAGATCACCTACGATCTATCAAGATTTTCAGCGCTCCCTAGTCTGTTCAAAATCGAGGATTTAGGAGAATTGCTGGAGGAAGCGATAGCTAACGCAGTTCGACATGCCTCCGCCAAACACATTTCGATTGTTCTAAGAAATCAGCAAAATCGATCACTGATAATTGAAGTTAGGAACGACGGCGAATGGAGCGGAATCCAAAGAAATCGCCTTGGCACGGAAATCTTCTCCATTCACACTGAAGGAAAATGGACGCTTGATCGAGCTGCTGGAAGCGATATCACCTTACTCAAGCTTGTAATCGATTAGTCCTACTTGCTCCTCATCACGGAGTAGAAGGAGTTGCCGTTCCAGGTGCTGGTTGTGAAGATTGGGGACCATTTGGAGCTTCCGATCCGTAACCCCAGCCATATCCATTGTTGTACATGGGCATGCGACCGTAGCGATTTCCTTGGCCATCATCATCCTGACTATTAAACGAACGTCCCATCATGAAGCCGCCTCGGCCATCTCTATCTCCGAAGTGATTTCCAAAGCCCATTGCTAATGCGCCAACAAGTAACATGGAAACAAATCCGACTGTGGCGATTGCACCGATCCACATGAACACATTTTTCGTTCGAATATGCGATGTCTTTTCTAGGACAACCTGCGCCACAGGAGGCTCAGTCAACTCTTGCCATGTTGTACCGTCCCACAAATGCTTCTTCCCAGTAGTTGCGTTGGTATAAACACCTGGTATTAATTCACTCATGATTTGCCCTTTCGTTTATCGGAACTCTTGATTTCAGAGTAGATGGTTTTCCTTAAAACTCACCATCAGCGATTTCACAGAGAAATTTCAGAGAAGGCTTTTTATAACCTTGGGAATGAAGTCCGTTATCCGTAGCGCCGCCAACGGGCCACCATCAGACGCTAGCTCTGCTGACATGGCGTGAATCAAGGCGCCTGTCGCAGCTACTTCGAGTATTGAAATTTCCGCACTTGCGATGGCCACGCTATTGGTTGCAACAAGGGCGCCGATGATGCCGGCAAGGACGTCGCCAGTTCCTGCCGTGGCCAGCCAAGGGGTCGCCTCGGGAAGCTCTAGTACCTGCTCGCTATTGGCCAGGTATGTAATCGAACCCTTGAGCAAAACATTTACCTTGAGATTTTGCGCGGCGAACTGAACCCATTTACGAGGGTCTCCTTCTATCGCACTTGAAGTAACTTCTACTCCTCGAGAGTTCAAAAGATCAGCTAGTTCACCAACGTGAGGCGTGATCAAGGTAGGAGCTGTGAATGTTCCTGCTAAATAGAGTGCACCTGCATCAAGAATTACGGGAACATCGTGCTTTCGAGTTTGTTTAAAATCGCGATGGCGCAAACGTGTTTGGTAACCACCAATCCCTTTTGCTGGAACACCGGACCCGAGTAGCCATGCAGATACTTTTCCCGGATGAAGTACTACTTCAGGGGAGCGGGCAAGTACTAACTGATCAAGCATTCCCAAACGTTGCCACTCCCAGACCTCGTTGAGCGGATGAAAACGGACCATTCCAACGCCTGTCGCCATGGCCGCGCACGTGGTGAGCACGGCGGCTCCGGGATATTGGATGGAGCCGGTAATCATGCCGATGACTCCATGTGAATATTTATGGTCAAGGGAAGTAGGAACGATAATTACGCGCCGGCAATCTTTGGCGCTCCATCTCTTTACAGGCAAAATGCTTTCCATAGGTCTATCAAACACCCTGAACGCGTTACTTGGAGGAGGGATAGACCTCTGAGTAATTGGGCAAGGTGATTGCAGGGGTAGCTACGCGCGCAGAATCAAGAAGTGCGTGAGCAATCGCACGTGAGACACAATCTGCAGCGGCAGTTAATAGGTGATGAAATTCCAGTGGATTTGGGGCTGGACGTTTTGCTGTAGAGCCACCAAAAATTGTGTCGCCATCAAACATCGTGTGCACGGGGTGAATCGCACGCGCCAAACCATCTTGACCGATCCCTGCCAACTTCTTACATTCGGCTTTTGTGAGAGTTGCATCGGTTGCTAAAAATCCAATAGTTGTGTTGAGAGTGATGACATCAGGAAAGAGGCCGCTATCAAAGAGCGCAATATGCGGTGGTGCATTCTTTACATCTTCTTGTGAAGGTTTCTTCAGCGAATCAAATTCACCAGGCAGACCGTAGGCAGCGCCATAAATTTCGCCACTTTTACTATTGATGGCCGACCCCACGCTATTGAGAACAATGATTGCGGCAACAGTTGTTCCGTTTTCAAGGACAACACTTGCAGAACCAATCCCACCTTTAATACCGCCGGCCATTGCGCCAGTTCCTCCACCGACACTACCCGTGCGGACTTTTTTACTTCCAGCAGCTGACATGGCATCTTCATAGGCTCGCCTACCAAAGGCTGCATCTGGCGTAGAGGCCACGGTGCCGCTTCGACCAAGATCAAAGATAATTGCCCCAGGAACGATCGGGACAGTGACGCCGGGCATGACGGTCAAACCCAAATCTTTTTCGCGCATTGCATCTTGAACTCCTGCGATTGCCGCTAGGCCAAATGCACTTCCACCACCCAGTACTAACGCATGGATGCGTTGCACTGAGTTCATGGGATCAAGCAAATCTGTTTCATGCGAGCCAGGGGCGCCACCGCGTACATCTACTCCAGCAATGAAACCATCTGCTTCTCCGACGATGACTGTTGTGCCAGTTAGGTATCCATTGGTATTTGCGGTGTGATGCCCTACTCGCAAACCTTCAAGGTCGGTGAGGGAATTGGTTGGTCCAGGTTTTAGGCTCATTGTAAATTGCCTCCATAAGAATCTCCGTTAGAGGGTATCTCCCAATTTGGTTGCGCCACAACAGGGCGCGCATTTTCAAACCAGTGGGTGGCTTGCAAGACACCAAGATCATCAAAGCGGCGGCCAGATATCTGCAAACCGATAGCGCGTCCGTCGGGTGCAAACCCGGCATTGATTGATGAAGCGGGCTGTTCGGACATGTTGTAGGGCACAGTGAAACCAATATGTGCCATGGCTCGTGCAGGATCATTTGTGGGCATGGCCCAGTCCACGGGATAGGTGAGTACGGGAGAAACGGGTGAGAGTACGAAATCATATTTCTCTGTGGCCAATTGAGTGGTTTTGCGAACTTCTAGTTTGCGATTGACACAGCGCATTAATTCAACACTTGTGACGTGCTCACCGGCACTCAGCCATTCGATAATGAAAGGCAAAAGAAGTTTACGGCGCTCAGGCAGCATGTCGTTGTAGTCAACCCAACCACGAACTCTCCAAAATGTATCCAGTTCATGCAGTGCTTCTTCGGAGAAAAAAGGAGGAATGAGTTCGACAGTTGCTCCGGCATCTTCAAATATTTTCGCTGCAGCTGTAATTGCAGCAAAAGTGTGAGGTTCAACGGGCAGACCGCATCCAGCATCCAAGTGCAATGCAATACGTTTACCCTTTGGAGAAAATTCGTTGTATGTGTTCCATGCAATATCGGCAGGCGGCAAACTCATATAGTCGCGTGCGTCTGGGGCTGAAACCACACTCATCAGCAGAGCGGTATCGCCCGTTGTTCGCGTCATTGGTCCTGCGACTCTGCCAAAGAAAGGTGGATTAATTGGGATACGACCGTTGCTAGGTTTTAGAGTGACAATGGCATTCCATGCAGCAGGTAAACGCAGTGACCCACCGATATCAGTGCCGATGTGCAGCGGACCATAACCAACGGCGGCGCTTGCTCCAGCTCCAGCGCTAGAGCCGCCGGGGTTCCATGATGGATTCCACGGGTTTGATGCAAGTTTATGAAAACTAGATAGACCGGAAGAAAGCATTCCAAGGTCTGGCATCGTTGTCTTGCCAAGAATAATTGCACCCGCCTGTCGAACGCGAGCCGCAGGCGGCGCATCCTCTAACGCTGGAGTTAATACCGTGGAGGCTGCACCAAGTGGGACAGCGGTTCCTTTGGTTGCGATGTTGTCCTTAAGAGTAATTGGAACGCCGTCGATTGCGCCCATGGGTGCGCCCTTGAACCAGCGTTGAGTGCTTGCGTCGGCTTGCGCAATTACTTCTTCGCGATTGTGGGCCCAAAGTGCATTCACAATAGTTTCGCGCGCATCAATGCGCTCTAGTACAGCATCGATCACATCTCGCGGGGAAAATTCATGGGCTCTATAGCCTTCAACCAATTTCGTTGCGCTGGCATCGGCCAGGGTTGTGCGCTTGGCGATGTTACTCACTGAGGTAGGGGTGGCGTATAACGCCCATCAATTGCTGTCCATCCGCCATCGACGGTCAGAGTCGATCCTGTAATAAAAGAGGCGGCGGGGGAGGAGAGAAATGCAGCAGCACCCGCTAGTTCATCAGCTCTTGCCCATCGACCAAGGGCTGACTTTTGCGCGTAGGCCGCGTTCCATTCAGCGTTTGCGCGAAGTGGTGCTGTAAGTGGAGTTTCAACAACACCAGGGCGGATTGAATTAACTCGAACATTGTGTGGCCCAAATTCGGCTGCAGCCGTTCGCACGAAAGATTCAAGACCAGCTTTTGTTGCGCCATAAACACTTTGGCCAGGTTCTGTTGCTGCTGCGCGAATTGATGAATACACGACAATTGAGCCGCCACCTTGGGCAACCATTAATCCACCCACCGTACGTAGGACGTCAAAGGTGGCGCGAAGATTGAGTGCGATAACACGATCGAATTCCTCCATCGTGTACCCAAGAATTGATTTACGCACATTAATTGCAGGTGTATGTATCAAGATATCGATAGGCGCAATGGCTGCGATACGTGCAACATCGCCAGAGTCAGTGACATCAAGTGCAATTGCCTCACCTGAGGCCATCATGGATTGGGTTTCTTGCGCTGCTGCAAGATCGCGATCGGCGGCAAATACGTAAGCACCCTGACCAGCCAAAGCAAGTGCACATTCACGTCCGATTCCACTGCCAGCACCAATTACTAATGCACGTTTGTTGTCTACTCGAAATAGAGTGGAGTAATCAACGCTCATCAATTCGCTCCTTTGATTTCAGGGCGAATGATCGCCATCCGAGTAATCGTAAATTCCTCTGCCGCAAATCGCGGACCTTCTCGACCGATTCCGGAATCTTTGACTCCACCATAGGGCATGGAGTCTGATCTAAATCCAGGAACTTCATTTACAACAACTCCACCCACTTCTAAAATATTAAGCGCAGCAAATGTATTGGCAAGGGAGGAGGTGAAGATACTTGCTTGCAAGCCATATCGTGAATCATTGACCAGTTCGAACGCTGCATCAATATTCGCAACTCTTCGAATGCACATAACAGGTCCAAAGATTTCTTCATCCCAGACTAAGGTTCCTGAGGGAGGTTCAACCAAAACTGTTGGCATGAACGCCTTTCCCTTCAATGTGCCACCATGTGCGATGACGGCCCCGGCGTTAACTGCCTGCTTTATCCAGTCAGCAATCCTGGCAGTGCTGGCCTCATTGATAAGTGCTGAAATATGCGTAGCTTCATCCCGCGGATCCCCAACCACCACTGCTGCCATATGTTTTCCCAAGGCGGCAATGAATGAATCAGCGACGGCTTCTAGAACAATGACACGTTGTACTGAAATACATGCCTGGCCTGAGGCGTAATAACTTCCACGTACCGCCGCTGCAGCTGCCGCTTCAATGTTTGCGCTGTCATCTACGATCAGTGCGGAATTTGAACCAAGTTCAAGGAGGGTCTTACGAGGCGCCGCTAAGCGTGCGATTGCGTGTCCCACTCCTGCCGAACCTGTGAAGGAGACAGCTCCTATTCGGGGATCAGCGACAAGTTTTGCACCAACACTTGCATCTCCCGTAACTAATTGGACGATTCCTTGTGGGATGTTGAGTCCAAGGGCGATCTCTCGCATGATGTGAATAAGCCATAAAGTGGAAAGTGGAGTTTGTGGTGCTGGCTTGATAATCACTGGACACCCGGCTGCGATGGCTGGGGCGATTTTATGAGAGGCTAAAAGTAGAGGGTAATTAAAACCAGTTATTCCTACGACAACGCCAATTGGCTTTCGTACCCAAAAACCTGTCATGCCCTCACCGCTAGGAAGTAGGTCAAGCGGAACGGTCTCTCCGTGGAGTCGGGACACTTCACCGGCAGCAGTTTCAAGTGTCAGAATCGTTCGAGCAACTTCCACTTTGCAATCTCTTAGTGGCTTGCCTGTTTCCAAAACCAGTAAGTCTTCAAACTCTCTTGCCCGAGCAGTAATGGCGCTGCAAGTGCGTGCGAGCAATTCTTTTCTTGCATAGCTAGATAGATTTTCAATTACTTTTCGAATACTCAAGGCATGTTCCAGCGCAGCAGCAGCATCGTCCACGCTTCCCAATGGCGCCTCGCATAACACAGAGCCATCAAAAGGAAAAATGATTGGTGCACTTTGTGAAGTCTCTACCCATGCATTTCCAATAGGAAGCCCTTTTGGAAACTCTTGCGAAAATGCTGTCATAGCGACTGCGGCAATCGTGGAATTGCAGCGATCAATGCGCGAGTAAATACATGAGTGGGGTTGTCAAAGACTCGGCGTGTATTTCCAGATTCGACCACAACCCCATCCTTCATGACAATCACTCGATCGCAAAGCCTGGCGATTACGCTCAAGTCGTGGGAGACAAGAATGAGCGTAATTCCTAGATTCTTAGTCAGTTCTGCAATGAGTTCTAGGATCTGGTCGCGGACGAGAACATCTAGGGCGCTAACTGGTTCATCGGCGATCAAGACTGTAGGTCGAGGCGCGAGGGCGCGAGCAATTGCCACACGTTGTCTTTGCCCACCGGAGAGTTCGTGGGGATAGCGATCACGCATCGCTTGCTCAAGTCCCACAGATAGCAGCACCTCATCAATGCGCGCGTCATGATCTTCATCAATACCCAGACAGACCAAAGGCTCGCGGATGATTTCCGAGATCTTCATGCGCGGATCGAGAGAACTCCGTGGGTCTTGAAAAACGATCTGTACCTCTTTGCGAAGCCACGGCATCTTTCCCGCAACGAGTGTTTGACCTTTGAACTCGACAGTTCCTGATGTCGGTGTATCCAAACCAAGCAGTAGACGTACGAGAGTGGTTTTACCAGATCCCGATTCGCCAACAATTCCTAGCCGATCACCTGCATGCACGCTTATGTTGAGATCAATCAATGCATGGCGAAGTGCCTTGCCTGATCCAGAGGCGCCTTTAGCTAATTTATATGTGCGCGATAGATCTTTTGTTTCGAGGACGAGTTGTGTCATTGAGGGGCACCTTTGCCAGAGAAGGAATCTTCTGCAAAACGTGCTGCACTGATGAGGCGACGGGAATATTCATGGGCGGGTGCTTGGAAGAGAGAGGCGACGCTGGCATTTTCCACGATCTTGCCTAGTTGCATGACCGCGACATTCTCTGTCATGGCAGCAACAACAGGAAGATCGTGTGTGACAAACACAAGTGAGGATCCTTCTTCTTCAACAAGAGTGTTTATGAGGTTGAGTACTTCTTGCTGCACCGTTACATCCAGCGCAGTTGTCGGTTCGTCAGCAATTAAAAGTGCAGGGTCACAAGCAAGGGCAATCGCAAGTCCGATACGTTGACGTTGTCCACCAGAAAGTTGATGTGGGTAGGCACGCAATATGCGGTCTGGATCTGGTAGTCCGACCTTGATGCAGAGTTCTAGCGCATTCTCCAAACCTGCTTTGAGAGATTGACCCTTGTGAATCATCAACGGTCCAGCGATTTGTTTTCCAATGCGCATGAGTGGGTTGAGAGCAGTAAGTGGCTCTTGGAACACCATTCCGATTCGATTTCCACGAAGACGAGAATGGTCGCGATCAGAAAGCCCGATGAGCTCTTGGCCCTCAAAAGTAATACTGCCCGAAACTGTTGCGGTATCTGGAAGCAGCCCCATGATCGCAAGTGAGGTCATAGATTTACCTGAGCCGGATTCGCCAATCAATCCAATCCGTGCGCCCTTATCAAGCGAGAAAGAAATCGAGTCGACAACTTTCTTGTTACCAAAGGCAATGGTGAGGTTATTAACTTCTAGGAGACTCATGAGTCACTCCTTCGAAGGGTTGGATCAAATACTTCTCGTACGCCGTCTCCTACTAAATTGAAACCAAGAACGACGATCACGATGGCAATACCTGGCCAAATAGCCAGTAGGGGATTAACGAAGAGGTATTGCTGGGATCCGGCCAACATACGACCCCACGATGGAGCAGGAGGAGGGGTTCCAAGACCAAGATAGGAAAGAGAAGATTCGGCTAGGACTGAAACAGAAACCGCCGCTGATGCTTGAATAAGTAATGAAGCGCGCAGGTTGGGCATCACATGCTTTCTAATAATGCGCCATGTGCTGGCACCGGATGCATGAGCTGCTAATACATAGTCGGATGCAAGGATTCCGTGGGCAGTTCTGCGCGTTACTTGAGCCACTGCTGCAGCTGTTGCAAGTCCGATAGCGGTCACCGCAGTAATCGTCGATGCGCCATATACAGCAGCCAAGATAATCGCAAGGAGTGCGGCGGGGAAAGCTAACGCAATGTTGACGGCGTAGATCATGGGTGACTGAAATTTGCGTGAAGCCACTGCGATAAAAATGCCGGCGCTCACACCTAACGTCATAGCGATCGTGACAGCTAATGCAGCGACAAATAAAGTCACCCTCGATCCCACGATAATTTGGCTCAAGATATCGCGACCAATTTTGTCTGCGCCAAGAAGGTGTCGCATCGAAAGACCGGCGAAGGAATCCTCGGGGTTTACTGCAAGTGGGTCATAAGGTGTCCAAATAAAGGAGAGAATCAAAAGGGCGAATGTGATGGAGACCATGATTGACCCTGCGATAAGTGAAATATTTCCTTTCATCGCTTTTCTGATCATGATTGCCTCACACGTGGGTCTAGGAAGCCAAGAGCTAAATCAACCAGGAAGCTGACGAAGAAGACAATTGATGTTGTTACGGCGATGATGCCTTGAACTTTAAGTAGATCGCGATTATTTACATCTTGCAAGAGCATTTGACCGATTCCAGGTAATGCAAAGACGTTTTCTACAATGATCGCTTCAACAATCAAAGTGGCCATTTGCATTCCAAGAACTGAGATCACAGGAATCAGGGCATTGCGCACGCCATGTTTACGCAGTGCTTGGACTTTTGTTAGCCCAGTTGCGCGTGCGGTACGGAAATAGTCATGCTGAAGAGTGTCGATGGTGGCCGAGCGCGCAAAGCGCATCAAGACTGCACCCTGGCCTAGGGCAAGTGTAAAGACGGGCAGAACCATTGATTTAAAAGCTGTTCCTGGTTCACTCCAGCCAGCTTCAGGAAAACCACCTGCGGGAAAGAGTTGCCACACGACAGCAAAAACTGTCGAAATCAAAACGCCGATCCAGAATGTTGGGATAGCAATACCAAACTGACTCATTGCTGATGTTGCTACGCCATCCATGTTTCGATATCGAAGCGCTGCATACATTCCCAAAGGAATTGAAATCAGAACCGCCAGGATTGAAGCCATGATTACCAGCGGAACGGTGACGGTGGCTTTTTGCGCAATTTCTGATGTGATATTTGCTCCGCTGAGAATGGAAGTCCCGAGATTGCCCTGCAACGCATGGGAGAGCCAATCCCAATATTGCGCGATTAAGGATTTATCAAGCCCCATTTGATGGCGTAAGTTGGCAAGAGCCTCGGGGGTTGCTTGGATTCCTAATTTGGCTTGCGCTAGGTCGCCGGGTAAAAGTCGAAGCAATGAAAATACTAATGCTGATGAAACTACTAGCGAAGAAACAAAAAGGAGGAGACGGCGAGCGCCGAACACAATAATGTTCACGCTCGCCTTCTCCTCCTAATCGCTATTTGAACTTAACTACACCCAATATTAGGTGTGTTACTTCGTCTTCACAATCGAAGCGACGTAGTAGGACATTCCCAATGAGTTCGTTGGGATACCCGAGATCTTCTTTGTGACGACCTGGGTGTTAGGCAACAGGAACAACCAATCGCTGGCTGAATCCACTGCTAGTTGATGACCGACCTTCTTGAGAAGCGCATTGCGCTCCGCATCCGTAGCTGCCTCATCGGCGGCCTTGAGCCATGTCTGAACCTGAACGTTGTTATAACGGAAGTAGTACTGAGGGTTTCCGTAGATAGCAATGTCATGTGGTTCAACGTGGGCCACGATGGTCATGTCGTAGTTAGCCTTTGTGAAGATGCGATCGATCCATTCGCCCCAACTAACGTTATTGATTGTGACGTCAATGCCGACCTTCTTCAATGAGGCTTGAATGAACTCAGATGAGGCTGTTGCATACCCAATAGGTGGAATTTCAAGAGTCAACTTGAAGCCATTTGCATAGCCAGCTGCAGCTAGAAGTGCCTTTGAGTTAGCAACATCGTATGGCGCAAGACCTGTGAGATCTTCATACCAAGGATCTGTTGGTGGAACAAAACTTCCGATGAGTGTTCCATAACCTGACCAGGCAGTCTTAACAAGTGCCTTGTGATCAATTGCTTCACGAATGGCAAGACGTACCTTTGGATTGCTGAGGTAAGTATTCTCATTGTTCATGCTCATTGTTACTTCAGCATTTGTCGTTCCTGTAACAACCTTAAACTTATCGTTAGCAGCAAAGAACTTTAAGATCTCTGGAGCTTGAACGGTTGTTAAGACATCCACTTGACCAGACAAGAATGCGTTATTGAGTGCATTTGGATCTGGGATGTAACGGAAGATGACGGTCTTGGCCTTGCCCTTAACGCCACGGTAAGCATCGTTGCGAACAAGAGTAATGCTTGCTCCACGATTCCACTTGGAGAACTTGTAGGGACCAGTTCCATTAGCTGTTGAAGCGAGGTTGGTTGCACCCTTCTTCAAGACAACACCAATTTGGCCGGTGAGGTTGAAGAGGAAACTGTTATCGCGGTTCTTCATTGCGATAACAACAGTTTTTGCATCAGGTGCGGTAACTGAGTCAACGTTAGCGAACTGAGTTTTAAATGGGTTCGTTGAATCTGCAGCAGTAATGCGCTGGTAGCTCCATACAACATCTGCGGAAGTTAGCGCGGATCCATCGTGGAACTTAGCTGCAGCAAGCGTGAATGTATAAGTCTTTCCGTCTGCTGATGTTGTGTATGACTTTGCAAGATTGGGAACGATCACACCTTTATCGGTGATTCTTACCAAGCTCTCATAAACGTTATCAAGGAGTACTTGTGGAATTGGTGCGCCAGCGGTGCTCGTAAGATCAAGGCTCGTTGGCTCCAAGTCGACGCCCAAGGTGATGGTCGCGTTTGGGTCGGCCACGGCCGATGCAGCGTTGGATTGCGGAATGGCGAAGCTAATCAAGCCGACGACCAGCACTGTCGGAATGAGCAGACGCCCGATGGACTTCTTCATACGGGGGGTACTCCTATCGGTTCTTGGGGGTTGGTATGAGGACTGATCCAACTGGTAATTCGTGAATAAAACAAGGGTGAACAAGGGTGAAGTGCGGGCGTTTTGGGTATTCGGGGCGCTAGCGCCTCGATTGAACTATCCATTAGGTGGAAATTTGGCTACCGTTACGCTGTTATTCGCCAGAGTCGGCACCTGCCGCCATTTTTACAGGCTTGAATATCTAGAACTGGAGCGTGGCAGTGTCTGATCTGGAGCTGATCGAGGATGCTGCAGAAACTTTTGCCATCGTTCAACGAACGCCTCGCCAAATTGCGTGGGGACGTTTTAAGCGCAATAAAGTTGGAGTCATTTCGGCGTGCGTAGCTGGTTTCTTTTTTTTAGCCGCCTACCTTGCTCCCGTCATTACTCGAATTCTGGGTCTAAGCAACACAGTTACTTATTCATCGACCCTCAATAATTTTGCTATGCCTATTGGTTCCTCTGGTGGGATGTCCCTAACGCATCCATTGGGTGTCGAGCCTGGTGCTGGGCGAGATCTTCTTTCACTTTTGCTCTACGGCTCCCGGATTTCCTTCTCCGTTGCAGTGATCACCAGCGTTGCCTCAATTGGACTGGGCATGTTGATTGGTATTACGACGGGATATTTCCGAGGCAGAGTCGATGCCATTGTCGGGCGTTTTTCCGATTTCCTCCTCTCTTTTCCCTCAACATTCATGATCATCGCGCTCGCACTTCCTTTAACGCAGCGCGTTGAAGCGCTAAAGATTGCCAAGGGAAATGGTGCACGAATTGTTGTCCTCGTTGTTTTCTTTGTTTTCTTTGGCTGGCCTGGGTTTGCTCGTTTGATTCGCTCGCAAGCATTTAGCATGCGCGAGCGCGATTTCGTTATGGCCGCGCAAGCTCTGGGCGCCTCCAGTTGGCGCATCATTACGCGCGAATTACTACCTAACCTTTGGCCAACAGCGATCGTTTTCCTTTCTATTTCACTCCCTGGCTATTTGGCGGCAGAAGCAGTCTTTTCCTTCCTCGGAGTCGGAGTTCAAGCGCCTGCATCGACATTTGGTCTCGTTCTTTCAGATGCTGTGACTTATTGGCGAGATGACCCTGCTTATTTAATTATTCCGTCTGTTTATTTGATCATCATCGTGCTTTCTCTAAACTTACTCGGCGACGCCATACGCGATGCGCTAGATCCCAAGGCGGTCAAAGCATGATCGCAACCCTAGATTTCCGCAGTAATGCGGGAAGAAATATCCCCTCGTACCAGGAAGTCCATTCCAAGGAATGACTCGCAACCTAGTCGCGGCCGCGATTAGGCAATGAAATACCAACAAGGAGGACCTATGTCCGGTTCGAAAATGACTCACAGTCATTTCCGTCGCCGCCTCGTAGCAACAACTGCAGCAGGAGCTTTACTTGCTGCAGGACTGCTCGTAGGAACGGCATCAAGTGCAAGCGCCGCAACACCTGTTAAGGGCGGAACTTTGTACTTCATCACCAATGCTCAGCAATTTGATAACGTCGATCCAGCCCGTGTTTACACTGGCCGCGATATCGCGTTCTTCAACTCATACCTATACCGCAACTTGGTTTCATACAAGCCAACTGCTGGTGCTGCAGGATCATCACTGATTCCTGACCTTGCAACCAACACAGGTGTGCCAAGTAATAGTGCAAAAACTTGGAAGTTCACTTTGCGTCCAGGCGTCACATGGGAAGATGGAAGCCCAGTAACGTGCGCTGACGTTAAGTACGGAGTTTCACGTCCATTCGCAACTGACATCATCACAAACGGACCACAGTACTTAGTGGACGCTCTTGCGATTCCTAAGAATGCAGATGGAAGCTCCCAGTACAAGGGTCCATACAAGAAGACAGGCCAGGCTCTATTTGACAAGGCTGTTACTTGCAAAGGAACCACTGTTACTTTCAACCTCAACCGTTCATTTGCAGACTTTAACTATGCAATGACCTATCCAGCAGGTGCACCAGTTCCTGCATCCAAGGATAAGGGCGACAAGTACGACCTACGCCCATACTCAAACGGTCCATACAAGATCGCTGCTTACAAAATTGGCGATGAAATGCACTTGGTACGTAATGACAAGTGGAGTCAGAAGAGCGACACAGTTCGCACTCCTTACCCAGATGACATCGTCGTACGTTTCGGAATGGATGAGAACGTTCGAGATCAAATCACTTTGGATGATTCAATTCCAAACGCGGTTAACCTCGATGGTCTACAACCAGCAAACCTTCGGACATTCTTTGCCGATCCAAAGCGTGCTTCACAGCGCTTGAACGTCTTTGATCCATATACCCGTTATGCAGCAGCAAACGTTTCTGCAGGGCACTTGGATTGCCTCGATGTTCGCAAGGCCATCTTCTTCGCTTGGGATACACAAGCGCTGATTGACCTAGCTGGCGGAACAGTGTTCTACGGAACACCAGGAGATAACCCAATTAAGACAGTGCTTGGTCTTGACTATGCCCCAACAACGGGCAACATTCACGATCCTGCATACAAGATTGGTGGAAACCCAGCCAAGGCAAAGGAACTTCTTGCCGCAGCTAAGGTTTCATGTCCTGCAACCTATGCACGTGTTACAGATCCTGCACAAGGGTTCACATATGACACTGCAAAGACCGCAACTCAGCAGAAGGCATCAGTCTTGATTCAGGCTGCAATGGATGCTGCTGGCATCGTAGTGAAGTTCAACTTCATCCCATCAGGTCAGTACTACTCCACAATCGGAGACACCACAAAGCAGGGCGATCTTTCTCGCGCTGGCTGGGGTGCTGACTGGGCAAATGCGTCGACGGTTATTCCACCGTTGTTCTCATACCCAAGCTCAAACAACTACACCCAGAACGCAAAGGATCCAGCCTTCCCAGCATTTAAGGCTAAGTCCGATGCAGCTCTGGCTATGACAGATCGTAAGAAGCAAGCAGCCGAATGGAAGAAGCTTGCACAGTACGCAATGGACCAATACTGGATCTTGAACCCTATTTTCTCTAAGGGTCAAGAAGAGTGGGGTTCAAAAGTTGGCGGAGTCTACTTCTGGGAGCCACAGGGAACCTTCGGTTTCGGACAGCTCTTCGTAAAGGGATAATTTCCCCAACCGATAGACAGCACTAACGTTGTACAGGCTAAGTTGAGGGTGGTTTCGAAAGAGCCACCCTCAACTTCGCCGCAATACTTGTAAAATCTTTTTCAAAGATTTCCCTAAGAGATAGTGAACTAACAGTGAGGGTGAAATGCTTAAGTATTTAATCAGGCGCTTAGCAGCAACAGCACTTGTCATAACCCTCGTGAGTATGTCTGTCTTTGTGATTTTCGCTTATCTTCCCATGGACCCCGCCCGTCTAACATGTGGCAAGTCCTGTACGCCCAACATTATTGAGGCTAATCGCCATCGATTAGGACTAGATGTGCCGGTTCAAGTTCAATATGGACGATTTGTTAAAGGGTTAGTTGCTGGTCGCCACTATGGCGAGGGTGTTGCGAGCTTTGAATGCCCAGCCCCTGCTTTTGGATATTCTTTTAATAAACATGAGTGTGTATCAACACTGATCGCAGATGCATTTCCTGTGACTTTTAGTTTGGCGATCGGATCTTTTATTCTCTGGTTGCTCATTGGCGTATCTCTTGGTGTGATTGCGGCAAAGAGGCAAGGTAAATGGCAAGATAAAGCGAGTACGGCATTCGTCTTAGTGGGTATATCTCTGCCCACATTTATCTCCGGAATTTTGATTCTTCTCTTAGCTTTGAAATTTAATCTACTCAATCCGATAGAGATGGGCCGCTGGGTATCTCCATTCACCAACCCAGTGGGGTGGGCAGGAAACTTCATATTCCCTTGGGTTACTTTGGCCCTAGCTTTTGCTGCAACATATACGCGGTTTACTCGATCTAACGTTCTTGAAACTTCCAGCGAAGATTACATTCGCACGGCTCGCGCAAAAGGTTTGAGTGAGAAAGTGATTCTTCGCAAGCACACCTTGCGTGCGGCCTTGGCCCCGATTATTACAATCGCTGGATTGGATTTTGCTGGATTACTTGGGGGAGCGATCATTACCGAAAATATTTTCAACTTGCCTGGCCTTGGAAGACTTTCGATCCGCGCGGTCCTAGTTGACTATGACTTGCCGGTGATTCTCGCAACTACGCTTCTGGCCGCTGTATTTGTCGTTGTCATGAATCTTGTGGTGGATATCTTGTATGCATACATCGATCCGAGAGTGCGTGTTGCATGAGTCAGCCATTCTTGGAAGTTAAAAACTTAACCGTTTCTTTTCCCACCGAAGACGGACTTGTCCGTGCCTCAAACGACATTTCATTTACCGTTGCACGTGGAGAGACACTTGCTGTCGTTGGTGAATCCGGCTCAGGTAAATCGGTGACATCCCTTGCCGTTATGGGTCTTCATGATCGACGCAGCGCACAGATTTCTGGTCAGGCAATTTTAAATTTGGAGAATGGGCCAATCGATACTATTTCTGCCTCACCAGATGTAGTGCGAAAATTGCGCGGAAAATCCATGGCGATGATCTTTCAAGATCCAATGTCAGCCCTTCATCCGTATTACACAATTGGTGATCAAATTTCAGAAGCGTGGCGTCTCTACAACGATGGCGATAAAAAAGCCGGAATCAAACGTGCAACTGAAATGCTTGACCTCGTTGGCATTCCCGGGGCGGCAAAGCGAGTTCTTGAATTTCCGCATCAGTTCTCGGGAGGCATGCGCCAACGTGTGATGATTGCGATGGCTTTGGTTAACAACCCGTCGCTCCTCATTGCTGACGAACCAACCACTGCCCTTGATGTAACCGTTCAATCGCAGATTTTAGAGCTGCTCAAGAATATGCAAAAAGAATTTAATATGGCTGTAATCCTCATTACGCATGACCTTGGCGTCGTGGCTGAAGTAGCCGATCGCGTAAGTGTTATGTACGCAGGAAAGATTGTTGAGCAAGCCGGGATTGATGATATTTATTATCAGCCCGATCACCCTTACACAATTGGGTTGTTGAATTCGATTCCTCGCGTAGATCAACTGGAGGGAAGGCGTCTTATCGCCATCCCTGGTCAACCTCCTTCACTTATTTCTCTACCGGCGGGATGTTCATTCCGCTCTCGCTGTTCTTTTACATCGCAGGTGCCAAATAACCTTTGCGCTACCGCAGTGCCAGATCTCGATGAAAAAATCGGCGGGCATTTTTCTCGCTGCCACTTAACGGAGGAACAATTGAAGAAGGCTCGAGTTTCCACAGGTGCTCAACTATGACCGAGCCAATTCTCAAACTTGAAGGTCTGAAGAAGTATTTTGACTCAACTTCTGGCGGAATATTTAATAAGAAAAAAGGAACCGTTAAGGCTGTTGATGGCATTGACCTAGAGATCATGCCGGGGCAAACTGTAGGACTTGTTGGCGAATCAGGTTGCGGCAAGACAACGGTAGGCCGCACCGTTCTCAAATTGTACGAACCAACTGAAGGAACGATTACATTCAATGGACAGGACATAACACACCTGTCTGCCCATGAAATGAAGCCTTTACGTGCCCAAATGCAGATGATCTTCCAGGATCCCTACGCCTCGCTCAATCCACGTCACACCGTAGGAACATTGATCGGCGCAACTTTTGAGATCCAGGGAATCACTCCAGAAGGTGGCGTAAAACAAGAAGTTGAGCGCCTCATGGAACGCGTGGGGCTGAACCCTGAACACGTAAACAGGTACCCACATGAGTTCTCTGGTGGACAACGCCAGCGCATTGGTGTTGCACGAGCAATTGCACTTAAACCGAAGTTGATTGTTGCCGATGAACCTGTTTCAGCGCTGGATGTTTCTATTCAAGCCCAGGTAGTCAATCTTCTTGATGATTTGCAAGAGGAGTTCAATCTTTCTTATCTTTTTGTTGCTCACGATCTTTCTGTCGTTCAACACATCTCAGATCGAGTCGTCGTTATGTACCTAGGAAAGATCATGGAAGATGCCGGCAAGCGCGATCTTTTTCTTGCACCTCGTCATCCTTATACAAAAGCTTTGCTCTCTGCTGTTCCCGTTCCTGATCCCAAGAAGAGTCGTACCCGTGAAAAGATTATTTTGCAGGGGGATTTACCTAGCCCCATGAATCCACCAGCTGGTTGTGTTTTTAACACGCGCTGCTGGAAGGTCCAAGAGCAATGTCGAGTTGAAGTACCGCCGCTAATTCAGATTGGAAATGGGCACCGACTTGCGTGCCACTTCCCAGAACCTGCGTAAGTTAGGCGACTTTCCCGTCGATTGAAGCACTGCCTGATCCAACTGCAACATTAACGTGCAAGGCGTCTCCGGCTTTTGCATCACAGGCAACAGCAAACTTAAATGAAATTTGCGCTCCTGCAGCAATAGAGTCAGTTGGGGCTCCGGCGATTCCGTTATCTCCATCCAATACATCCGTGCACGTATTAGCACCAGATGCAGTTTCAATTAAAATTGTTGATGGATCTAATTCTGTTGTGCCACCATTCTTTACCGTTACATCAAAACTATTTGCGGCCTGACCCTTGACGTAGTTAGAGGCGAATTGTCCTGGCACGAAGGACTTTGGCGCGCTAACGGTGAGACTTACTCCGCCACCCAAATCAAGTGCAGAATCAAAACCACCAGTTGCAGCCGCGGTTGCTGCGGCAGTTGAATTATCCGTCGTAGTTGAGGCAGTCTCTGCCTTTTTGCCCCCGCATGCACTCAGGCTCAATGCGGATACAAGAACAATGATGCCAACGAGTTTCTTATTCATGGAGGGCTCCTTTAACAATTCTCTGATTCGACAGCGCGGAGTCTATCAGCGCTCCATGGCTCTTGTAAGTCGTGATGACAGGTGGAATGCGGTTGAGTATCGAGTGCTAAAAACGAGTCGGAGAGAAATTGATTAAATGCTCAGACTCGGTCCCCGAAAGGATTAATCCAGCTAAAAGTTTCGCTGTTGCGGGAGCATGAGTTACTCCCAGCATCGCGTGGCCCGTAGCTACATAGACGCGGGATGTGCCAGGAACCTTGCCAATAACGGGCATGCCATCGGGCGTCATTGGCCGAAGCCCCATACCTACTTCTCTGTTCTCGGGGAGAGGGAAAGAGAAGAATTCAGTACTAGCTTGTGCAATTCCATTCACGCGTGTGGGGTTAATCTTTAATGGGTTTCCACCGAATTCCATAGTTCCCGCAAGTCGTAGAAAGTTGTTTGTCGGATTAACTGCCACTTTTGCTTCACTCAGGTAAACGGCGTGGGTAACTCGAGTCTCGCCATGAAAATCGAGTGAGTATCCCTTGCCGAACTTAAGAGGCATATCAAAGCCCACTTGATTCATGAGCCCCCGAGATTCAACCCCTGCTGCGATTACTACATGATCTGAAGGAATCTTCATCGCCCCAAATGTTACTTCGGCACTCTTGTCAACATTGTCTTTCAAATAAATTTCATCAGATGTATCAAAAAAAGTTACGCCAAGTTTATTGCAGGAGTCTCGCAAGCCCACCAAGAGAGATGCGGGACTAATGGAGTATTGATCACTGCAATTGAGACCTGCTTTCACGGAGTTGGATAAGCCAGGTTCAATCTCACGCATTTCCGACCCGGTCATCCGAAGCACTTTCTTAAGCCCGTATTGTTCAGAATTTTCGAATTCGGCGTAGTGAGATTCCAACTCTTTTTCGGATTTGAAAGCCATCAGCACACCGGTCTTATGAAGTTCGAAATCAACGCCCTCGCTTTTATACGTATCAAAGTATTCAAGTGCGCCTCGTCCAAATTCAGAGAGGGCATGCAAGCCGCGCTCAAATCGTGTTTTCGACGTATTACGAAGCATCTTCGTCATAAAGGAAAGGTGATCGGGCGCGGGAACGGGAGAAATACTTAGTGGACCATCGCTTTTTATCAACCAGCCAAGGGATTTTTTCACCATGCCGGGGGCGGGAACGGGGGAGGCCATGATGGGTACAATCCATCCAGCATTAACTTCACCTGCTTTGCCTGTATTGCGCGATGTTGAAATTACCGTAACTTCTTCGCCTCGTTGGGCGAATTCATAGGCAAGTGCCAAGCCGATTGGTCCAGCTCCCAGAATTGTGATTGACACCTAATTCCTTTCCCTTTTCGGTATAGCTCAATGACGAAGGTTACATGCGTAAGTAAGAGGCGCCATTGAAATCTAATACAGCCCCACTTGCCCACTCACTATCGGGGGATGCAAGGAAGTACACCGCTTTGGCTAATTCCTCGGGTAGAGCAACTCGATTAAATGGACTCTGAGCCCGAATGCCATCGCCTTCTGGGCCATCAAGTAAACGCGTAGCCATTTCAGTTTCCACAAAACCCGGTGCCAAAGTTGTTACACCAATATGTACTGGTGCAAGCGCCTTGGCGATCGACTGACCAAAGGCAACAATTGCGGCTTTTGATGCACCATAGGCCGGGCTAACGGGTTCGCCGCGAAAGGCTCCGCGCGATCCGATATTTACGATGCGAGAAGTTCCATTCTTTGGCATATGTTGAAGTGCGCACCAGGTGACATTAGCGGCGCCTATTAAATTAACCCCTAAAGTATCCGACCACGCTTTTTGCCAATTTTCATAAGTGGAAGTTTCGATTGGATGATCGAAGAACACGCCTGCATTATTAATGAGCACATCAATCTTGCCCATTTGCTGTGCGACGCTGTCGACCATGGTCTTGATCGCGACGGGATCGCGCAGATCTGCCTGCGAAATAACGTGGCCTCCTCCATGAAGTGAGTCAGCCACATTCTGCGCAACTTGGGCAGATGAAACGTAATGAATAGCTATTCGGTCACCCGCTGCTGCAAATTCACGAGCAATCGCTGCCCCGATACCTCTAGAGCCGCCAGTTATAAGTACGTTGCGATTAGTCATGCGGATACTGTAATTCAGGATATGCCGCACTCGGCATCAAAGGTAGAAATAACCCGCGCGCGTTATGTAGGGGGGTATCCCTGCATTAGCTGGTGATCAACGAGAGAAAGGCGCTACCTTGGTTGAAGCGCTACGTGATTGGGGTTTCAATGAAGCAGTCTCAATCGTCAAAGTATATGAAAAGTGCCCGGGCTCTGGCAGAGACAATTGGGTCGGATTTGGTTACCCAGGAAGATTACTGCCACATTATCGGGCTAAAGGCCTTCCCTGCGAATCCACCTAAGGCCGTTGGCTTTTTCCTGTTACATGCGGATGGAACGTAATCATTAACCTCAAGTTTTGGTTTCTCAGAGAAAATAAAAGAGAAGTTAGCCCATGCAACTTTGGAAATATCTTCACCAATCGTTGATGCGATAAGAGGTTCTCGCATCGTCTGGGTTGAAAATTCTGAAGCACTGCGCCTTGATTACCCCGCCTTCACGCTTGAGGCGCCTATGGAGGTTTCCGCTCCAATAATTGCTATTCCTTTGCTCAAACGAGGACTTCCCATCGGTGCTCTAGGAATATTTGGGAGCAACGAAAAGTTAACCTCTGATGCTTTTGAATACTTAGAACTTATATCTGCACTATTGGCAACAAACCTCAGGCACGGAATCCTTTTAGCCCTGGAAATCGCAGATCCCTATAAAGGTCTTTTACTTGGTTTACCTTTGACGCCTAGAGAGAAAGATATTCAAATCTTGATGGGCGAAGGCAGTACCAACCGGGAGATCTCAGTTGATCTAGGTTTTAGTGAATCGACAGTTCGGAAAGACTCCGTAAGTCTCTTCGCAAAATTGGGTGTGAGCACGAGAAAAGCGGCTGCAGATCTGCTGCAAGAGTAAAAATAGTTGGTCTGGATAGGTCTGGATAATTCGATGGATTTTCAAATGCACGTGGAATATTCTCTTAATGTCCTGGCCCTTTGAGAGGAGATGAGAGGACATGAGCAGAGGCTTCAGTTCCTGACATTCAAAAACTCCCATGTTTGAAGAGAGAATTGAAAGAATAGCGTTGCTGGTTGCCGGCCTTGCGATCGCTGCATTCATCGTAACCGCGACAATTATTATGTTCGTTAAGCCTCAGGCGACACAGATTTTAAGCTCGACCCAAGGCCAATATCTAAAAGTTTGTGTTAATAACCAAACTGGCGCAATGAGATCTTCGATAAATTGCAAAAATACAGAGACATCAATGGATCTAGTGCGTCACTTTTCCGATCCAGCGCAGTAGACCCGCTTTCTAAAAATAGCTGGGCGCGATACTTCTACCCTAAAAAGGATAGGGTTTACCCCTCGACTCTTTTTGGGATCTGGAATCAGCAGGGCGCCTCATTTGTTTGAGGTTAAATCTACGGAGAGGTAGATTGAAATGCGCAAGGTCTCACTCTTTACATGTCTCCTTTTACTTGCATCTACTTTTTCGTTAACTCAAGCAACCGCTGCATCACCAAAAAGCGGTGCATCCTGCTCAAAGGTAGGTATGACTGCAAAAGTCTCAGGAGTCAGTTTTACTTGCACCAAATCAGGC
>CAIYBL010000101.1 GCA_903924485.1 uncultured Actinomycetes bacterium
TGCGATTGACCGCGTTCGTAGAGCGAAAGCCAAGGGAGTGCCGCTCTCTGTCGGGCTTGTAGGAAATGCTGCCGTTCTATTTCCACAATTGCTCACAATGGATATTGGAATCGACATTGTTACCGATCAAACGTCGGCACATGATCCGCTTTCCTATATTCCAATCGGTGTCGATATTAACGATGCTGCCAGACAAGCCAAAGATGATCCCGAAGATTTCACGAAACGCTCGCGCGAATCTATGGCTAAGCATGTAGAAGCAATGGTTGGTTTTTTAGATATCGGCGCAGAAGTTTTTGACTACGGAAATTCAATTCGAGATGAAGCCCGTCAAGGTGGGTACTCGCGCGCCTTTGCATTTCCTGGATTTGTTCCTGCATATATTCGCCCGCTCTTTTGCGAAGGCAAAGGTCCCTTTCGCTGGGTTGCACTTTCTGGCGATCCCAAAGATATTTATCGCACCGACAAAGCTGTTCTGGATTTGTTCCCAGAAAACGAAGGACTTCATCGCTGGATCACAATGGCCCAAGAAAAAGTTGCCTTCCAAGGTTTACCGGCCCGTATTTGTTGGTTGGGCTACGGCGAACGCGATAAAGCAGGGTTAGCCTTCAATGATCTTGTAGCGCGCGGAGAAGTATCTGCTCCGATTGTGATTGGTCGCGATCACCTAGATTGCGGTTCTGTAGCCTCGCCTTATCGCGAAACCGAGTCGATGCTTGATGGATCAGATGCCATTGCAGACTGGCCACTGCTTAACGCGATGGTCAATATCTCATCGGGCGCGTCATGGGTTTCCATTCACCATGGCGGTGGCGTTGGCATTGGCCGCTCTATGCACGCAGGTCAGGTCTCTGTCGCTGACGGAACAAAATTAGCAGCGCAAAAGCTAGAGCGCGTTTTGACCAATGATCCCGGCATGGGAGTTATCCGCCATGCCGATGCTGGTTATGACGGAGCACTGACGACTGCTCGCGAAAAGCATGTGCACTTGCCTATGTTAGATACTGAATAGAAATGTCCCGCACCCTGGTCGATAACATCGGCTTGCTTGTGACGAACGATCTCTCTGTAGATGGTTCGCCACTGGGGATAATCGAAAATGCAGCCTTCATCGTAGAAGATGAAATCATCACATGGGTTGGCACAGCAGGAGATGTATCTAGCAAGGACATAAGCAATACCGTTGATTCTCATGGACGTTGCGTTATTCCAGGTTTTGTCGACAGTCATACGCATTTAGTTTTTGCGGGGGACCGAAGTGCAGAATTTCGTGCCCGCATGCAGGGTGAGGCATACGCAGCAGGTGGAATCAATTACACCGTTGAACTCACACGCGCGGCCAGCAATGGAGATCTCCTTGCAAGTGCACGCAGGCTATTTGCTGAAGCAACTGCCTCGGGAACAACGACCATGGAAACCAAATCAGGTTATGGGTTGACCGTTGATGATGAAGCACGAAGTCTGGCCGTGGCTAAACAGTTGACTGATGAGACAACATTTCTTGGCGCTCACATTGTTCCTAAAGAATTCAAAGATTCACCAGAAGATTACGTAGATCTGGTCTGTGGATCGATGTTGGATGCTGCCCTACCGAATTCAAAATGGATTGATGTTTTTTGTGACAAGGGTGCATTTACACCGGAGCAAGCTCGCAAGATATTGCAGGCAGGTATGGCAAAAGGCCTCCTTCCTAGATTGCATGCCAATCAACTCCAACCAGGCGAAGGAGTGCAATTGGGCGTTGAGTTAGGTGCGGCATCGGTAGATCATGTAAGTCACTTGTCCGATGCCGACATTGCAGCACTTTCACATTCCAACACAGTTGCGACCTTGTTGCCAGGTGCAGAATTCTCTACTCGTTCTACTTACCCTGATGCCCGCAGACTCTTTGAGGCAGGCGTAAGCGTTGCCTTGGCCTCGGACTGCAATCCAGGAAGTTCGTACACAACGAGCATGCCCTTTGTAATCGCCGTAGCAGTGCGGGACATGTATTTCTCGCCAGAACAAGCCCTCTGGTCAGCCACAAAAGGCGGCGCACAAGCACTTCGTCGCACTGATGTTGGACATTTAGGCAGAGGTGCCAGCGCAGATTTCTCCATTTTAGGAACGCACACATATATGCACCTGGCTTATCGCCCCGGTGTCCAATTAATAGATGAGGTATGGCGCCATGGTGTCCGAGTCAAATAAAACTGTAAATCTAGGAATCAGCGGAGTCACCTTTGATGATGTCATCAACGTTGCACGTCACGGTGCCAAAGTTGTCATCACACCCGAAGCCATCGCAGCTATTGCCAAAACTCGTACATACATTGACGAATACGCTGCTGGCGGAATTCCTGTCTACGGTGTCTCGACGGGATTTGGTGCGCTAGCCAATCGCCACATTGATGTGAAAGATCGCACGCAACTTCAGAAATCACTCATTCGTTCGCATGCTGCGGGCGTTGGCCCAGCGGTAGAACGCGAAGTTGTACGGGCGCTGATGTTTTTGCGTCTTCGCACCATGACATCAGGACGCACTGGTGTTCGCGTTGCCGTCGCGCAGATTTATGCTGATTTCCTGAACGCTGGCATCACGCCTGTAGTCCCAGAGTTCGGATCACTCGGATGTAGCGGCGACCTTGCACCTCTTTCGCATTGCGCACTTGCGATGATGGGCGAGGGCGTTGTTCATGATTCTTCCGGCAAGGAAATGCCATCACTGAGCGCCATGAAGGCAGCGGGTATCACGCCGATCGAACTAGAAGCAAAAGAAGGTCTAGCGCTAATTAACGGAACTGACGGAATGCTGGGCATGTTGATCATGGCGTGCGCTGATTTATATGAGCTTTGCACCGTTGCCGATATCACCGCAGCGATGAGTATCGAGGGACTATTAGGAACCGATCGTGTTTTCGCCCCCGACCTTCACGCACCACTTCGCCCTCAGGTCGGACAAGCCGTGAGTGCTGCAAATATCTACGCGATGTTGCGAGATTCAGGAATTGTTGCCTCTCACCTTGAAAATGATTCACGAGTGCAAGATGCTTATTCACTTCGTTGTGCACCACAAGTTGCTGGTGCTGTCCGCGATACCGTTGATTACGCATCCACGATTGCAGCGCGAGAGCTGCAAAGCACTATTGATAATCCCGTTGTTTTGCCCGATGGTCGCGTGGAATCCAACGGTAATTTCCATGGCGCACCCGTTGCCTATGTACTTGATTTCCTCGCTATTGCAGCAGCCGATCTGGGTTCTATCTCTGAACGCCGAACCGACCGCATGCTCGATCAACACAGATCCTCTGGTCTACCGCCATTTCTTGCTCACGACCCAGGTGTGGACTCTGGACTCATGATCGCCCAATACACACAAGCCGGCCTCGTCAGTGAAAACAAACGACTTGCATCTCCTGCCAGCGTTGATTCCATTCCAAGTTCTGCGATGCAAGAAGATCACGTGTCCATGGGGTGGAGCGCTGCGCGCAAGTTACGCAAGGTAGTAGAAAACCTTTCACGTATATTGGCGATCGAACTTGTGACATCCGCGCGCGCTATTGAGTTCCGCAAGGAATTCACTCCAGCGCCAGCAACGGCCAGTGTGGTTAAGGAACTTCGCACAGTTGTTGCAGGAGTGGGCCCAGATCGTTTCCTATCGCCAGAACTTGAAGCGGCAGTGACACTTGTGCAATCAGGAAAAGTAGTTGCAGCAGCTAAAGCGGTTGTGAAAGAGCTTCGTTAATTCTTTCGTGAAGCAACACCACATGCGGCCTCTAAAACCAATAACGCAGCTAACCTAATCGTGCGCTGATCTGGCGTATCCAGCGTCGCATCTATTTCGGTGATATCAATCGCGCGCACTCGCGCATCGGCACCAGCCAAGAAAGCAGCCTCACGCAATTCATCGGCGCTGATTCCGCCAGGCACTGATGCAGGACAAGCTGGAACTACCGCACGATCACAGACATCAACATCAAGGTCTACATATATTTCACGACCATCGGCGCCAGAAATCTCCAAAGCCTCGGCCATCACATCGGCCATCGGGCGCTTACGAAGAGCATCACGAGTGACTACGTGAATGCCTTCATCCCTTGCGCGTTGTGAGTACTCGCGGCTATTGGCAAAATCGGAAATTCCTATTTGCACAATGTTTTTGCCAGACAATCCCGCCTGTATCAATCGCCATACGGGGGAGCCATTAGAAACTCCATCACGTAAATCATGATGGGCATCTAAAGTAATCAATCCAATTTTTGATAAGTTAGACCACATGCCCGCGGCAACTGAGTAAGTAATCGAATTATCGCCACCTAAAGCAATGAGTAATTTGTGATTGGTTCGCGCACTAGCAACGGCCATTGCAACTTTCTTCTCGCCTGACTCGTGATCTGGGGAATCAACATCTCCCAAGTCGCACAGTGAGATGTCGCGAAGATCAATGTTGTGTGCACTTGAATAGGTGGAATACCTAGCAAGAGCATCTCGGATAGCCCCAGGTGTTTGATGGGCAGAAGTGGCCGATAATGAAACCTCATGTGCGGGTATTCCAATTAGCGCTACATCGGCACCTTCACGTGGGCCAGAAAAAATAGTATTTGCCCGAGTCCATTTGGGATCATGTGACAAATGTGCGCTGGCCATGTGTGCCATCGTACGCGAAGACCTTCTATCTTCGGCAGTTCCATCGCAAATCACGCCTATTTAATGGGTTTCTTTGTACCTATACGCAAAGGTATCCTTTGCCTAAGAAGAGTCGCCCGGATCACCGCGTTACAACTAGTTTTCTAGGAGTACCGAGGAAAGTCCGGACTCCATAGAGCAAGGTGGTGGGTAACGCCCACCCGGAGCAATCCGCGGGATCAGTGCCACAGAAAATAAACCGCTCATGCAAATGAGTAAGGGTGAAACGGTGGTGTAAGAGACCACCAGCATTTACGGCAACGTATATGGCTAGGTAAACCCCACTTGGAGCAAGACCAGACAGATAGCGCTTGAGAACTGCTCGTTCGAGCTATTGGGTAGGTCGCTTGATTCCGTGAGTAATTGCGGAACTAGATGGATGGTGATCCGTTCGCAAGAACGACAGGATCCGGCTTATAGGGCGACTCTTCTCTATATTTTGGTTTGATTAATTTATGATTGGAGCACGGCTGAGAAGAAAGTAATGGGTCCAGCTTCCTACTTTCCATCTATAGAGAGAAAGTATGGAAAACCTATTGAGCACTGGATGAAAGAGCTGAAGAAGGTTTCCAAGCTGGCGCACATGGAGCAGGTTGCCCACCTTAAAGAAAAGTTTGAAATGGGGCATGGGCATGCGAA
>CAIYBL010000102.1 GCA_903924485.1 uncultured Actinomycetes bacterium
GAAATCCCCGTTATCTCGCGCTATGTTATTGCTCATCTCTATCCCAGACCCAAAGACGACCTTGACTGATTGATCCCAACGAGATCCGGAGATGTAGTTTCCTGAAATGAGGACATCCTTTAAAGGCTCAAACGCTGACCTTCCGTATATAAGCATGCCGCTTTGATTATTGATGATGATGTTGTTTTGGATCTTAATGTCGGATGAGTTTCGGATATGGATGGCGTTTCCAACGGAGTCATCCACTCTGTCGACCGAATCGGTTCCAGTTATGTAGTTGTTTCTGATGATGATGTGTGAGCAGTTTTCAAGATCAATGGCATTGCCGACAACATTTGAAATCTTCAAGTTCTCTATGACTAGGGGAGACTCGGCGCTGTATTGACAATTTTGTTGCGTGATTGCTTCTGACTCTTGGTAGGAGCGCCCAACAATCGTGATGGTTTTGGCCTTAGAGATAGAAATCCCCTTGGCACCTTTGACTGTGGCGCGAATTGTAAAAGTACCAGAAGTAGGGAATACGTAGGTGGCGCGATAGCCAGCTTTATCAATCTGTATGCCATCTTTGGTGTTGAAATCCCATGTGATGAAATCGCTGGAGGACTTGGTCGAATCATTGAGAGTGAAGTTGGCAATCGCCCCGACGACTATCTTGTCAGCGGCACTAATTGTGAGGGTGCGAGTAGCTGCCAGGACTGGATAAGCGGAGGCGACAACTAAAACGATCGCCAGACCCATTCCAGGGATCGACGTACGCACTGACGCATGTGGCCAGAACTTCATACGATATTTCTATACCCACAAGGTAGGTTTGGACAATGATCACAATCACTCAAACCCAGCTACGTGTCTACCCTCTATGTCTTGGAGGAAATGTATTTGGCTGGAGCGCCAATGAATCAGAATCCTTTGAGGTTCTAGATGCCTATGTTGCGGGTGGCGGAAACTTTATTGATACAGCTGATGTTTATTCCGAGTGGGCGCAGGGCCATGTTGGTGGCGAATCTGAAACGATCATAGGAAAGTGGATGAAATCACGCGGCAATAGGCACGGTCTTGTCATCGCCACAAAGGTTTCCATGCTTTCTACTCGTCCAGGACTATCCGCATCCAACATCAAAGGGGCGCTGGAGGATTCTTTGCGCAGGTTGCAGACCGATCACATTGACCTGTATTACTCGCATACAGATGACCCGAATACTCCTCTAGAGGAGACACTGGGTGCGTACACAGAAGAGATCAAGGCTGGCAAGATTCACCATATCGCTGCATCTCAGTACACGGCGCCGCGATTGCGCTTGGCATTAGAGACGTCGCAACAGAATGGCTTTGCGAAATACGTAGCGCTGCAAGATGAATACAACCTGATGGAAAGAAGCCCGTTTGAGACCGAACAGAGATCCGTTCTGGAAGAATTTGGGATTTCACTGCTGCCATTTTTTGGACTAGCACGGGGATTTCTCACGGGTAAGTATCGTCCAGGAATCACTGTGGATTCTGTTCGTGCAGAGGATGTTCAGAATTATCAGAACGTAAAGGGCTACAAAGTTATTGAGACACTTGATGAAATTGCAAAGGAAAACTCAACTTCTATTGCCGCGGTCGCTTTAGGGTGGCTGCGAGCAAATCCTGCGGTGAGCGCGCCACTCGCAAGTGCACGTTCAGTTGCTCAGTTGAAAGAGATCATGCAGGTGGTCACCTTGACGCCGCAGCAAGTGGCTTTACTCAACTCTGTGAGTCAATAGGGAAAAAGTTCTGGTTAGCCTTTATTGCCATTTTTTAATGTTTACGTGAGAAATGCCAAACATCTAGGCGGTCTAAGTCAAAAACAACCCCGTTGCTGCGAAGGATTGATGCGATCTGGCCTTTGTGCTCTGCTGTGTGCACAACGGCCTGAGACAAGATCATGGAGCGTTGGGCTGTCATGACTTCTTCACCTGTATCGATAGTGAGTAATTCATCCTCCAAGCCCACCTGAAGTGTGAAAGCTGGCGCAAGGTCTGCAAGATGTGCTTTTAAACGTCGCACATCAGCCATGGTCTGTGCGGGTAGATGTTCCGCCCATGGAGTCTTAGTAAGGCAAAATTGAAACCATTCTGCGCTTTCAACAAAGTGCATCATCAAATGACCAACGCTCCATTCACCAGGAGCCGCCGTCAGAGCAAGGGATTCCTCGGGTAATTGCAAAACTAAGTCAAAGAATTTCTGGTCAGACCAGAGCATGTGAGAGATAGCTGTTTCAAGAGAGTTCATGAAATAGATCCAATCATTTGCCTAGCACAGTGTAAATCTTACGGCAGCTGCGCATGTCGTTCCTCTGAAGTGGGCCTCTTAAAGTAGGCAGAACCTTGTGACCAATAGATTGTCATTGGAATTACGCCAATTGCAACAGTTCCGACTCCAACCCAAAGGGCTAAGTGGCTTAACGTCGGAATGACCTTGATGAGAACGGCGATGAGGAATAGTCCAGAAAGAGCTGGCCATACCCCAACCAAGAAAAATGTCTGTACATTGCGAAAGAGATGACGGCGGTAGAGAACAATTACCGACAACGAGGCCAGGGCGTAGTAGAAACAAATTTGAATGCCAATTGCGGCAACACCTGCTTGCGCGATGTCATTCACTGATTTAATGAACTGGGATCCAATGAAGAAGATTAGGACGAAGGCGGTGGTGAAGACCGTAGCATTCCATGGGGTTTGGAACTTTTTATGACCAACACCAAAAGCTGAAGGCATAGAGGAATCGCGGCCCATCGAGAAGAGAGTGCGAGTCACTTGAATCATCTGTGTCTCAATAGTGGCTACGGTTGA
>CAIYBL010000103.1 GCA_903924485.1 uncultured Actinomycetes bacterium
CACCTTCATACATGCCACTCATGGATTTGGTGTCTCGCTAATAAATTCTGCGCCGAGTTCTTGAGTAAGCAACGCTTTACCAGAAAGTAGATTGCCATCTGTCGGTGCTTCATCAACACGGACGGCGCGCGCTTGCGGCGTATTTGGATTGATTGATGGATCTACAACAACTTCGATCTTACGATCAAGTCCAACAATGTCCACAAAGGATTGACGCAAGATCTCGTCACTACCTGAACGTATGAAGGAATCGCGCGCACCAGCGTTAACGATTGCAATGGTTATAGCTGTGTCATCGAATCCAAGAACTTGCGCGCTGGTACTCAGTAATGACCAAGTAAGGCGACGGCGCTTCTTTACATCTTCAATAACATCCGGCCACAACCTACGAAGCCCTGCAATATCTGTGGTCCCTGTTGGTTTTGCAGATTGCGCAACAATCGGCTCATCAACACGACTCGTCGACGCGGGAAGAACTTTTTTAGCGTCGACTCCGTCGTTTGATTTCGCTTCCACCGATAATGCCGCGTCCTCTACTGGCTTCGGCGCCACCACTGGCTTCGGTTCAACTGCGCGCGTTGGTGCTGAAGTCATCGGTGCTGAAGTCATCGGTGCCAAACTTTCGGCGCGCTCAAGACGTTCTACACGCACTAATAATCCTCGATCGGATGAATCACCCAGCGGCAATAACATGCGGCCACAAATGAGTTCAAGCATTAGTCGTGGGGCAGTGGCGCCGCGCATTTGAGTCAGACCCTCCGCTGCGATGTCGGCTGCGCGAGAAAGTCCTGCAGAGCCAATATTTTGGGCTTGATTACGCATGCGCTGAAGTTGGTCATCAGAAACTTCACGCAAAATGGCAGTGGCGCCACCTTCTGGGAGGGCGTCAACGATCATGAGATCGCGCAAGCGTTCAAGGAAATCAGCAGCAAAACGTCGGGGGTCGTGACCTGATTCAATGACGCGATCAACTGTTTTAAAGAGTGTTGCACCATCGCGGGCGGCAAGGGCATCTACTGCGTCGTCAAGTAATGCGCCATCCGTGAAGCCAAGAAGTTGAATGGCAATGTCATAACTCACACCTTGATCACCTGCACCTGCAAGGAGTTGTCCCAGGACAGAGAGTGCATCGCGCACTGATCCACCGCTAGCACGCACAACTAACGGAATAACTCCCTTTGCAACTTTGACACCTTCAGAGTTGCAGACCTTTTCTAAGTGCGCAGCCAAAATTCCCGGAGGCACTAAACGAAATGGGTAGTGGTGTGTTCGTGAGCGGATAGTTGAAATCAATTTATCTGGCTCTGTTGTTGCGAAAATAAAAATCACGTGAGGTGGCGGCTCTTCAACAACTTTCAAAAGCGCATTGGCAGCGCCTGGCCCAAGCTGATGTGCTTCGTCAATAATGTAGATCTTGTAACGGCTGCTCACTGGCGCAAAGAATGCTTTATCGCGAAGATCGCGCGCATCATCTACCAAGCCATGTGTTGCCGCATCAAGTTCAATAACATCCAGCGACCCCGGCCCATTTGCTACAAGGTCAGTACATGACTGGCATTTGCCACATGGATCTGGCGTTGGTCCCTTTTCGCAATTAAGACTGCGCGCCATAATGCGAGCGCTCGATGTTTTTCCGCAACCGCGTGGTCCAGAAAATAGATAAGCGTGATGAATTCGACCAGATGCCAATGCATTAGAAAGTGGCACAGTTACATGCTCTTGCCCAATAACGTCAGCAAAGAGGGAGGGACGATATTTGCGATAAAGCGCCAAACTCATCGGCTTCCCCTTTCCATAGATAAGGTCATAAAAGGACCCCTCGCGCACCCGCTAGAGCGTGCCTACCCTTGCTGCCTTCCAGCCCTGGGGGAGTTTGGCACGGTAACGCCGCGCGAGGGATCTGGTCTAAGCATAGTTAAGAGCACCGATAGAGTTCTCCACGGAGGATTCGCATAGCGGCCGAGTGCGCACGCTTGGAAAGCGTGTAAAGGGCAACCTTTCAGGGGTTCAAATCCCCTATCCTCCGCCATCTTTTTCTTACCTCGGAACCCTAGCCATATTGATATCGCTCATTGGCCCTTCCACCTCCACAAAGATGGATGCTCTATTCTGCGCTCATCGATGTTTTTATACAGGTGAGGGTGCTAGCCAAATGGCCGAGGTCGATCCAAAAGACAAAACTATTAAGAGTTATACCGTGCGCCATCACCGGTTTGACCCAGAAACTAATCACTTCCGCTGGTTTGATATAAAAACGTTTGACAACGAAAAGGAAATGCGCCAGCTCATCGATTCCATCTCTCTTGAGATTGATCGCCGTTGGTCGTCTGGCAAAGGGCATCATAAAGAACAAGTAGCTGGATCAATTAATGATCCTAAGTGGGCTGACGGCAACATGGGGTGGTCGGCCTAAGAAGTACAGCACTCACAACAATTCTTCTCGGATCACTTCATACACAGCTCCGAAACAAATCCATTGACTCCGAGCTCTTCCGGATTAATTGTTAAGATTCAAGATGTAAAAGTTGCCTGTAAAAACAATCAGCCTAGTTCCTACTACGGAATGGCCTATGCGAAGGCCTTTATTAACGGCAAATGGCAGTACGCAGGAAAGACTCGAAGTGCAAATATTCGTAATTTGAGATGTGGTACTTGAGGTAAAATCCTCTTATGAAAAATGGAAGGGCTTCAAGTTACTACCGGCCATTACCTGACAGAGGTTCACTTTCAACTAAAATGGCTCCAATAAGGCGAGTCAACTATTGGAATCTGGCTCCAATTCTGAAGTTATTAAACGGAAGACGCTATAAAAGAGAAGCAAAATCGTTACTAGAACTTGGCCTCATTCAGGAATCAAAGTGCGGCATACCAATCCGGTATGAGATCAAGAATGGTTTCATAAGTCTCGATATTTCACCCGATCAAGGAAAGAGTTATTTAAATTATTTATGCGGCAATCTAAGTGAGAGTTTCGAAGTGAGCTCTCGTGATCTAGTTCATTCAATGGCGACCATCGAAGCGATAATTAGGACAAAAAACCACCTAATTTATTGAGCCGCGCTAATAGCTTTTCTCTCCTAACTAGATCTCGACCCCGATGTATTTAGTCTGAAGGAATTCATGGATTCCATCGAATCCACCTTCGCGGCCTAGACCAGATTGCTTCACGCCACCAAATGGTGCCGCTGGATCTGAAATAACGCCCTTATTGATGGCAACCATTCCCGATTCCATTGCTTCTGCAGTGCGCAACGCACGAGTGAGGCTTCCAGAAAATACGTAACTAATCAGACCGAAATCAGTGTCATTTGCCCACGCAATTCCTTCTTCGTCAGTGTCGAAGATGACGACAGGTGCAACGGGACCAAAGATCTCGTGATTTAGAATCGGATTATCTCGCTCAACAGTTAAAACTGTCGCAGGGTAGAAAGCGCCTTCGCCATCAGGCTTTGTTCCACCGACTTGAACCTTGGCGCCGGCAGCAATTGACTCATCAACGATTTCTGCAATTTTGTTGCGCTCTTTCAAGGACACACTTGCACCAAGGGTGGTGCCCGCGTCTGTTCCACGGCCTACAACGAATGCTGCCATGGACTTTGTGAGTTCTGCAATGAACTTATCTGCGATAGGACGTTGCACATAAATACGGTTTGCTGCAGTGCAAGCAGCACCACCATTTCGCATTTTGGCAAGAAGTAGCTGTGGAATCGTCACTGCAAGATCTGCATCATCGTGCACAATCACTTGTGCATTTCCGCCGAGCTCCATTGAACAACGAATTACTTTATCTGCAGCTTCTTTTAAAATAATCCGACCAACTTCGGTAGACCCGGTGAAGGAAAGATTCTTTACTCGATCATCGTGCAACATCTTAGAAATTGCAGGGCCGGATTTTTCAGGAAGAACAAGATTTAGAACTCCCTTAGGCAAACCTGCACGCTCCATAACATCAACGATGTACAAGGCGGTAAGAGGTGTTTCGGTTGCTGGTTTCAAAATCATTGTGCATCCCGCTGCCACTGCTGGACCAATCTTGCGAGTGGCCATACCTGCAGGAAAATTCCATGGTGTGATCAAAATTGAAAGACCAATTGGCTGATGTGTTACGAGAATGCGCTTGTCACCTGATGGCGACTTACGGAAATCTCCAGGTGTACGCACTGCTTCTTCAGCAAACCAACGGAAGAACTCTGCGGCGTAGGCCGCTTCTCCACGCGCATCAGGCATTGCTTTTCCATTTTCGCGCGAAATTAAAGTAGCGATCGCTTCATTTTCCGCCGTCATAATTTCGAATGCTTTACGCAATATCTCAGATCTAAAGCGGGGGGCGGTTTTTGCCCACGAGACCGATGCTGCGTCTGCGGCTGCAACTGCCGCTTCGCATTCTGCATCTCCTGCGATAGAGACCTCGGCTATTACCGATCCATCGCTGGGATCATGAACTGCAACTTTGCCAATGCCATCGACCCATTCACCGTTTATATATAGTTTTGTGCGCATAGCCAGAGCATACGCTCTAGGATAGAGAGAGTGAAAAACGTGCTGATTTCGTTTATAGGGAGACCCAGTGCCTAAGTCTTGGACTGATGGTGCACCTGCACCAGAACCGCTTCGGGAACATGCCCATTTACGGGATCCGCTTTCCTACAAGGTTAAACGAACACTTTTGGGCAATCCACTCAACCGACACTCGTTGGGACATCAGCGTTTAGCAAAGAAATTCGCTCTCGGGATTCTCTCAAGTGACTGTATTTCATCCTCGGCTTACGGAAGTGAGCAAATTCTCATTGCCTTACTTCCGGCATTTGGGCTAGCGTCTTTTGCTTTGATGATGCCGATGACCTTAGTCATTCTCATTATTCTTTTGATCGTTACCTTGAGCTATCGCAACGTAATTGCCGTTTATACGAAAACGGGTGGTGCCTACATAGTCACCCGAGACAATTTCGGTTCAACAATGTCAGTTGTAGCCGCAGTTGCGTTAATGCTGGATTACATCGTTACCGTCGCAATTCAATCCGCCGCCGGTGTTGCCGCGATCATTTCCACATTCCCTTCCATGCATGCAGGCAAGGTTTACATGACTCTCGGAGTCATCATTCTTATTACTTACGGAAATCTTCGTGGTGTCAAGGAAGCAGGTAAATCCTTTGCGATGCCTACTTATCTATTCATTGGCGCGATGGCGGTTGTATTTGTAACCGGGCTAATTAAAACCTTCACCGGACACCTGAATGTCTTGGCCACTGATATTCCAGGTACCGTCGCAGTTGGGCAAGCTCATGGTTTATTGACCTTCAGTGCGATTTTCATTCTCTTGCGCGCCTTTGCTAACGGAGGTTCCTCGCTAACTGGCCTGGAAGCAATATCCGATGGCGTTGCACTGTTTAAGGTTCCTGAAGATGTAAACGCCCGTCGCACTTTAGTCATCATGAGTTCCATCTTGGGAACGCTAGTACTTGGCGTTTCCTGGTTCGCACAACGAATTCACGCAATGCCGTATGAAACTGGCACACCAACCGTGATCTCACAGATCGCGAAGGTTGCACTCGGGGATGGCGCTGGGGGGAAAATCTTCTTCATCTTCGTACAAACCGCGACAATGCTTATTCTTTTTGCTGGAGCGAATACCACATATAGCGCCTTCCCAATCCTTTGTAACTTCGTTGCCACTGATGGTTACTTACCGCATCAGCTAACAAAACGCGGCCACCGCTTAGCTTTCTCAAATGGAATTATTTTCCTTGCTTCTGCTGCCTCTGCACTCGTAATTATCACAGGGGCATCGGTTGACCACCTCGTGGCATTTTATGCGTTGGGAGTTTTCACGGGCTTCACGCTGGCGGGCTTTGGAATGGCAAAACATGCGTATAAGAATCGTCTAGGTGCATGGAAAGTTAAGATGTTTATCAATGGTCTCTCGGGATCGGTTTCTGTCATTGTTGTATTTGTATTTGCGGTTGTTAAATTTACCGAAGGCGCATGGCTGGTAATCACTATCGCCCCGATCGCCGTCTTCTCACTTCTTCGCCTTAACCGTCAATACCGCAGGGAACAGGCCGCACTTAACTTGCGTGCTGATGAATCCCGAGCTACATCAATTAGCAAACATGATGTGACGATCTTGGTCGATAGCGTGGATGTTGCCACTGTTGGTGCTGTTCGATATGCGAGAAGCCTTAATCCACATTCACTTTCAGCAGTGCACTTTGTTATAGACGACCAGCGCGCGGAAGAGATTCGCAAAGCGTGGGCAGCTTCACCAGCGCTCGGCGATGTCACTCTAGAACTGATTGACTGCCCAGATCGACGCCTACCTAATGCAGCAATGGATTATGCGATTCGAGCAACCACCCACCCCGATGTTGAGGTGACTCTTCTATTGCCGCGTCGCTCATACGCACCCGTGCTTGGCAAGTTATTGCATGATCAAACCGCTGAAGAGATAGCAAGGCCAATCTCACAATTGCCTCGCGTGGTTGCAACCATCGTTCCTTTTGACGTGGCCACGATTATTTCGGGCCGTGACGTAGTTGTTCACGAAAAGCATGAAGAAGTTGTTGTTGCGCCAACGCTGCCACGCATTGAAGCGGCTACGGCTGTTTCATTCAGGAACAACGAACCAATGAGCCATTACGCAGAGAATATGACTCCCATTGGCAAAATCACGTGGCGGGAGCGTGCTCATGTTCAAGGCCGCGTTACCTCAATTAAATCGGCACCTCGTGACTCGGCACCAATTGTTGAAGTAGAAGTCTGGGATGAAACAGGCGGAGTTACGTTGCAATTCTTAGGTCGGCGCGACATTGCAGGACTTGATGTTGGATCACAATTGAGGGCAGAAGGAATGGTTGGCGAATCAAATGGCTCGCTAACAATCCTTAATCCATCGTACGAAATTATTATCTAAGAGCGGTGGCGGTGGGATTTGAACCCACGGTTGAGTTTCCCCAACACGCGCTTTCGAGGCGCGCTCCTTTGGCCGCTCGGACACGCCACCAGGAGCGAGGATACATCAAAATTATTTTCTTTCCCGATGCCCCTCAAAAAACCTTTTAAGCAAAGTTGAGCATTCATCCTCGAGGACTCCCGCTGTAATTTCAATCGAATGTAGCGATCGTGGGTCTCGCAGGACATCCCATACAGAACCAACTGCGCCTGCTTTTGCGTCCCACGCGCCAAATACAAGACGAGGGATTCTTGCTTGAGAGATCGCCCCGGCGCACATTGCACACGGCTCAAGTGTCACAACGAGCGTGTGATCATCCAGTCTCCATGATCCTGTTTTTTCAGCAGCACTCCGAATAGCCACAATTTCGGCATGAGCTGTTGGATCGCTGTGGAGTTCTCTCTCATTGGTTCCTGTCGAGATCACTTCACCGGCAGAGTTAAGAATTATCGCGCCAACAGGAACGTCACCTGACGTGGCCGCTGCGCCTTCTGCAAGTTTAATGGCAAGGACCATCGCTTCGTTATTATTCATATCGTTTCAAATTACAGATCTAGCAATTCTCGAAACTGTTCTCCGAAACCTAAACGAGTGGCAATGGCATCTAACTGTTCGTCAGGAAAAAGTTCGGCGTCATCGCAAAGCGCCGAGATCTCCATGTGATTCATTCCAAGGTCTGCCAAAATATCGAGATGGCCAGTAGGCAAAGGTTCGTCATCTTCTTCGGGAAAAGGCAGATCGGCTAACTCAATAAATTCGGCAGCAACTTCATAATCGAACGCACAGGTAGCATCACTGAGCAGCATTCGTATGTGCGAGCCAAGTACACGGATGACCATGAAGAACTCTTCGTCTATTGAAATCAGCGCAATTGCCCCACCGTTTGTTTGTTGCGCTTTCAGACCTTCAATAATGTGTGCTAAATCATGCGCATCGGGTAATTCAGCAAGTGTCCAGCGTCCGTCTTCGTGCCAAGCAGCAACTGCAATATCTACATCGTTAGTCATTGCGGCCCCCTTTTTCGCGCGTCGGTCACACCTCTCAGTGTCCATACTGACACTCATTTCTTGGGAAAGAAAGCCCTGTAAGGTAGGGAGCATGAAAGTTCACGTTGCCAATCACCCCCTCATTTCTCACAAATTGACAGTGCTTCGAGATGAGAGAACAGACTCTCCAACATTTCGTCGTCTTGTGGAAGAACTCGTAACTTTGCTTGCCTACGAAGCCACGCGCGATGTCCGCACTAAAACAGTTTCGATAAAAACCCCCGTGACACAAACTCAAGGGCTAAAAATGGCCGAGCCTCGTCCGGTCGTCGTGCCAATCCTGCGCGCAGGTCTAGGAATGCTCGAAGGCATGGTCCGACTTGTACCAACGGCAGAAGTTGGTTTCCTTGGCATGGTGAGGGATGAAAAAACTTTAAAGGCCAGCACTTACGCAAATCGATTGCCTGAAGACTTATCAGGACGTCAGTGTTTTGTTCTGGATCCAATGTTGGCTACGGGCGGAACATTGGTAGCTGCATTTAACTTTCTTATAGAACGTGGCGCGACAGATATCACCGCAATCTGCATACTTGCAGCTCCCGAAGGTATTGCTTTCGTGGAAGATGCATTTAAGGATTCCAACGTACCAATAACAATTGTGACTGGTGCGCTAGATGAAAAGCTCAACGAGCTTGGATATATCGTTCCGGGTCTTGGCGACGCGGGCGACCGACTATATGGAGTGGTATAAAAATGGCATCAACAAGTCCTGGGTACGGAATTACTATTCGCGTTGAGGGAGCACCCTCTGCACAACCTGTTGCCCTGGTAACGGCGGCAATCACTAACGCTGGAGCAACAATTACGGCGCTAGATGTTGTTGAATCTCTACTAGAGCGAGTAGTCGTTGACGTAACCTGCGATACAAGTAACGCAGAACATGCCGAAGAAATCTCCAAAGCCATTTCCGCTCATCCTGAATTAACGGTACGTAAAGTTAGCGACCGGACCTTCTTGCTGCACTTAGGTGGCAAGATTGAAATTCAATCAAAGGTCCCATTGAAGACTCGCGATGATCTCTCTCGTGCATACACACCAGGTGTTGCACGAATTTGCCAAGCGATCGTTGATGATCCATCCGACGCGCGGCGCCTTACGATCAAGCGAAATACAGTTGCAGTAGTGACAGACGGATCAGCAGTTCTGGGCCTTGGAAACATTGGACCTGCTGCGGCGCTTCCTGTTATGGAAGGAAAGGCGGCGCTCTTCAAGCGCTTCGGAGACGTTGATGCATGGCCAGTCTGCCTTGATACCCAGGATGTTGATGAGATCGTTCGCACCGTCCAACTGATTGCCCCTGTTTATGGAGGCATCAACCTTGAGGATATTTCGGCTCCACGTTGTTTTGAGGTTGAACGCCGTTTGCGCGAACTCCTTGATATTCCTGTTTTTCACGATGATCAACACGGAACGGCCATTGTTGTTCTTGCGGCACTTCGCAATTCGTTGAAGCTTGTTCATAAAGAGTTGGCGGATTGTCGAATCATTATGAGTGGCGCGGGGGCTGCCGGAACCGCCATCGCTCGCCTTCTTATGCTTAGTGGTGCTAAGAACATTGTTGCTTTCGATACCAAGGGAGCAATCAATAAAGCAACGGTCACTGAAGATCCCATGCGTCAATGGTTTATTGATAACTGTAATCCCAACAACATCACTGGCACCCTTGCCGAAAGTTTGGCGGGGGCGGATATCTTCATCGGTGTTAGCGCCGCGAATATTTTGAAGGAGGCTGACATAGCTTCCATGGGTAAGGACTCGATTGTCTTCGCCTTGGCTAATCCCGATCCCGAGATCGATCCATATATCGCGCGTAAATATGCAGCCGTTGTAGCAACTGGACGAAGTGATCAGCCAAATCAGATCAACAACGTCTTGGCATTTCCTGGAATCTTCCGCGGTCTACTCGATGCTCACGCTCATAAGATCACTGATGAGCTTCTCGTTGCTGCGGCAGAGGCAATCGCCGACTGTGTCTCACCAGAGCAATTGAATGCCTCATTCATTGTTCCAAGTGTTTTCGATCCGAATGTTGTCTTAGCAGTGGCTGCCGCCGTAAAGAAATGCGTGTGATCGAATTAGCTGCATCTTTTGATGCACAACTTTCAACTCTCGCACCATTTCTTTTTTATGTAGTGGTCGCGGTGGTTTTATTTGGCGAGACGGCAATACTTCTTGGTTTTTTTCTTCCTGGGGACTCAGTCCTCTTTAGTGCAGGACTCGTTGTAGCCACCCATCACAGCCTCAATATTTCTCTTCTGTGCTTGGTTATCTTCATCGCCGCCTTCTTGGGAGACCAAGTTGGCTATGTTCTAGGCCGAACCGTTGGACGGCCATATTTACAAAGGAATCCCTCGCCGCGAATCGCTCGGATGATGGGTTCCGCTGAACGTTTTTATAACCACAGCGGTTGGTGGGCGGTAGTTGCTGCACGTTTTTTCCCTTGGGTGCGAAGTTTTGTACCCCCAATCGCTGGCGTAGCAAAAATGAATTACTACCGCTTTCTCTCTGCTAACGCCGTGGGGGCACTCTTATGGGGGGTCGGAATTACCCTGGCTGGCTTCTACTCAGCGCGCCTTCCGTGGGTAAGAAGTTCTTCATATGCACTAGCCGCATTCTTTATAGGAGCTTCGCTCATTTCAGCGACGTGGCATTACTTTCGCGCACGTCGTGATTGATTCGATCCAACAACAACACCTGCATACGTCATTACGATTCCAGAAATTAGATAGACACTCACATTAACTCCGTGGGTAGGGATTATCAGATCAATGATTAAGGATCCAAGAAGCTGGCCCCCGACGGTAAGAAAAGTAGAAGTTAGTGCGCCCAAATGCTGAACCACTGTTGCTGCAAAAGCAATATATACGCCGCCTACGATGCCGCCAAAATAGATCCACCATGGTCCATGACCAAATGCGCTCACATGCGTTCGGTTCGTGAGCAAGCCAAGACCAAAGAGGGTCGCTAGAAATATTGTTCCGGTCACAAAATTTAGCAATGAAGTGGTGAAGCTCTGCTGTGAATACTCGTTGATTTTCCCGTTGAGTGCGCGCTGAATTCCCACCAAAATTCCGGCTAGACCTGAGATGGTCACCGGAAGCCATGAAAGGTTCCGGCTATCAATTCGATCCCATACCGATACAAGCACGGCAGCAATTGTGATCACTGATGCGACTATTCGGCGCATAGTTATCGCTCTTTTGCCTCCGCTAGATAATCCAAGGCGATCGACTACTAGGGATGCGACTGTTTGCCCCGCAATTGTTGCCACAGAGAAGATTGCAACACCGAGGATTGGGACTACTTGCGATTGAACGGCAACCAGCGTTGCTCCGAGCGTTCCTGCGAATAACTTCCACTTTTGAATGTGTCCTTCTCGAATTGCCACGCGAATCTTTGTTGCGCCACTTCTTACTCCAGGGATAAAGACCGACACTAAGCCAAGAACAAGAAGACCAGAGGAAAAAGAGAAAAGAGCTGCTTGAAGCGGGTTATCTAATTGATGTGAGAGTTCGCCATTGATACGGGATTGAAGTGCGATTAAGAAGCCAACCAATGCCGCCAAAAGTCCCAAACGCATTTGGGTAGCCTACTAATTACCTAAAGCAAGAGTTGTTGATAGCCATTCTTCTTCCAAAGTGGCTTGATTGGCCCTGACGAGAGCCAATTCTGAAGCTATTTCAATAAGACGCGGGGCGTCAAAGGCAGATTCCTCTTGTTCGCGTAAGAGTTCGGCAAGCTTTTCTGCGGCCTTCTCTATCTGTCTTTCAACGCGGGAAAGATCTTTCTTGAGTTGACGCTCCTGAGCTGCGTTGGAAATCTTCTTCGTTGGCGCCTCGATCTCATTAGAGCTCTTGATCATCGCTTCGCGTTGTTCGAGATACTGATTCACTCCGCGTGGAAGATCGCGTAATTGACCGTCGCCAAGGAGGCCTACAAAGCGATCACACACTCGTTCTAAGAAGTACCGGTCGTGGGAGATCACCAAAAGCGTTCCACCATAACTATCAAGCAAATCTTCTAGCTCAGTCAGCGTTTCGATATCAAAGTCATTGGTTGGTTCATCAAGAAGCAAAACGTTGGGGCTGTCCATCAATAAGCGTGTGAGTTGCAACCTTCGCTTTTCGCCACCAGAAAGATCTCCTACGGGAGTCCATTGTGATTCACGATCAAAACCTAAGCGCTCACACAATTGCGAGGCGGAAAGGGTTTTGCCGTTGCCCAATTCGACGTGGTTAGCAATGTTTTCTACTGCCTCTAGCACCCGCCATGCAGGATTGAGCTCGTCTAAGTGTTGGGTGAGGAAAGCAGGTTTGACTGTTACTCCAGTGACTAATTTCCCTGAAGTAGGTTTAACTTGCCCCATCAGCATTCTCATGAGGGTCGTCTTACCAGCGCCATTGATTCCAACAATGCCGATTCGATCTCCAGGTCCAATATTCCAGTACACGTCATCAAGGATCTCTTTGTCGCCAGCGTGAATCTTTGCATGGTGAATTTCGTAGACCGTATTGCCTAAGCGGTTGCGCGCAAAGCGAAGCAACTCATTGCCATCGCGTGGTGGTGGTTCACTAGAAATCAATTCATTAGCAGCGTCCACACGAAACTTAGGCTTTACCGTTTGTGCTGGCGCGCCACGCCGAAGCCATGCCAATTCCTTACGGATTAACTGATTGCGTCGGCCTTCCATTGCCGATGCCTGCCGGGCGCGTTCTGCTTTAGCTAGTACAAATGCAGAGTATCCGCCGTCATATTCTTCAACGCTGCCATTAACAACTTCCCATGTGCGCTCTGTTACCGCGTCCAGGAACCACCGATCGTGAGTGATGACAGCGACGGCTAATCCTTTTCTTTCATTGAGATGTCGTGAAAGCCAGGCAACTCCTTCAACATCCAGATGGTTTGTTGGTTCATCCAGCAAAATTAAATCAAGATCATCGATGAGTAACTTGGCTAATCCAACTCTTCGTCGCTCTCCACCAGAGAGTGCAATAAATTTACGATCAAAGAGTTCGTCTGAGTGTCCACCGAAGAGGCCATCAAAGATCTCTCGGATTCCAGAGTCTCTCGCCCATTCATGCTTTGCTTTATCGCCTAGAACAACATCGCGAACTGTCGCCGAAGGGTCGGCAACATCAACTTGAGAGAGAAGGCCTACGCGTGTTGCATTGGATCGAGTTACTCGACCTTGATCAGGAGGTTCAATTCCAGCCATGACTTTCAAGAGTGTGCTTTTGCCCGAACCATTCCTGCCAACGATTCCAATGCGATCTCCTTCGGAGATTCCCAGAGAAACTTGATCAAGAAGTTGCTTGATATCAAAGGCTTTTGAAACACTTTCGAGGTTTACTAAGTTGCGAGCCATGAGGCGCCTAGTCTACTGACCTACAGCGCGCGGCCAACCACGTGATAGCGAACTCCACTCCAATTGCCTTCAGTGGTGACGCCACGGCCGTCCAAAATGGTACGAACGCCAGGAAACTTTGAACTGTCGAGTTCGCGATATTCAGAGTGATCTGCTTGCACAATCACAGCATCAGTAGCCTGTCCGTAGTGGTAGGAATCGAATCCATAATGTGCGAGTTCGGCATCGGTGTACATCGGATCGTGAACGGTAACGGTTGCACCTGCATCTTTTAGCGCTTTCACCGTTGGAAATACTCCAGAAAATGCAGTCTCTTTGACTCCGCCGCGGTATGCCGCACCAAGAACGACAACCCGTTGGCCCTTAAGGTCACCGTGAATCTTTGCGAGTGTATTAACAACATGGGCAGGCATTGCAGCATTCGCGCTACGTGCGGCGCTAACAACAGTGGCCGAAGGGTCATTCCATAAATACATTCGCGGATAAATTGGAATGCAGTGTCCACCTACGGCGATACCAGGGCGGTGAATGTGAGAGAAAGGCTGAGAGTTTGACGCATCAATGACTTTCTGCACATCGATGCCGTGCGTTTCAGAAAAGAGCGCAAATTGATTAGCTAGTGCAATGTTTACGTCACGGTAAGTTGTCTCAGCCAATTTCGCGAGTTCGGATGCTTCTGAACTTCCAAGATCCCAAACGCCATTTCCTTGCGCCAAATCTGGTCGATCATCAAAATCTAATACATCTTCATAAAACTTAACTCCACGAGCACCGCTGGCAGCATCAATGCCGCCCACTAGCTTCGGATATTTACGTAGGTCTGCAAATACTCGTCCGGTGAAAACACGCTCTGGAGAAAATACTAAATGGAAGTCCACTCCAGCTTTTAGCCCCGAGATCTTCTCGAGCATCGGTGCAAAACGATCTCGAGTGGTGCCTACCGGCAAAGTTGTTTCGTAGGAAACCAGCGTGCCGACTTTAAGACCTTCGCCAATTGCCTGCGTAGCCGCATCCATCCAGCCAAAATCTGGGACGCCCTCTGCATCAACAAAAAGTGGAACGACAACTACTACCGCGTCACTTTGTGCCACAGCGGATGTCGTGTCCGTTGTCGCCACTAGTGACCCGGCTGCAACAACCTCAGCTAAAAATTGATCGAGGTGGGCTTCACCTGGAAAAGGCTCAATCCCCGCATTTACTTGAGCAACCGTCGTCTCATTCACATCGGCACCAATAACCGTGTGGCCCTTACGTGCAAATTGCACAGCCAGCGGAAGACCGATTTTTCCCATTGCTACGACGGTGATCTTCATATCTATTTCCCTAACCTAGAACTAATCACTGCATCGGCCAACGCCTGATGCGCATTTACTAGTTTAACGCCTTGGTGTTCCCAGGAATATTCATCCAACATTTCAAGCGTGATTGCCGCAACAAATCGAGCACGATCAGCGGAAACTTCCTTGAATCGAGTCGCCAATTCTTTTGCGCTGCCAGCGCTAAATACAAGGCCATTGCCGTGCAAACGAACTTCAGCTGCCATAGCCCGTACATCACTAACAATTATCGGTAAGCGCGCGTGAATATATTCGAAATATTTTGTCACAAGCGAGATCTCGTGATTTAGATGGTGGTGAATTGGAATGACACCACTGGTTGCATCGCTGACAAATGTAGAGACGTACCATTCAGGAACGTAAGGATGTAGATGCAGGCGGTCGGCTACCCCTAATTTCTCAGCCTTAGCCACAAGCCCCAATACATAAGGGGCAGATGGATTCACCACAAGACCAACATGGTGACCGGGGGCAAAGGCCAAAGCATCAACCATCTCATCCAAGCCTCTTTGCGGAGCAGCAGCGCCGACATAAATATGCAATGGGATCTCAGGGGAGAGGCCTATCTTGGAGCGAATAGTTTTCATTTTTTCGTCGACTTCTGGTTGTTCTAATCGAGGTGCATTTAAAACCACTGTTGGTCGAACAGGAAGGCGATAGTCATCCTCTAGCATTTCGGCAATCTTCTCCGAAACTGTCATGACTGAATTGACCTTCTGAATTGAAGTGCTCTCAAGCATCATCATCGCCTTTTGCCACACTGGGTGTTTGCGATGAACTCCTTGAACATACTCGTGAGCGTCATACAGAACTTCAATAGTCCTACCTCTTGACGCCGCACGTTTCTTTGCCCTCAAAGCAAGACCAAGAGTGTCGCAATCATTTGCGTGAATGATGTCAGGTGCTAATTGGTCGATTATCGAGCCGTAGGATTCTTCCCCATCTTTAAGAAGGGGCCATGCAGAGTAGAGAAATCGCGAAGATATCTTGAGCAATAGTGGACTGGCCCAGCGCCAAAACAAGAAGTCGGGCGCAATTAATCGTGATCCATATCGAACATATTTGTGTTTGATCTTCACTGTGTAACTAAATGGGAAGAAAGGGGTTTGGCGCTTTTGCGCGTATCTTTTTGAAATCGGTACACGAACGATAGAAAATCCTGAAGTGCTTTCGGCGGCGGGTACTTTGCCTATCAACCCTGCCAGCAAGGTTACTTTGAAGCCAGCTGCGGCAAGAGACTCTGAACATTTCAAAACTCGTGAATCGCCCACAGCATTGTTTGTCACAAGTGCGACAATATGAATAGAGGATCGATCCGTGCTCATAGTCACGAATTAATTGATGAGGGTGATTGTTGAGTTGGTCTTCGAACTCTTAATAATCGCTTCTGCCACTAGAACTGTGGCTAAACCTTGCTCCATAGTGACAATATCCGAAGGTTTACCAAGTATTGCGTCACGGAAATTCTCATGCTCCATTTTCAAAGGTTCGTGCTTAGAGATGGCATACCGAACAACATCTCCTTCACTAACGCCCCTAAATTGAGCAATCTCATCCCACTGCGAAGCAACTGTTCCGTTTGCATAGAAAGTTAAATCTGCCGTCAAGGTGTCGGCCACGAAAGCGCCTTTTTCGCCTGTCAAAATTGTTACACGCTCTTTTAGGGGACTCAACCAATTTACAAGGTGATTAGTTATTGTGCCGTCTGCCAACGTACCAACGACCGCAACAAGATCTTCATGTTCGCGTCCGGTACGTAGCGCAGTACGTGCTGAAACACTGGCGTAGGCCTGGCCTGTAATCCATGCAGTGAGATCGATGTCATGAGTTGCCAAATCTTTGACGACTCCAACATCTGCGATGCGAGCGGGAAACGGACCCTGACGACGCGTTACAACTTGATAAAGAGAACCTAATTGGTCAAGACGGCGACGTGCTTCTTGAAGAGATGGGTTGTAGCGCTCAATATGACCAACTGCGCCAATCAATCCGGCGTCAGCAAATGCCTTCGTGAGTTCAATTGAAGATTGTGCATCGTGAGACAAGGGTTTCTCCACCATTGTGTGGATACCTGCTGCTGCTAGTTCCTTGCCAATTTCTAAATGGTAAATGGTTGGAACCGCCACCATCGCGTAATCAATACCCATGGCAATTAATTCAGCAACAGAGGAAACGACTGGCCTACCTTGAGCAACTGCATTGGTATCTCCTGCCGGATCAGAAACACCGACAAAGTCCACTCCCTGCAACGTCGATAACACGCGGGCATGATGGCGACCCATCATTCCTAAACCAACAAGACCCGCACGTAGGTTCGCCATTGTTTATGCTCCAGCTGAGGCGATGGAATTAATTACTGAAACGACAGTTTCAAGATCACCTTGCGAAAGTGATGGGTGAACAGGAATTGAAAGCACCTGCGCCGCTGCACTCGATGTTTCTGGCAAATCGAATGTGTGTTTGAAGGAGGGAAGCTGATGAACTGGAATTGGGTAGTAGACGCCATTTCCCACGCCGCGCTTAGTCATTTCCGCTGAGAACGCATCACGATCATGCCCAACTACGCGAATTGTGTACTGGTGATAGACATGAAAGGCACCTGGAGCAACATAAGGAACAACTACTCCCTTGAGGTTTTCGTCCAGGAATTTCGCATTGGCGCGACGTTGCTCTGTCCAACCAGCAAGTTTTGTTAGTTGAACCCGCCCAATTGCAGCATGAATATCAGTCATTCTTGTGTTGAATCCAACAACTTCATTCTCATAACGCTTTTCCATGCCTTGATTGCGAAGTAGGCGACACTGGCGAGCAATTTCATCGGACGCAGTAGAAATCATTCCACCTTCACCAGATGTCATGTTCTTGGTTGGGTAGAAGGAAAATACTCCTGCCGCGCCAAACGCACCGACTGGAATTCCGTCGAGCGCCGCCATATGTGCCTGCGCTGCATCTTCAATGACCAGAAGATTATGTTTTGCCGCGATTGCCATGATCTCTTTCATCGCTGCTGGTTGGCCGTAAAGGTGCACTGGTTGAATTGCGCGAGTGCGTGGGGTTATGGCAGCTTCGATCGCTGCAGGATCAATGTTAAATGTGCGGGGATCAATGTCTACAAAAACCGGAGTTGCACCCGTGAGCGCCACTGAGTTTGCAGTCGCAGCAAAAGTAAATGAAGGAACAATCACCTCATCGCCCGCCTTCATGCCAACGGCAACAAGAGCCATATGCAATCCAGAGGTTCCAGAGTTCACTGCGATGCAATGACGACCTGCCACAACTGCTGAAAATTCATTTTCGAAGGCGGCCACTTCTGGGCCTTGTGCCATCATTCCTGAAAGCAAAACGCGGTCAACGGCTGCGCGCTCTTCGGCACCGACTATTGGCTTGGCTGCTGGGATCATTGTTGTCATTGCTCTACTTCCACGAGAACGTCGGTTTCTTTTTCAAAATATTGTGCGCCAGTTTTAGGACAAAGAAATTTTCCAGCGCCTTGATCTGTTAATGGTACGCCAGCCTTTCCTACCCATCGAATCCGCCTGGCAGGGACTCCCGCAACAAGGGCAAATGCAGGGACTTTTCTGGTGACCGTAGAGCCCGCGGCGACGAGTGCCCATGCGCCGATTTCTACAGGCGCAACACAAATACTTCCGGCACCAATTGATGCGCCTTCACGAATTGTTACTCCTGTCGCATCCCAATCACTTCCATCTTTTTGGGATCCATCAGGATTTACCGCTCGAGGAAATTCATCATTTGTGAGAATGACACCAGGGCCGATGAACACTCCGTCTTCAATGTAGGCAGGTTCATAGACAAGGGCATAGTTTTGAATTTTGCTATTTGCGCCGATGTGAACGCCATTTCCAATGTATGCGCCACGACCAACAATTACATTTGCACCGAGTTGGCAGTCTTCGCGCACTTGCGCGTAATGCCATATTGATGCACCGTCTCCGATGACGGCGCTGACGGCGACATCAGCGGTGGCATGAATTCTGGGCGCGGACATGGGTAAACCTTACCTTTCCGCCTACTTTAAGCGCGCTATCGCATCTGCAATTAGGTCGTAACGTGCGCCACTGCGCCAATTTACGGATTCAATCTCCGCACGAGCCCTAACTTCTGAGTATTTACCGCGATTTTCAGCCCATGAGTTCATGATTCCTGCGCATTGGCCTGCCGTGAGTTCGTTTGTATCTAGATCTACCGTTGCTCCAGCTCTTGAGGCAATAATTACTTCGCGCGGTCTAGGTAAATCAGTGGTAATCACAGGGATGCCGCATGCTAAATATTCACCAATTTTTGTGGGCCACGCTCTTTGAAATGCGGGAGTTCGTTCAAGTAATGACAACCCTACCCACGCACCACGTGCAAGACTCCATGAATCTGCTGGTTTGAGCGCTCCATGAAATTTCACGCGCTCTGCTGCGGAAGAATTTTCTTTCCACTCCAAAACGCGCGGCATATCTTTATGTGCAACTGTCCCCACTATGTCCAAATGCCATTCTGGTGCCAACTCCACCATTCGAAGCATTGACCATAATCCGCGCGAGCCACGAACATCACCGACATATAGCGCGCGAGGAATCTCGTCGGCTGAATGAATTTCGGGAAGAAATCTAACATCGGGTGAATTGCGAACCACGATGCGATTCTTTGCTACATGGGGAGGGACCCAATCATCAACAACAATCGTTGCGTCGGCCTTTGCACTTGCAAAAATGGCAGCCTTAGCGATCATTGTTGCAATCAACTTTTGTAGCCCTTGGGCCCAGGCGCGATCTTTAATAAGCAATAGATAATCTTCGCGGACATCGGCCACCCAAGGTTTGCGGCGAATCAAGCAAGCAAGCCAAATTGCGATTGCACCCTCGGGATCTGGAGTGAAAAGTACACGTCCACGTGCTTTCCAAGGCAGAATCATTGAGTTAGTGAAACGCAATACTCGTGAACCTTTTGGAACTGAATGAAACTTCACACCCTCAGGTAGATCGGATTTGTTGCCCGTACTAAAGAGTTCAATGGTTAAACCTTTGGCAAGACAAGAAGCCATCACTCGTTGGAGGCGGGCATTTGAAACATCACGCCCCGCAGCAATGATGCTCACGTCATAGCGCGCCATTAATCGGTATCTTTCACGGCGCGCGAATATATTTCACGCAATTGTGCTGCGTCTCTCTCCCATGAAAGTTCTGACTGAGCTGCTTGCACATTGGCAACCAATTGTTGATGGCGCGCAATGGCGCGCATAATCGCGTTCGCCATAGATAAAGCATTGCCTGGTTCATATAGTTCACCGAGGTCATATTTGCGAACAACAATTCCAAGTTCTGTGACATCCGTGGCAATTACAGGAACTCCAGCATGCACGGCGTGAAAAAGCTTATTAGGGAGCGCAAGTCGATGTGATTCAAATTGATTGGAATGCGTTACAAAAACTAATCCAGCGTTTTGCATCGCGGTAGTGACGGCGTCAATTGATTGGGATGTCAGAACCTCAATCCTGACAGCTCGTGCTTTCGGAACGAACTGGGTAGCCCATTGATTTTCATGATCGCCCATCCAGGAAATCCCCAAAGAGATTTTTGGAGCACATTCAATAATTACTTCAAGTTCCCGAAAGGCATCAATACGTCCAGCATAAATTGCACCTTTAGGAGGGGACTCAACACGACCAACTTTGGTGGGAAGCGGAAATGAATTTCTGACTACATGCACATTCTTCAAACCACGCTGTGTTCTCATGAGTTCTGCGATGGATTCACCAACAGTTATGACTGCAATTGCTTGGCCTGCCAGTTTCCTTTCAAGCGCAGCTTCACGTCGATCAATAAAAGGCGTTGCGCGATACTGACGTTGGCGACCAATCCACCATTCGTGACTGTCGTAAACCAATGGCACGTTATGTTCACGGCTTAGTTGGGCACCGACTTCCAATGCGGTGAAATCGTGAGCGTGAACCACATCAAAGGTCATAGAAGTCGCCAATTCATGAGCTGCGCGGGCCCAAGCCGAAAATGAACGATTGCGATGCTGCGGTAACAAGAACCATCTAATAGCACGCAGATGTGGGGGTAGCCTCTTGGTCGTTAGTGAAGTCATTGCTGCAGGACGAAGTCCTTGGCCACTTGCCGCTGAATAAATATGTATTCCTTGAGGTGCAACAAAATCCTCGGGCACGTTTCGCCCGATTATGTCGACCTCAAAGCCTTCAGAAACCAAACATTGCGCTTCTCGTAAGACGCGGGTATCTGTCGCAACGGAAGTAGCCACCAACATGAGCACTCGTTTTGGGTTCCTTTTGAGGCTCACGAGAGAAAGATACCGCCTAGCAATAGGCTAGCTCCATGTCGCAATGGATTGAATCAAGTTCACATTGGCTCATTGGCCATCATTTTCAAATTCCCCTCTTTATCCTGCTCATTACCTTGGCATTCGCAGAAGATGCCGCATTTGTTGGCTTCGTTTTGCCAGGTGAAACTTCTCTATTAATTGGAGGAGTTCTTGCCCACCAAGGCGTATGGCCGTTATGGCTCTTCCTGACCAGTGCCATTGTTGCTGCGATCGTCGGGGACTCGGTGGGCTATGAAATCGGGAAACACTATGGCCCAAGGATTCAAGTCTCTGGATTGGGGCGCTTTGTTGGCGAAAGAAGATGGCAGTTAGCCCAACGAATTTTCGATAAATACCACGCGGGAGCCATTTTCTTTGGTCGCGCACAAGCCTTATTGCGTGCACTGGTTCCTGCACTAGCGGGGATGAATCGTGTTCCATACCGAACATTCCTTAAATGGAATGCTGCTGGCGGTATCGTATTTTCAACAATCATTGTGGTGTTGGGATATGAATTCTCCACCCAATTGAGCAAGGTTGAACATGCTCTCAAGTTTTGGGCCATTGGTTTCTTAACTGTTGCCGTGATTGTGTTTCTTTATTTGAAGCGCAAACTCGAAATCATTATTGAATCCGAATAGGTATTCGAGTAACCTTCCCCAATGTTAAATATCTCTAGGCGACGCGTTCTGCAAACTGCCATTGCTATTACTCCAGGATTTCTTTTGGCCAAGATGGATACGGCACAAGCATTTTCCTTAAAGGATGCAACCTCCGCACTGGGATCACTTGTCGATAAGTCTTCGGCGATTAAAGTTGGAAAGACACGTATCTACTCTGGACAAAGTTCATCCGGCCAGCAAGTTGAGGTTGTGATCACGCGTACCAAAAAGGGACTATTTGCTCTTAATGGTGCTTGCACACATCAAGGATGCGGAGTTTCACTTCAAGGAACTCAGCTGGCCTGTCCATGCCATGGTTCGGTGTTCAAAGCCGATACTGGTGCTGTCGTAAACGGCCCAAATGGTGCTCCTGCTAATTCGATTGCGCCACTTGCTAAATTCAAAGTCACTGAAAGCAAAGGCAATATTTATATTAAGTAAGAACTCATAGCACCTCGAAGACTTGCATACGCTTGGGTGCTATTGCATTCCATCCCAATTCATCGCGCAATCGTTTAGTTAGAGTGGCCTGCGCATCGGGCTCGCCATGAACAACAAAGACCTGTTGTGGTTTTTTTGTTTTCTTAAGCCATGCAACCATTTCATCACCATCAGCGTGAACTGAGAAATTTTCTACCTTCTTGATGGTCGCTTTAACTGGTACCCACTTGCCATGAATCTTTATTTCTTTCCTTCCTTCTTCCAGGGAACGACCACGGCTTCCAGCTGCCTGGAACCCCACAAGGATTACCGTGTTCTTTTGATTCGGCAGCATGTTGGCCAGGTGATGAACCACACGCCCACCTGTACCCATGCCTGAAGCCGAGATAATGATGCTGGAAGTGATGAGGTTGTTTAGTTTTTTTGACTCATCCACCGTGCGCATCTCACTGAGATTTCCCGGGTCAAATGGGTCAAATGACTCCCATTTCTTCGCAATACCTGGAAGCAACTCTGGCGCATTGTTTCGGATCGCATCGCGGTAATAATCCAGAGCACTCAAAGCCATTGGTGAATCTACGTAAATGGGGATATTGGGAATGGCGCTTGTTTCGATCAGATCGTGCAGCGCCATCAAAATGACTTCAGTTCGGTCAACGGCAAATGCAGGGATAAGGATTGATCCACCACGCTTAATAGCAGCATTAATTATGTCGGCGAAAGAATCAATTGGAGTTTCGTGAACACGATCTCCGTATGTTGACTCCGTGATGATCGCATCGATTCCCACCTGTGGTGGATCATCCGGTGCAGAAAGAAGCGGATGGTTACCTCGGCCCATGTCACTAGTAAAGAGAAATACTTTCTTGTCCACCTCCAGCACAACGAAAGCTGAACCAAGAATGTGCCCTGATGGATAGAAGGTCACAAATGAATCTTCTGTGAGTTGCACTTTCTCTCGAAATGGAACCGAATCTAAAAAGAGCAGCGTTCTCTCTGCATCTTCAGAGTTATACAAAGGAAGCGGGATGGCATGTTTAGAAAACCCTTTTTCTGCTGCAAAACGCGCATCTTCCACCTGCAACCGCGCCGAGTCACGCAGAATAACCGCAGTAAGTTTTGCCGTGTAATGGGTTGTGACAATTTTTCTATTGAAACCATTTCGTACCAATAGGGGCAAATATCCAGAATGATCCAAGTGGGCATGGGTGAGAACAATCGCGCTTATCGTCGAAGGTTCTACTGGAAAGGGATCCCAATTCTTTCTTCGGTCTTCCTTTAATCCTTGAAACATTCCTGCATCCACCAATATTTTTGATTTATCACTTGTTACAAGAAAGCGGCTCCCTGTCACTGTCTCTGTCGCCCCTAGGAATGCAATAGTTACCTTGCCCATAGCAAAGAGCCTATGCCTTATCTATCTCGTGGAGTAGATTAATTCCGTCACACCTACCGAGGCGATAGAGGCATCAGTGAAACGCAATTCCCCCGATCACCTGCTTTTTTACATCTCTGCCGTAACGCTTGCGGTAGGTATCGTTGCAAATTTAAATCACAGCCATTCTTTGGCACAGATCATTTGGGCGATCGGTGGAATTGCTGGGTTAGTCCCCGCGACAAAATGGATTATCGACGAATTGCGCGTCAAAGAAATGGGATCCGACATTCTTGCGGTTCTATCACTGCTTGGAACTTTACTGACGTCTGAAATGTTCGCCTCCTCGGTCATTTCTATGATGCTGGCTACGGGAAGACTTCTAGAGCGGTGGGCCGAAGGACAGGCCGAGCGACAGCTGAAGTCATTACTTCAAAGGCTTCCTAGGCGTGCCCACTTCGTTGATACTGATGGCTCACTTAAGGAAATCGATGCTGACGACATCAAGATTGGTGATCAATTACTTGTCCGTTCAGGTGAAGTTGTACCGGCGGACGGAATCTTGCTCACCCTGGCAGTTCTCGATGAATCCGCATTGACGGGAGAGCCTCTACCGCAAACTCGTGACATTGATGAACAAGTTCTGAGCGGTGTTCTCAATGCAGGTACACAGTTTCGATTTATCGCCTCCAACACTTCACAAGAAAGTACTTACGCCGGAATAATCCGATTAGTGCAATCAGCCCAGGCACGTTCAGCCCCTGGCGTCCGCATTGCTAATCAATGGGCGCTTCGTTTTGTACCGGTCGCACTTGTTGTTGCTGGGGGTGCTTGGTTATTGACAGGTGAAGTTTCTCGCGCCGTCGCCGTACTTGTAGCAGCAACTCCATGTCCCTTAATTCTTGCGGTCCCTATTGCTGTTGTAGCTGGAATGTCTCAAGCCGCAAAACATGGTGCAGTGATTAAAGGTGGTGCAATCCTAGAATTACTTGCCCGCACTGAAATTGTCTTGCTGGATAAGACTGGAACCTTGACCCATGGTGGTCCAGCAATTTCTGCGATCCAAACTCTTCCAGGAATGCATGAAGACGAGATTCTAAGATTGTCTGCCTCACTTGACCAGTACAGTCCACATATTGTTGCAAAGGCAATAGTTTCCGCAGCCACATTGAGAAAGTTAGATTTGGAAGTTGCAACGGATATTTATGAAAATCATGGACATGGGATAACTGGAGTCATCAACCATAAAAAAATTACTGTTGGGCAGATCGAGAGCGAGCGCCCACTGTGGTTCACGATCAAACATCCACTTCTTGTCGGCGTAACAATTGATGGAGTCCTCAGTGGAGTTATCGGATTAACTGATCCTCTTCGCGCCGAGTCAAGAGAGATGGTGAGTGCACTTCGCGCAGCGGGAGTAAAGGATGTATTGCTGGTAACGGGGGATCGAATGGAAACCGCGCGTGAAGTTGCAGATGCGGTGGGCATTACCAACATTCACGCATCCGTTACTGCAGAGGGAAAAATGGATCTAGTGAGAAGTGAAATGGGTAAAACAAGAGGAGTCGTTGTCCTGGTAGGTGATGGAATCAACGATGCTCCAGCGCTGGCTGCGGCGCATGTTGGTGTTGCCATGGGTGCGCGTGGTGCAACGGCCGCAAGTGAAGCCGCTGATGTTGTGATCGTCGAAGACTCCATCGATCGGCTCACCTGGGCAATTGCAATCGCTAAGAACGCCCGCAAGAAAGCACTCCAAGCAGCGGGGATCGGAATGTTCCTTTCTCTTATTGCCATGTTCGGCGGCGGTTTTGGGTTCCTCACGGCAAGCACCGGTGCGATCACCCAAGAATTTATAGACATCGTCGCTATTTTCTGGGCGCTCACCACGCTCATTGAGGGCGAGAAGGAGCGGGATTAGGGGTAAGCCACTCTCGATGGGGTGATTTCAGGGGTGGTAACCCTCTGATATCCCCATTAAACTCGACACCTGCTCGTATGTGTCACTGACTTTTGGAGAGAACCCCGTGAAGAGATTTAAGTTTGCCTCCCTAGCTATTGCCTTGCTTACCTCTCTATTACTGGCACCAATGGCGACATCCCACGCCGCTGACGCTGGTTCAAAATCTCACAATTCCAATGGCCAGACACAAGCCGAAGATGCACCATGGACATTTGCTGGAGCCCCAACAGGGAGTCCTTTCATAAACAGTAATCACCACGGTGTTGGGTATCCGACACGTGAACGCGCTGCCGCTTTTGCGACTACTGCGGTACCAGCCAATGTTGGAAATATCGTCTACCACGCAAACGGTAAGGTCATCTCGAGTCCAAACGTTTATGTAATTTGGTACGGAAATTGGGCAGGCACGCCATGTACCGACAAAAGTTCAACGTCAAACACGACACCCGGAATTATCAACTACATGATTAACAATCTCGGTGCGAGTAATTGGTATGCGATAAACAAGACATACTTCCAAGTTCTTAACAATTCTGTCACCTACGTTAAACCGACCATACCAATCGCTGGATGCTTAGCAACTTCATCTCTAGGTACGACACTTAACACGCCATTCGCTTGGGATACAAAGAGTCATTATATTAACGAAGTAGTTACCTACGGATTGAACAACGGATTGCCAACTGATTCAAATGGAATTTACTTGGTACTTACAAGCGCCGATATTATCGTTAACGGATTTGTAAATTCGGGATCTGCGCAATTTTGCGGATATCACGACAACATGACCGCTCCGAATGGAACGACGAATGTATTGTTGGCAACAATTGGAGATCCAGGGGTCGCTATAGGCTCATGTTCCGGACAACAGGGTGTATCTCCTAACAACAACGTTAATGGCGATGCAATGGCATCGGTTATTGCCCACGAGTTGGTTGAAACAGTTTCGGATCCTCTAGGAAATTCATGGACTGATAGCACTGGCTGGGAAAATGGAGATAAGTGCGCGTGGACCTTTGGCACCACATCTGCTTCAACTTCTCCTGGTGGAGGTTTAACAAATATAAAAATTGCTGGGCGCGAATACTTAATTCAGCAGAACTTGGAAGCAAATACCGATCAGCTTTCGTGCGCTTTGACTGCCACTGCACTTCCTGCAGCGCCCACGATTACATCTTTTACGCCCGTAAATAGCACTCGAGGCTCAATAGTCACAATCACTGGTACGAACCTTTCGAAAGCTTCAGCGGTTGGGTTTGGTGGAGTATTGACTCCAACATTTACTGTTGTAAGCGATACCTCTATTTCCGTAGCAATTCCAACTAATGGTCTCTCTGGCTCTGTAACCGTAACAACTATTTCAGGTACAGCAATAAGCGCATCTTCGATCACGATTCCCGCGGGTCTTCCCACTATTACAAGCTTCACACCTACCTTTGGTTCTCCGGTAACAATTACGGGCACCAACCTTCTTGGTGCAACAGGAGTTAGCTTCAATGGAGTAGCGGGAACTATTACCGGAACACCAACAGCAACTTCTCTTACTGCCACACCACCTGCACTTGGTACAAGCGGCAAAATCACAGTGACAACCCCTGGAGGCACAAGTGCTGCCAGTACAGCTATCTAC
>CAIYBL010000104.1 GCA_903924485.1 uncultured Actinomycetes bacterium
AGAAGAAAATGTCTGGCGGATTCAAAGAAGCTGTTGTTGCCTTCAAAGGAAGCATCGCAGATGTCCCAGGTGAGTTCTCTGCATTCATGTGGACCGATGACGATACCTATATTGGCTGGGGTCGCGAGATATTCGGTTGGCCATTAATTAGATCTGAGATCACCTTGGAGGGCAAGTCATGGGGCGATAACACAAAAACAAACTCGTCATGTCGTGTGAAATCTGCGGACTTTGATCTCTCGCTAATAATGGAGGACTCGACTGCAGTCGAACATCCAGTGGGTATGGGAGCGAATTGGCTCACGCCAAGGCGAGTCATTTTCCCTTCAGGCGACGAGCCAGATCGACATGACCTCAACATTGTTCTCCCAACAATAATCAATCCTGGAAATTTCTATGTTCATGAAGGTGAAATCTCATTCAACGTAGATTCGAACTCGATTCTTGCTGGCTTGAATCCGATTTCTAAACCGATAATTCATCGACATAAGGATTTTCGAATTTGTGTTGGCGATAATGTTCGGACTATCCAAGGACAGGGCTAAGAACTCGTTCGCCATATGGAAGGAGTAGCTCGTTAAATCGGGTCCACTTCCTTGACCTCTGGCATGGACAAGCGTGTGCATGGACTTTAACTCTGCATGGTCTTGATTCAAGATTCTAATTGCGCCAACTCCCACTAACTCTCCTGACAATCGAGCTCCAAAAACAGTTATATCCGGAGCCTTTAATTTAGAGGCGTCTAGCGCATACACATGTTCTAGTGGCGTGGTTGCCAGACAAAAATCCAAGTGAGCTTGAAGAATTTGGAGCATCTCCTCACTGAGCGGATCCTCCGCTGAGATGCTCACCTTCATATCCAAAATTATACTTCGGGCTTGGTAGTAGTCGGGACTTGGTTAATCACCAAGTCCCTTTCGGTTTGCACGCCTGCGCTTTTTCAAAAAATGAATTTCTAGAAATTTCACCAATTGACCGGGCCGTAACTTCGCTCTCGTGATGGGGGGTTCTTTCCAATTTTAGGTTCTACTTCTGGGATGGCTCTTCACTATAATTAGATTCATGCACAAGTTATTCCTGATGCCATGAGCATCGAGATCGGCATCGAGAAGCTTGTACGTCATATGGCGTGGGCGAATCAGCAGGTGATTGCAAAACTAGGCGAGCTTCCTGATCAGTCCCTCTCTTCCTATGCAGTGAACCCAGAGTGGACTGTCGCAGAGATCATCCACCACATTCTCTCCTCCGCTGATTGGTATGGATTTCGGCTTACGGGTGAAATGCATAGTGAATTCGATCAACCTACTTCCACCAAAGAGATGGTTGAGTTCTCTCGCAAGGCGCAAATCTTTGACGATCGCTTACTTCGAGCGTGCGCCGCACCAGAGGCTTTAATACCGCGAGAGTATGAAGGAAAGACAATCATGCGGGCGCGATCAACAATTCTTTCTCAAGCCGTTCATCATGCGACGGAACATAGAGCACAGATAGTTTCGGCACTGGAATTACGCGGATATAAAACAATAAATCTCGATGACTTTGATGTGTGGGGATATGCAGACGCTAAAGGAGAATAGGCACGGGCAAATGAGGTGCGTATGGTAAACGTCAGTCGTCATGGTTCAGTTGAAGAGTTTCTCCAGGGCTCAAAAGTCTTCCGTGGCGCAGATCCAGTTCGTACGGGATTGATTTCAAGCATTGCTGGATCTGTTGCTGATGGAACTAGAAAATATGACGGGTATTTTTGGTGGACAGTCAGTCGCGAAGATAAAGTTGTTGGAATTGCATCGAGAACAATTCCGTATGGATATGTATTTTCACCGATGCCGAACGAAGCGATAGATGCTTTGATCAAGTCAATTGCGCTGGAGGATCCTGAAGCAAATGAATTTGCTGGGCCTAAATCGGTAATCGACTTCGTGACTGAGATTGCTGGGCGAGAGGTTGCAGAAACGGAGAACGAATTGGTTTACCAGCTTGGCACTTTCACCCCTTCGAAAATCATTGGAGAAGTGGTTTTAGCTACGGAAGGCGACTTCGACCTTGTTTACTCGTGGGTGCGTGATTTCATAGAAGAGACTGGTTTACGAGATTTTGATCTAGAAAATATAGTTCGTAGTGCCGTGAAAGCTCGACGGTATTCCATTCTCTTTGTAGACCACATTCCCGTCTCATTAGGGGGAAGGGCAGAAATTCATGAGATAGATGGAAAACTTGTCGGCAGGGTTGGCCCGATTTATACACCTATGAAATTTCGCAAGCATGGATACGCAAGTTCGGTAACTTCAGCTATTACGCAATCTCTTCTTGATCTAGGTGCGCTCCCTACCCTTTACACACAAGCTTCAAATCCCACGAGCAACAGGATTTATCAAGACCTTGGCTATGTCTTAGTCGACGAGAATCGCCACGTTATTTTCGCCTGAAACTAAGGATTGTCCGTGCGTTATTCGGCTATTACGTCGATGAACCAACTCTTGCCACCTGCAGGCGGGATCAATTCACAGCCGTAGGTTCGCTTGATGATCGCGAGTGCCGCGTCGGGTGTCTGTGGTTTCTCATCTTCGGACACAAGAAGTCTGGTCACATCGCCCCGAGTTTTCTTGGACATGTGCGTGATGACTGTTTTCTTGCCCTGGCGAAATTGATGCACGCGAATTCCCACGGTATTTGCGGGTGGGGGAGTCCACACGGATGAATAAGTAGAAGATCGAGCATCCACGATTAATTTAGGGTTCAATTCCGAGAGCGTTGCAGTGATGATCGTCTTCCAATGTGATGGTGTGATCTTTTCCTTGTAATAAGGGATCAAATCAAGAGGACGAAGGGCTCCAAAGAGGGCCGAAATAATCACAATAGATGCCTGGGCGCGCTTTTGCGAAGCTATATCTAGCTGTGACCAATCAAGGGCTTGATACAAGACACCTGAATAAATGTTGATTGCTTCAGTGCAAGGCGTCTGTGCCCATTGGCTGTTTGTTCCTAAGGCCGATGTTCGAGCGCTCAGCAATGCCTTCGCGAAAGAAAGTTCATGAAGATCAACGAGTGGACCGGTTTCGGGATTTCTCTTCTTCTCACTGGGAGGCAAGAGAATCAACATGGGGCGGAGGTTATCTTCTCGTAAGGGGAATGACAATTACGAGAGCAAGATGCGCTATACCCTCATGCTCTTAATTGAAATAGGCGATTATTGCTCCGGCAATCGTTAAATTAATTGCGTCGTTCGCAGTTTCAATAATCCAAGCTTTGAAGCTCTCACCACTAAATAGTCTGTGGCTGAGTGATGCGAACATTGCAATACCGATACCGAGCGCAAATCCCACGCCAGCCCCATCAAGGATCCCAAAGTTGGGGTGACCCTTTTGCAAGGAATTCACCATTAGGCCAAGTGTGAGAATTTGAACCAATAACCCAAATGCTGTTCCCCCAAACAAGGCCAATGGCTTGTTTGCTTGGACCGCAAGTTGACCGGATGTGATGCCTTTGGCTTTCATCCACATGGGATAAAAGGTTTTTGGACCAAACCAAATTGCACCGCTTATGAATGAAACGACAAATGCGAGAAGTAGCCCCAATACGTTCAATCCTGAAAATGTCATGCACGAATTTTAACATTCTCAAGCAGGCCATCTGGGAATTTCGAACTAGCTTTTATAGATAAACTGCGAGCATGAGCGAGTTACCCCCCTGTCCTAAATGTAAATCGGAATATTCATACGAAATGGGTGCATTGCTTGTTTGCCCTGAGTGCGCTCATGAGTGGAATCCAGCCGAGAACGAAGAACCTGGCGAAGCTCAGAAGGTGGTCAAGGATTCGGCGGGCAATGTCCTGGCCGAAGGTGATGACGTGACAATCATTAAAGATATGAAAGTAAAGGGCAGTTCACAAACTCTTAAAGTGGGAACGAAAGTTCGCAATATCCGCTTGGTAGCTGGCCCCGGAGATCACGACATTGATGCAAAAGTAGATGGTTTTGGTCCCATGAATCTTAAGTCCAGCATTGTGAAGAAGGCTTAACCTACTGAGCCATGATGGCGTCGTGGACATATTGAGCAAGCCCACGTACGCGGCTTTCGTAGTACTTCTTGAATCTCTCATCGGAGATGTACATCAAAGCTAAATTCTTTTGCGTATCTACTGAACAATCGTAAAACCACTTTGTAATGGATTCCCGGTGGGCAGTTACTGCCTCCTGAGCCTCTGGTGAATCAATTGGAAGAGAGTTACCAAAGGCGGTAACAAAGAGTTCAGTAGCTGCCTCTTGGTCGACCTTTGCAGCTGCAAAGTCAGCATGGGTGTATTTGGATGTCCTGACTTTGGATTGGCGATAGGCGTCAGTACCACCCCAACGTTCTTGAACTTCCTTTTCGTACTCGTGCATCCGCGAAGTCTACCTTCTGGCAAAAGGAAAGGCCCCGTGATTTCTCACGAGGCCTTCCTGCTAAATCGTTAAATTAAGCAACTGCGGGTACTGCTGCAATTGCTGAGATTTCGAACTCAAGCTTGATGTTTTCGGAGACGATAACGCCACCAGTTTCTAGTACTGCATTCCAGACTAGACCGAAATCCTTACGGTTGATTTCTGAAGCGCCTTCGAAACCAAAACGAGCGTTGCCGTATGGGTCAGTTGCGGTGCCTGTATATTCGAATTCGATTGAGATTGACTTAGTAACGTCTTTGATTGTGAGATCGCCTTCTACGACAACCTTATCTGAGCCAGCATCTTTGATTGATGTTGAGGTGAAAGTGATTTTTGGGAAATTCGCTGCGTCAAAGAAGTCAGGGGACTGTAGGTGACCATCGCGGTCTGCGCTACGAGTATCGATTGAGGCTACGTTGATTTCGATGTTAAGTGATCCAGCACCGTCTTCAATTGTTCCTGAGCCGGTGTACTCATTGAATGAGCCACGTACCTTGGTAACCATTGCGTGACGTGCACTAAAGCCAATGCGGCTATGTGATGGGTCAATGTTGAATGTTCCTGCTGGTAAAGATGAAAGAACTGACATGGGGTATTTCCTTTGCTAAGAGTTTGTGGGAACCACTGTGAGTGGTACAGGAGTACTATAAGGCAAATTAGTTGAAAGTTCAACTAATCGGTTGAAAGTTCAACTAATGAGGAAATAGTCCAGAAATAGAGTTATTTACAAGGTGAATTCTCAGGAAAGCGCGATTCCTGCGCTGATGACTGGGGCAATCATGAGCAGCTATATTCTCTCTATGGCTTCCATTCGCAAATTAGACGCAGGTGACAAGAGTTCTTGGCTTCCCCTATGGCATGGTTATTTGGAGTTCTATAAAGCTCAGATACCCCAGGGGCAAGATGACCTAACCTGGGACAGGCTTTTGGATAATGATTTCAACCTTCACGGTTTGGTTGCGGAAGTCGACGGCAAGATATTGGCAATCACTCATTACTCATTCCAAAACTCGTCATGGGCGCCCAAGAATTATTGCTACCTAGAAGACCTCTTTACGAATCCGCAATCCCGAGGTCTTGGTCTGGGCAGGCTTTTGATTGATGCTGTTCACACTATTGCAGTTGAAGCTGGATCTAGCAGGTTGTATTGGAATACAGATGCCTCCAACGAGAGAGCGCGCAAACTTTATGATTCCTATGTTTTGGAATCTGGAAAAGTCCAATACCGAATCCCCCTATCCCCAAAATAATTGGTGAGATGAAGAATCAATTTGCAGTCTCGGTGACGCTCCTGGAACCTGATGATTGGAAACGTCTGCGCGATCTGCGTTTGCGTTCGCTTAAAGAAAATCCTGATGCTTTCGGCGGCGTTTTTGAAATTGAAGAACTTAAGACGCAAACAGAATGGCGATCCAAATTCGATCATGTGGTTTTTCTCGCCTCATCCATTGACGGCACTGACGTCGGGATTATGTCTGTTGAAGTTCTTGATGGTGATCATGGTGCAACATGCTGGGTTGGTGGTTGCTGGACGGATCCAAAATTTCGTGGGCAAGGTGCATTGAGGGCGCTATTTGAGTTCGTTGACTTACATTCGAAGGAGTATGGCTGGCAACGCCAAGGGCTCGGTGTCTGGGCAGATAACTTTCCCGCCATAGCAGCCTACGAAGCGCTCGGATTTGCTGCCATCGGCGAGCGGCAACCGAGCGACAGGCAGCCTGGTCGCTTTTACTTACACATGGTTAGAGACAGTAAGTAGGCAATTTCTAGTAATCTTCACAGATGATCCTTCAAGAAGCCATCGAGTACGCGACGCAAGAATATGAATCACTTAGGGCAGAGAAGGCAATTCCTGGTATCGCCTTTGGGCTTATGTATCAGGGAAAATTGGTTTATTCCTCCGGCCTCGGCGAGACCCAGATAGGAAATCAAGTACCACCTAGCGAAGACTCAATCTTTCGCATTGCTTCAATGTCCAAAAGTTTCACTGCGCAGGCCATTCTTCTTCTGCGCGATAGAGGTGCATTGAAACTAGAAGATGCAATCACGACGTACCTTCCTTGGACTGTGAACATAGGGCTGCCTGAAGGATCATCTCCAATAACCATTCGTGATTTGTTAACCATGGGTGCCGGATTTCCCACCGATGACCCTTGGGGAGATCGTCAAGAATATTTACCGCTGCCTGATTTCGATGCCCTAGTTGGTGCTGGGCTTACCTTCAATAGAAAGGTAAACACAGGATTTGAGTATTCGAATCTGGGGTACGCGCTCCTTGGTCGAATCATCTCTGTGGTTTCTGGGGAACTGTATGAAACTTTTATGAAACGCGAAATACAAGATCCTCAAGGAATGACTGTGTCCACGTATTTCAGTGACAACGTGCCTGAAAACCTTCGGGCCCACGGCTATGCAAAGTTTGAAGCGGGTGTCGTACCAGAGCCAACAACAGGTAATGGTGCATTTACTCCTATGGGTGGACTTCATAGCAGCATTAAAGAATTATCTGCTTGGGTGGCGATGTTTCAAAGTGGCAAACCCGAAGCACAAAATCCTTATCGATTTGTTCAGGCGGTTATGGCTAAAGAACAAGGAGAGATTCCAGAGCGCATTGTTACCTCTAATTACGGGTATGGCCTATATATAGATGACGATGCTACCTTGGGTCGATTTGTTTCCCATAGTGGTGGCTATCCTGGATTTGGTTCGCACATGCGCTGGCACGCAGAATCTGGTTGGGGGATTATTGGATTAGCGAATCTGACTTATATGCCGATGAGCCTAGTTTGTGCCAAGATTTTGAATCAGATTGTTCACTTGCATAAAAAAGCTAACAAGCCAGTGATAAATCTTGGGGTGGTAACTCAAGAGGCCGTCGGAGTCGTAAATGCATTGATTAGTAATTGGGACAACAAGCTTTGTGACTCCTGGTTCACCGAGAATATGGATTTGGACCAACCTCGTGCCGAACGTCAAATGGCATTAGCGAAACTAAAGACAGAGCTGAGCGATTGGAGCGTTGTAGAGGATTCCCTCACGGCACCAACGCTTTCATTCGCAAAGTGGAAGATGCAAAGTGGAGAGGCTGTAATCGAAGTAGAAATGCTCATGAGCCCAGAAAAGCATCCGCGAATTCAAAAACTCACTTTCAAGTAATTATTCTAGGTCGTATCGCTCCGCGGGTTATCCGACCATCACCTTGTAAATAAGACCCTTAGCAATAAAAAACGTCACCCTTGTCGGGCTGTAGTCCATGGTTACTGGGAAAAATTGGCCATCTCTCTCGCCGACTCGGTAGGGCCAGCCTTTCTCTTGTGCGTAGCTTTGCGCACTCATTTCTGTCATGCCAATTAGTGGGGACATTTCAACAGGAGTCAAAGGGTCAGGCATAGCCGGTAACGGTGTGGGTATCGGATCAACAATCACAGTTATTTGGGATGGAACATTAATTGCCACACCCTTGTTCCACATAAATTTCTTTCCACTTTTAACGCACGTAAACTTTTTGCCGTTTAATGAAATCGAGGATCCTTGCTTTGTGCATTTCGCACCTGCTTTTACTGCGGCATCAGATGAGGTCATAGATAGCGACGAGGCAACTACCAAGACCACGGTAACCAATATCCGATTCATCATTAGGGAACCTTAATCCGCAGACAGGGTATACACGAATTAGCCAGTTTTTACGCGCAAATGTGATCTACAGATCTGTATACAGCATCACAATTTTTGAGGGGTTTTCCTTCGAAACAAAAATATTTGTGACCTAAGTAATAGCCTTTTACGTATACCTCATGCATTGTGATTAAGGCAATATCGCACTAAGTGCTAGTACTCAATCATTACCTTTATCTGAGAGTTTGTAGTGTAAAGATTCTCTCGTAAGCAACAAGAAGTAACTCATGGAGAGTGGGGAATGAAATGAAAGTAACAAACGCATCCAGACTAATGAAAGCAGTAGTAATTGTGGCTGCCTTTGGGGTCATAACAGCAAACGCAAACATCGCGAACGCTGCTACAAAGACCATCACGTGCTACAAGGGAACAGCAGTCAAGAAGGTAACGACTGCTAAATGCCCAACGGGATACTCAACCAAGAAGCCAGTGGCCGCAAAGCCAACTACCAAAGCTTCAACACCTGCTGCACCTGCCGCAAGTAAGACTGTTGCATATAGCGGAACCTTCACGGGTACCGTTGCTGGATCAGTTACCGCTTCGGATTTGCAAGCAACTGTTAAAGGCGAAGGCAAGGGAGATGTAGCCGGACTAGATACGTTGGCTGGTTCTGGATCAGCTAGTGGATGCGACTCTTTCGCTGACTCAGGTACTTTGAGTGGCGGCGGCAACTCGCTTAAGTTTGAAGTTAAATCAACATCGAAGGCATGCGGTGATGCTGCCGCTGGTGACAATATGAATCTCACTGGCGACTTAGTAATCACTGGTGGAACTGGCAAATATGTAGGCGCCACAGGAACGTTAAAAGTTAAGGGCGCTTTCGTTTTGAAATCCACAACCGAAGGTTCTAATTTCACAAGTCCATTCACCGCAACTATCTCAGGCACCATCAATACCAAGTAGTTCCGAACTCACCCGCATAAATACAAAAGGAGCAAAGCACATGAAGAGATTTATCTCGGGCGTTGTAATCAGCGCCCTGGCAGTAGTCGGAGGAGCAGTTGTTGGTGGAACTCCTGCATATGCAGCGGCCACATCGACTCTCGTTCTTACCGGTGGCAGTGGAGTCTTTGGACTTGATCCAGCGATCATTACTGCAACTGCAAGTAGCGCAGGAACGGTTGCATTTAAAGCAGCAGGAGCCGTCATCGTTGGTTGCGACGCAGTTGCAACGACAACAGTGACGCCATTCGTTGCTAAGTGCTCATGGGTTCCGTTAGCTGCAGGTTCAACAGTTTTGGGCGGAACGTTTACCCCTACTGATGCCGCGAACTTTACGGCAGTAGATGCTGGCGCACTCACCGTTAAGGTCGGCGTTGCCGTTCAGGGTGTTGTATCACCAATTCACCTATATGTAGACACAGTCCTTGCAAGTGGATCAACTGGAGTTCTTGCACCACGTTTTGGTGTTAGTTGCGCAATCACTAGCCAATTCATCGTGGGTCAAACGATTGTCTGGCGTATATACGGCAACAACGAAAACCTTGGTGGAGCAGTAATGGATTCTTCCAACACCGTTAAGGGATACATCGAAGTTGCAGGCGTTAAAGATCCAATCCCTCTTGCCTACGGAAATCACAGTGGCGTTGCATTCTGGACAGGTATCTTGAAGACCGGTACTACAGCTGGCCTTTACAACACTCTTGGTGTCATTAGCTACAAAGTCACGATGATCGCTAAAGACCAAGACACCGTAAAAGTACTTTCCACAAAATTGGTTCGTAAAGCAGTGAACGGAGTCGCTGTCAAGGTTGATGGCGCATATGTTTACGAGCGCGTTCCTGCATACAAGACAGTTCATGTATCCCCAGCGCTGAAGGGTGCTGTTGGAACATTCCAATCAAACTTCACAGCTAGTTCGCTTGTAACACTCTACGCAGTACCAACTGCATAAATATCTGACACTTGAAGAGCCGGGCCAGGAGATTCCATCGATTCCTGGTTCGGACTTCAAGAAAATAGACGAATTGAAACGGAGAGAAAGAGCCATGAAAATCACGTACATACCTCGAAGTAAGAAATCCTTAGCAATCAGAATTGCAGTGGCATCAGCCTTTACGATGGCGATGGTCACCCCTGCAGTTGGTGCGGATAGTCTTCCACCAGCCCCAATCAATCTTGTTGCCCCTACAGCAATTCCTAATGTTGCTCCACTTCCATTTACTGGGGTGAAGGTAGCAAAGTTCACTACATCAACAACGATGCCAAACCTCCTAGTAGCACCAGCCACAGGTTATGTTGGAGATGCGGTAACGATTTCCGGAACTGGTCTTCCTGTAAGTGCGACTATGGACCTAACCTGGTCGACTCTTAGCCCAACGTGGATTGCCGACATTCAACCGAACACTGTTAATTACATGGGTTATTCATTTGCAGACAAGTTCAGCGTGAATATGACCACCGTAACGACAGATGCAGCCGGTGCCTTTACTTTCAAAACCAAGGTCCCTGAAGATTTTGGTGGCATACATGACATCTACGCCGTGCAATCTGGAGTTGCAATAGCTCATGGTGGATTCCAAATGGGTCGCGGTTTCACAATGTCCCCAAAGAGCGGACCAATTGGTACCCCGATCACAGTTACGTACACCGGTATGGGTGGAAGCCTGTATACCGCTGGTGCGGCCGCATATTGGGATAACCATTTTGCTGGAGAAATGCAATCGATGTGGACCCGTGGAACAGCGAAGATCATGCTTCGCGCCTCCGGAGCCATCGGTGATCACGTCCTCGAGGTAAAGAACGCTTTACAGACTGCCTACCTCAACGTCATTCAGTCCCCAATTCCATATACAAATAGTGGAACTGGAATCTTTAAGGTAACAAAAGATAATGGGCTACTGCCAGCAAAGATTATTTATCCAACAACAATGGAGCCAACCGTAGCCGCACGAACAATGCTTACAACCGTTGGTTTGGATCCAAATTCAAAGGCGGTTGCAACTCTTTCAACATCCAGTGGCACTATCAATACCAAGACAACTATGAACGTCACAGGGCTCTCCACGACAGGTACTCACCAAATCGTGTGGGCAACAGTTGTCGGTAACCGTGTTAACTGCACCGGAGTTTGCTGGGCATACGACGCTCTTCCAGTTGCCACGGTTGATGTCACAGGAACTGCATTTACTAAGGAATTGACTATTCCGGATAACTTAGGTGGATGGCACGTTCTGCAGGTGAAGAAGGGCGACCTCATTGAGGCTCAAATTCCTTTCTACCTCAAGCAAAGCATCCTTCCATTCCTTGATAAAGCTGGAAAAGTTATTGGAATGGGAATTGCAAAGGCTGACCTTTCAACAGCCCCTGATGTAATCGCTCGCGGTCAATCAGGTGCACCTACCAACAAGTTCAAAGCCGGAGAAGAATTCACGATCAGCCTTAAAGGTGTGGGCTGGACTCAATTCGACAATACGCAGGCCGTTACTTACGACAACAGTTTCGTTGGTTATGGTTGCGGATTTAACTCCAATGGGTATGTTGTGATTCACCTACGGGCAACAGGTGCTCCAGGAACGCACATCATTGATCTTCACCCAGTGATGTACACGAATCAACCATCCTTTGCTAACACTCCATACGGCATGATGCCGGTGTTAACTTCTGATCGAGATTTCCCAGCATTGGCACTTGGATATCAAATTCCTTCCTACCAATTCTCAATCACAGTAACCAAGTAATTCATATGTAATCGCAGGGTAAAGTTAAAGCCTCGTCTCTCGTTCCTCGAGGGGCGAGGCTTTAACTTTTACAATGCGAGCAATAGAGGTGGGTAGCCACCAATTCCAGCGACCAAGTAACACCATCGTGCTTGGTAACAAAAGACCACGGATGATCGTGGCGTCAATCAAGATTCCAAAGGCAAGGCCAATACCGATCTCCTGCAATCCGGCGAAGTGACCATTAACCAGACCGCCTAGTGCTCCTACCAAAATGATTGCTGCGGCCGTTACAACGCCACCGGTGTGCGCTAAACCTTCAACGATTGCCTCGTTATTGGATGCACCATGAAGTTTTGCCTCTCGCATCCGAGACACAATAAAGACTTCATAATCCATGGATAGTCCAAAGAGAACCGGGAAGAGGAAGACAAGAACCCATGCTTCGATTTGGTCCAAGCGGTACGTCCCAAGAATTGCCGAACCCAACCCGAACTTAAAGACCAAGACAAGGGAGCCGTAAGCAACCGCGATGGAAGTGAGATCCATGAGAATCGCCTTGAGCGGCAGGAATACTGATCGGAAGGCTCGCAATAAAACGAGGTAAGCCATCACTAGTGCTAGTAAAACTATCCAAGGAAATGATTTCAATAAATGGTCAACGAGATCCACGCCCTGGGCTGGTGCGCCACCCAGGTACAGTTTGGCGTTGCCGGGGAAATTGGCGTTCGGTAAGTATTTTTCACGCATCTGGCGCACAAGATCTTGAGAAACGGCTGCGCCAAAGTCATGACGTCCAACGACAAAGATACGTAAGTAACGCCCGGATGGATCAACATAGGTGGGCGTCACATCCGTGGCCACAATGAATACTTCATGGTCCTTCTGAAGTTGAGCGGCCAACGCAAGACGGGCTTTTTTGACTTCAGGCGTATTAGCTAAGTGCTCAGCACCGAGATCAATAACAATTTCATTGGGAGTGATGATTCCGTGTCCAGCTCGGTCGGTCACGATATTAAGGGCTTTTGCCGATTCAAGGTTTTGCGGAATAGCCGTGAGAGAGCTTGGAGTGACTTGCAACCACATGACTGATGAGGCGATGAGTGCAAGGACTGCCAAAGCGGAGAGCAACACGGTCACTGGCCTGCGGATAACAAAGTGGGCAATCTTTGCCCACATTCCCGACATCAAATCCTTTCGCGCCATTAAGCCTTGAAATTTATATGGGGTGACTCCTTTGCGTCCCAAGATGGCAAGGAGTGCAGGTTGGAGAGTGAGCGCTGCCAAAACCGAAACCACGGGTACGACGAGGCCTGCCGCACCTAGTGAGTGAACGAACGGAACTGGCACTAGCAATAACGTGGCGATTCCTATGGAGACACTTAACCCAGAAAGAATTACGGTGCGCCCTGCAGTATCCATTGTTTTAGCAATTGCATCGTCAACTGAAATATTCTCATCATTCATGATCTCTCGGCGGAAGCGATGAACAATGAGTAAGGAGTAATCAATTGCTAGACCAAGACCGATGAGCTCAATGATGTTGGGAATATAGAGGACCATTAACATTTTGTGAGCCATCAGAAAGATGATGCCAAGCGCCAGTGAAATAGATGCGGCGGCGAAAATTAGTGGGATAAACATTGCTAGGCACGCGCCCAGTACTAGCAGGAGAAGAAGAAGTGCAAGCACGATTGCAAGTACTTGTCCCCATCTCAAATCGGAATCCAGGATCGGAGATACATCATGCTCGATCGCAGGCGGACCCGTTACTGATGCGTCAGGTAACCCTTGGTCACGGAGCGCTTGCCTCAGAGCTTGCGTATATTTTGCCGCCTCGATAAGTTGAAATGATGTGCCGACGCTAGCGAAGAGAACTCCTACGAGAGCGCGTTGTTGAGAGATGTGCGAGCCAGGAATTACAAGTGAGGCAGCAACGACTTTATCTTTGTAGCCTTGGATTTGCGCGTCAGTGGATTTTTTAAACTTGTAGAGAACAGTAAATGTTCCTTCAGTATTTTCATCGAAATGTTTGGCGAGCAGGAGGCCAGCCTTTTCTGAGGGACTTCCGGGAATTGTGACCGATGTCGTGAGGTGGCTGTTGAGGTTGAGACCAGCAGCAACTCCGAGCAAAGAGACAACGATCCACACCCCGACAATCGGGGCTCGGTTTCGAACAACGGCTCGCGTCCACCTCAGCAGCATTTGATGAGTCTAACGAGCAGGGCTCGTAACTTTTAGATTAGGACGTTACAGAATCCAGAAAATCGCAGACGATGCGCTTAAAAAGTGCAGGCTCTTCTATATGAGGCATATGGGATGACTCAGGAAATAGATGCCAAACAGATCCTGGAATGCGTTTGTGAATCTCGGCAACCATGAAGGGCGTTGCTTCATCATGCTGCCCGGAAACTAGGAGAGTCGGGACATTTATCTGCGAAAGTTGTTCTGTGATATCCCATGTCTTTAGGGATCCAATGGTGTGGAACTCACTTGGTCCATTCATCGTGTAATAAACAGTTGGATCAACTTTGAGTAGAGCGAAAGATGCAACAACGCTTGGAGGCATTGGCACGCGACATACATGCCGTGAGTAGAAGAGTTCCATTGCCTCTTCATAGGCTGGGTCATCGGTTGTGCCATCAGTCTCGTGCTTGAGAAGGATGGCTTGATTTTCCGGCGGCAAGAGAGCGCGCAATTTATTTGCTTCACTAACCCATACAGCCATGCTCGATGGCGAGTCCGCAATAACTATTGCAGTCAGACCTGATGGCCGACCGATGGCATATTGCATCCCTAACATTCCGCCCCACGATTGACCAAGCAGCGCGTAGTCATCGTGGATTCCTAATTCTTTTGCAAGAAGTGAGAGTTCTTCCATAAATAACTCTGGGGTCCAAAATTCCTTAGGAGAATCAGGAATCAATGTGGAATTACCGCACCCCAATTGGTCATAGAGAACACAGGCGCGTCCACTTTGGAGGATGAGATCTGCAGCCGCTTCTAGGTAGTTATGTCCAACTCCGGGACCACCGTGAAGGAGAATGACAGGCGTTCTTCCATTATGAAGATCACCAAGGACGCGATACCAGGTTTGTCCATGTTGCCATTTCATTGCAGATTCATACATAAGTGACTCCATACCTTTTAAGTGAGATTAACCAATGTTAAACGGTTTTGGGCAAGCTGCAATCTTTGGAACAGTCATTTTTGCAATGACGGTACCGGTGCTTGGGTGAACTGCCTGTGCCACTCCAAGATTCCCTTGAACCGATAGAAAGATGAATGCATCTTCGATAGTGAATCCCCATTGTGTGACCAACAGTCCTGCAGCTTCCTCGCAGGCAATCTGCATTGCTCGAGCAATATCTTCATTGGCAACTCCGTGAGTAATCCACGATGAAGCCGTTTCGGTGACCGGGTAGTCCGTCCCTTTAGCTTTAAGCAGATCCACTTGAATTAGGACATCGCCAGCGATTTCAATTCCCGTTCCGCAAATTTCTCCATCGCCCATAGAAGCATGCATATCACCCATGGAAAGAAGGGCACCTGGGTGCTTTACAGGCAGATAGATCGTTGAACCAATGCCATTCATATTGTTATCGAGGTTTCCACCGTGTCTGCCAGCGGGAATGGTACCGATCTCCTCTGTTTCGGGCGCTACTCCGATGACACCGAGCATGGGAGATGATGGGAACGAAACCTTCTCGTTCATCGTGACAAGGCCATCTTTTACGTCAAAGAATCGTGCGTAAGGTTTTTCAACTAAATGGCTGAGTTGGCCACTTCCTGGGTAAGTACGGGCAACCCCTCGTGGGCCAGGCTGAATGTCAAGAATTTTCACAATGAGAGTGTCACCTGGCTCTGCGCCTGATACGAAAATTGGGCCCGTTGCTGGATTAATCTCGCCGTCGGGGATCGCCAAGATCGCATTCTCCGCATTTGTAATGGCGCCTTTGTAACAGTCCCATGTTTGAACATGGATGATTTCACCGGGTGAGACGGTGAGCGCGGGTGGGTGTTTGGAGCTAAATGAGAAGAAATGGTTATCACGTGAAAGATAGTGATCAGCAGCGTCAAAGGCTTTCTTATTACGTTCTTGCATCATTTCTCGATTCCCCATAGCTTCCTAGTGCTAAAACTTCCAGTTGGTGAGAGCATAGCCCCCACTAGTCAATCCCAATGGAGGTGTTTGGTGCATCGTCACACAAAAGTTCTCAGTTCAGTAATGGGAGTTGCGGCTCTTTTAGTTTCCGCACTTGTTGGAACCACATCCGCTTCAGCAGCAGCGTCAGGTGCACTTGCGCCATACGATGCAAAGCACGCTGGCGGAACCGTTACCTTGGTTGCTCAGGCAGCTGCTGGAACACTTGATCCAAAAGTTAACTACACCGCCGAGTTTTGGCAGCTATATCAGGCTACTTACGATGGTCTCTTGACATTTAGTTACGGTTCTGGCGCGACAACTTTCCAAGTTGTCCCAGATCTTGCAGAAGCACTTCCTGTTTCTAGCAACGGTGGAAAGACTCTTACATTCAAGCTTCGTACAGGGATTAAGTTCTCTGATGGAAAGCCAGTAACAGTCGCAGATGTAAAAGCATCGTTCGAGAGAATCTTTAAAGTGTCCTCACCAACTGCTGGCTCCTTCTATAACGGAATCGTTGGCGCGGATCTCTGCCTCAAGACTCCTGCGACGTGCAAACTGGATAAAGGTGTAGTTGTTGATGCAGCCAAGAACACAGTGGTTCTAAATCTCGTTGCAGCAGATGAAACTATTCTCTCCAAGCTTGCAGTTCCTCACGCAGTAATCAATCCAGCATCAGCACCAGCAAAGGATGCTGGCACAACTCTTATTCCAACAACTGGCGCGTATATGTATAAGTCGTATGACCCAAATAAGTCTTTGGTAATGGTTCGTAACCCTTATTACAAAGAATGGTCACATGCCGCCCAACCACAGGGATACCCAGATCAGATCTTGTTCAAGTTTGGAATCACTCCAACTGCTCAGGTGACTGCCGTTGAAAACAACCAGGCAAACTGGGCATATGACCCAATTCCTGCAGATCGTCTGAACGAGATTGGAACGAAGTACCCTTCACAAGTTCACGTCAACCCATTGACTGCAATGTGGTATTTGCCACTGAACGTCAATATTGCACCATTTAATAATCTCAAAGCCCGTCAAGCAGTGAACTACGCAATCGATCGTGCAGCAATGGTGAAGATCTTCGGCGGTACCCAATTAGCAGGCCCTGTCTGCTCGTTCTTGCCTCCAAACTTCCCAGGTCACGTTGATTACTGTGGCTACACAAAGGGAGCAACACCAGCTAAGCCAGCAATGGCTTGGTCGGCTCCGGATCTAGCGCTCGCAAAGAGCTTAGTGAAAGCTTCAGGAACTGCAGGACAAGCTGTCGGAATTGTCGTCTCTGATGATGATGTCAATAAGCAGATGGGTATTTACTTGCAATCTGTTTTGAACTCAATCGGATACAAGGCAACAGTGAAGCCAATTTCTGGAAATATTCAATTTACATATATCCAGAACACCAAGAACAAGGTTCAGATCTCAGTTTCGCAGTGGTATCAGGATTATCCAGCGGCTTCTGACTTCCTTGATGTACTCCTTGGCTGTGCTTCATTTACGCCAAACTCTGATTCATCAATCAACATGTCTGGCTATTGCAATAAGGCGCTAGATGCGAAGATGGCTAAAGCTAAGGCGCTTGGCCTGACTGAACCAGTAGCTGCTAACAAGATGTGGGGAGCAATCGATCAGGAAGTTATGGCAGATGCCCCTGTTGCTGTTGTATTTACTCCAAAGCAACTCGACTTCATCTCATCTGGAACGAAGAATTATGTATTCTCGCTTCAGTACAAGATGTTCGTCTCCCAACTTCAAGTTAAGTAGCGCACTAGAAACTAGGTAAATTATCTCGTGGCGTTAAAAGATAGTAGCGAAGCGATCTTCTCCGAATCACCGGGGAAGATCGCTTTGCGCATCCTTCGAAAAGACAAACGTTCAAAAATTTCTCTTACTATTCTTGGCGTTATCGTCTTTTTATCTTTTATGGCACCCGTGTTTTCACATTACGTGGCTGACTCCAATCCGTTCGAATCAACGTTGAACGCGACAATAAACGTTCACGGAGTTGAAAAGCCAGTCCTTGAGCCATCAACGACAGGTTTGGGATTGGGAGTTACACCGATTGGCCCAACCTGGAACCCCCGTAGCTATTTCCTTGGCGCAGATGGGCAAGGACGTGATGTCATGGCTCGATTGCTTTATGGTGGCCGTAGCACGCTGCTAATTGGCACCACCGCAGGTTTGCTATGTATCTTTTTCTCATTACTTATCGGCATTATTGCGGGCTATCGAAGAGGTTGGATTGACGCCGTACTTTCGCGAATTCTCGACATCATTTGGGCTTTTCCTGTTTATCTTTTGGCTATCAGCCTGTCGGTAGTACTGCTTACCTCTGGCTTAACTATCGGCTTTATTCACCTTGGTTCAGGCTCATTTGCATTGCCAATTGTGATCATTGGAGTTGTCTATATTCCCTATGTCGCTCGTCCAATACGAGCCCAAGTATTGGCTTTGCGCGAGCGGGAGTTTGTTAGGGCCGCGATCGGAACTGGAGCTAAATCCTCCACCATTATCTTCCGCGAAATTTTGCCCAATGTAATGCCCAGTGTTGTTGTCTTCATTCCGATTATCGTCTCGCTATCGATGTTGACTGAATCAGCGCTTTCCTTCCTCTCTATTGGAGTTCAACCACCAGCTGCATCATGGGGAACGATTATCAATGACGGCTTAGCGCTGCTGTATACGAGACCGATGGTTGGTCTGGCTCCTGGAATCATGATCGTTCTTACTGCAGCCGCACTAAATCTTTATGGCGACGCAGTTCGTGATGCACTGGATCCTAAAACACGTGCGAGGGGCGACTAATGGTTACCTTTATCGCTCGTCGTTTTTCTGCGATGATTTTTGTTCTCACCTCAATATCTATATTAGTTTTCTTCATCTTTTTTGCTACTCCCGGAGTAGATCCCGCGGCCCGAATCGCAGGGCGTAATGCCGACCAACAAACGTTGATGCAAGTACGTCATTCGTTCGAACTGGATAAACCGCTTCCATTCAGATACATATCAATGATGCGCCACCTCTTCGTCCAACGAGATCTCACCTCTTATGTAAATCGCGGCGCAAAGGTTATTCCGCAACTATCCCAAGCTATTCCTGCGACTTTCTCACTGGTCATCGGGGCGGCGTTGCTATGGCTCTTCGCTGGAATCTTCTTTGGAGTTTTGGCGGCTAGCTCCAAACGTAAATGGATAGATCCAACTATTTCATTCTTAGGCATTGTGGGCATTTCTCTGCCTGTTTACTGGTTGGGTGAGGTAGTAAACCTGATTACGCAATCCAAACTGCACCATTCAGTTTTCCGGTGGGTACCACCACTTGGTTATGTCGGGTTGTCGGATAATCCATGGCAATGGTTCATGCACTTAATTTTCCCCTGGTTAACCTTGTCTGTCCTCTATGCGGGAATTTATGTACGCGTACTGCGCAACGAAATCATGGTCGTCATGGGCGAGGATTACATCAAAACTGAGCGCGCAAAGGGAGCCAGCGAGAAGCGGATTCTTTACAAACACGCTACACGAATGAGCTTAATGACAATCGTTTCACTCTTTGGTTTGGATTTCGGAGCCCTGGTAGGTGGGTACGCCCTCTTAACGGAGGTGGTCTTTGGAATCCAAGGAGTCGGAAAACTAACGTTTGATTCGCTGCAGAACTTCGACCTTCCAGTGATTATGGCAACTGTTATGTATTCCTCATTCTTCGTGGTCTTCATGAACGCACTGGTGGATGTTTTGTATGCAGTGCTGGATCCACGGGTGCGACGTGCCTGAGAATCTATTAGAGGTTAAAAACCTCCACGTTACTTTCGAGACTCGCCGCGGAGATGTTCGCGCGGTAAATGATCTATCTTTCTCCCTGCGCAAAGGTGAAACTCTTGGAATTGTTGGTGAGTCGGGGTCCGGCAAATCTGTATCAATGAACGCAGTCATGGGACTCTTGCGGGATTCAAATGTAAATATTTCTGGTGAAGTCTTCTTTAATGGCGAGGACTTACTTAAGAAGAACGATGATGCTATGCGCTCCATTCGTGGCAAAGAGATTGCTATGGTCTTTCAAGACCCGATGACCGCTCTGACACCTGTTTACTCTGTGGGCTGGCATATTGTGGAGCAGATTCGTCTACATACTTCGCTGACCAAAAAAGAAGCGCATAAGAGAGCAATTGAGATATTGGATGAGGTTGGGATTCCTGATCCTGCCCGTCGAGTGGATCAATATCCTCATGAGTTCTCTGGGGGCATGCGTCAACGCGCAATTATTGCAATGGCGTTGGCTCTTAACCCTTCGTTGCTGATTGCAGATGAACCAACAACTGCGCTTGATGTGACGATTCAGGCTCAGATTTTGGATCTGTTGAAGCGCCTACAGAAACAACATAATTCTTCGATAATCATCATTACTCACGACATGGGCGTGGTTTCAGAAATAGCCGATGAAGTATTGGTCATGTATGCCGGGCGTCCAGTAGAGCGAGCCACCAAGCGATCTCTCTTTGCTAACCCACAACATCCCTACACTCAAGGGCTCATGAATTCGGTACCAAGAGTGGATCGCCCACGATCTGAACATCTTGAAGCGATTCCAGGTCAGCCAGCTTCTTTACTTAATTTACCTCAAGGGTGTGCATTTTCCAACCGTTGCTCCAAAGTCCATGACGCTTGTTCCCAAGTGCCGCTCTACCTGGCCGATGAGACCGGCCACGGAGCTGCTTGCTTCTTAGTGGGTGATCGCTCATGACTACAAAAAAAGTAATCTTGTCGGTCAATTCCTTATCTAAGAATTACGAATTAGGTTCAGCATTTTCCCGTGGTAAAGATGTTGTTCACGCTGTTGAAAATATTAATCTAGAAATTGTCGAGGGCGAAACCCTTGGCATAGTTGGAGAATCCGGCTGCGGAAAGTCCACTCTTGGGCGAATGATTGTCCGTCTAGAAGAACCTACTGCGGGTGAGATCATTTTCGAAGGAGAGGATTTAGCAAAACTCTCCAATAAACATCTACGAAGTGTACGCAAACGTTTGCAGATGATTTTTCAAGATCCATATGCCTCACTCAACCCTCGCCGCCAAATTGGCAAGATTGTTGAAGAGCCACTGCGCGTGCACGGAGTGGGCAAGGAAGAGCGCGAGAAGATCGCCAAAGATTTGCTTCGTCGCGTTGGACTCGACCTTGAGGCATATGAGAAGTACCCACATGAGTTCTCGGGTGGTCAACGTCAACGCGTAGTAATCGCTCGCGCCTTGGCTTTAAATCCACGTCTTGTCGTAGCCGACGAGCCTGTATCAGCCCTGGATGTTTCGATTCAAGCACAAGTCCTCAATCTCTTTAAGGACCTGCAAAAGGAATTTAATCTCACCTACATTTTCATTGCCCATGATCTTGGCGTTGTTCGCCATGTTTCAGATCGAATCGCCGTGATGTATCTCGGTAAATTGGTGGAGTTAGCGCCCGCCGATGATCTTTATGACTCTCCGGCGCACCCATACACAAAGGCGCTTCTCTCTGCTAATCCTCGAATGGATGCAGATGAGACTACTGAACGAATAATTCTCAAAGGCGATATCCCAAACCCGATTAACCGTCCTAGCGGGTGTGTATTTAACCCTCGGTGCCCGAAAGTTCAAGATATTTGTAAATCCGAAAGTCCAGCACTTATTCAGATTGGTAACCGTCAGGTTGCTTGTCATTTTCCAGAAAACTAAGGAGATTTTCCATGGAGCAACCAACTGTTAAAATCGGCAAGGATCAACACGTTTGGGCATTTAGTGCAGATATGGCTCCGATCGTTAGCGTTGATCCAGGCACTGTCCTTGAAATCCAAACCTGGGATTGCTTCACCGGCCAGGTTCAAAGTGAAAGCGATACGGTCGAGAAGTTAGATTTGAGTCGCATCAATAGCGCGACAGGTCCAATTGCTGTTAATGGCGCCGAGCCAGGTGATTCACTTTCGGTCACTCTCATTGATATCCGTCCTGACCGCCAAGGTGCGGGAATGTGTATCCCTGAATGGGGCCAGCTCATTCATAAAGTGAAATCACCTACGACAAGAATCTTCAAAGTTGAAGACGGCATTATTCACATGAACGATAAAGTTTTTTGGCCATCACGCCCTATGTTTGGCGTAATCGGAGTTGCGCCAGCAAGTGGTTCTATTCCAACCTTCGCCGCGGATAGGCATGGCGGAAATATGGATGACAATATGAATGGCATTGGCGCAACGATTCACCTTCCAGTGTTCCAACCAGGCGGGCAATTAGCCATTGGCGATATGCATGCGTCAATGGGAGACGGTGAAATTTCGGGTACAGGTGTTGAAATTGGGGGCACCGCAATCATTAAAGTGGATCTCATCAAGGGCAAATCGGGTGGTTGGCCCATCACTGAAACTGCCGACTCGTGGATTACGCACGGAACAACGGCTGACAGTATTGATCAAGCGCTTCAAAACGCCTGCGATGAAGCGGCAAGGTTGCTTGTTGATGAATGGGGCTTCACGATTGAAGACGCATTCATCTTTCTCTCAGTCGCGGGAGATTTGGGAATCGCACAATATTGTCACCCCTCCCCAGGAAGTGTGATTGCAAAGATGCGAG
>CAIYBL010000105.1 GCA_903924485.1 uncultured Actinomycetes bacterium
AGGCGCGCATCACCGATGAAGTTCCAGCTGGTGTTGTCTATACGACCTTCCACTTTCCAGAAAGTGGGGCAAACGTCATCACAACTGATTATTCGGACTGGGCAACAAACTGCCCTGAATACAAAGTCACCGCTGTAGAAATATCACCAAGTATTAAAGGCCCTGGAGAGATGGTTGAGACGCATATAGCCGGTGACCCACAGTTAGATTCGATAATTCGAATGGCCAATCAGATTGCCGCCAATGTTCCAGCTAGTAATGCTCCCGAAATTGCAGTCGCCCATCACATTGTCCAGTTCTGGACGCCAGCAATGATTGAGCGCCTGCGCAATGACGTGGATAAAACAACGCTTTCACCAACGGTACTAAAGGCGATAGAAGTATTGCTAGTTAGCCAATAGCTCCATTACTTGTTTAGTTAAACCAGAGTATCCAACGGTTATAACTTCAAGGGGTAAACCGATAAGTGCTGCAGCATCAAGGGCTGCCTGCTCCAATTCAGGTGTGTGTTCTTGGGCTAACCAGATAACGCGTGAGTAGTTCTCAAAATAATCATCGCGAAGATGTGGATACTTATCTAAACCTAGTTCAAAGATGACACTGCGGTGGAAAGACTTAGCTAGAAAATCGGTTAAGAAATAAGTTCCGGCATTTTCAGCCATTAACTTCTCGATCTCGGCCGCTCCAGCAAAGATGTCGTAGCAATGATTGCCAACTAATCGCTTTACGCCGTGTCTTTCAATGACAATATCAAGTGCGCCATATGTGCCGCAATCGGCATAGGCGACGGCACACTGTTCGTGCCTAGCTTTAATTTCAATTAAGAGAGCATCGACTTCGCCGGCAATCTTTTCAGGACGATTATGTAGCAGCGGAGGTAAGGGGTAAATCGTTAAATCTAGGGCTTTGGCGGTTGCAATCTCTTGGATATGCGTGGCTATTGCACCGCAGGCCACGATGCCGATACTCATACGGGGAAAGATAGCCGATCTACAAACTTGTCGTTGAAATCGGCGCGATCGGAGAGTTCAATATAATCAATCTCCTCCAGCAGGGCAGATGCACCGTGACGCTCTTGAGCCGACAATAAAACCATTTTCGCGCCTTCACCAGCAACGTTACCGGCCGATAAAATCCGCATAACTGAAAGTTTTGGAACGAGACCGATCTTAATTGCAGAGGCAGGGGAGAGGTATGAACCAAATGAACCAGCGAGCAGAACTTGCTGGATTTCAGACTCGGCAACACCAAACTCTTCTAACAGTAAGGCCCAACCAGTAGCGATCGCCGCTTTAGCAAATTGAAGTTCTCGAACATCGCGCTGAGTCAGGAAAACACAGTCGGATAAGTCTCCAACCTCTTTGCTCCATGTCAAAACAAATACTCGTTCGCCTTCGCGCTCTAGTAAACGATCGGCCAATGTTGGTGCAACTTCTCGTGCAACTTCATCGGTAACAAATCGGCCCGAGTGATCGAGCAGACCCACACCAACGAGGGAGGCACAAGCATCAACCAAACCTGAACCACATATTCCAATTGCTGGAGTGTCATCAATAGTTCCGATTATTAACTGACCATCAGTGATTTTGATAGTTTCAATTGCGCCAGATGCCGCGCGTACGCCACATTTAATACTTGCCGCTTCAAAGGCAGGACCAGCAGGTGCGGCCGTTGCCAGAATCTTTTCTCCATCACCTAAAACAATTTCGCAGTTAGTGCCAACATCGATAAATAGACGCAGACGCTTATCGCGGTCCATTCCTGAGGCCAACGCTCCAGCAATAATGTCTCCACCAACATAAGCACCCAGGGAGGGCAAAATTACTGCTTTAGCACGTGGGTGAATTCCAATTCCAATATCTGCTGCATCAACATCTGGGAAATCAGCGGCCGCCATAATAAATGGTGCAACTCCAAGGGGTTCAGGATCAATGCCAAGGAGTAATTGATTCATTGTGGCGTTACCTGCAATGGCAATTTCATAGACATGGAGCGGATTAACACCGGCTTCAATACAAACCTCTTGGGTCAATTGGTTAAGCGTCTCTTGAGCCAGCGATGAAAGCTTTTGAAGGGCGGCAGGGTCAAGCATCGTTGCACTAATGCGGGTGATGACATCGGCGCCAAAAGGCTGTTGTTTATTGAGAATATCAAGTGGTGATTGACCTCCAGTTGGTAATGGTGATTGTGCTGCCTGTTGCTGCGCCTGAGCGGCAGCGTCCAA
>CAIYBL010000106.1 GCA_903924485.1 uncultured Actinomycetes bacterium
AACCCAGAGGTCGTAGGTTCAAATCCTGCCCCCGCTACTAGAAGTACATTTCAAGGCCAATGACCCCCACATGGGGGTCATTTTCTTTTTGAGCGGATGCGATTCAATCCATTCCGTGGCGAAACTCTGGTGCACTTGCTTGTTCTTCAGGTACGTTCCGTCGGTAGTGGTTAGCGATAAATAAGGGGACGCTCATGTGGAGAAATGATTCTGGGCTAAATGGCAAGAGCGTCGTAGTCACTGGCGCCGCCGGAGGAATCGGCCGATCTGTTGCCATGGGTTTTGCAGAGGCCGGGTGCAAAGTTCTTCTTGTCGATGTTCCTGGATCTAATCTGGGGAACGTTCTTAACGCACTTCCTGGCAATGGTCACGAAGTATTTGAAACTGATCTAGCAGAAATAAAGACCCATGCAGAAATCTTTCAACGTGCCCAAGCTATGGCTCCACTTGCCGCACTTTCGCATTGTGCTGCAGTAATTCGCCGTCGAGACACGGTTGATGAAGTCACAGAAGAAGACTGGGACATTCAGATCGACGTGAACCTCAAGGCGACTTTTTTTCTCAACAGAGCGGCTCGCGATTCATTTCGGGCAACTGGCACGAAAGGCTCGATCATTAATTTCTCATCTCAGGCCTGGTGGTCGGGTGGTTATGGTGGTTCCGTGGTCTATGCCGCGAGTAAAGGCGGCATCGTTTCGATGACTAAAGGTCTTGCTCGCTCGTTCTCTCTCGAAGGGGTACGAGTCAATTGCGTCTCACCTGGATGTGTAGATACGCCAATGATGGTGGACACCATGAGCGCGGAATCACTTCAAGGATTCATCGACCTTATTCCGATGGGGCGTCTTGGAGATCCAGAAGAAATGGTTGGGGCGGTTCTCTTTCTTGCTTCTGAGGCATCAACATTTGTTACCGGAACGGTGATGAATGTTTCGGGTGGTCAGCTGATGTATTAGTCAGCTTTTCTTGAGGAGAGCGCTTTTGTCGAGCGCAAAAAACTCTTTAGCAAAGCTGGTTATGGCGGCAGTAGCGTCAAGAAAGATTCGCTCGCCTTTGCTCGCATTTGCAAGTGTTGGGTCTCCCATAACACCGGCTTTGCTATCGCGGCGGAAATCCAGTGGAATTCCAACTGGACCGCCAGCCCGAAAATCAATGCATGACCATTGTGTTAGTTCATTTGGCATCTCTTTTATTGCAAGGTCCATGCGAACAATCTCCGGACGTAAATGAAGCATGAGAGAAGTCTCCATTTCACATGCATGCCCCATCCCGCCAATTGGAGATTCACCAATTTCGATGAGAGTTTGCTTAATCATTTGCCAATAGGAGAGAGCGGGCACTGATATTCCCAAGTCATGACTGATTTCTGAGATTGTGGCAGTAAGAATTCCTGCGTTGCCCCCATGTCCATTGATTATTAAGAAGCGATAGAAACCGTGCGGCAATAGTGACGAAATAGCATCTGTCAGGATGCTTTGCATCGTATTATTTCGAAGCGAGATTGTTCCTGGAAAACCTAAGTGATGTGGCGAGGTTCCCCACGGCAACGGAGGTGCCAGGAGTACTGAATGCTCGCTACCTATGAAATTCCTGGCGACCGATTCAGAAATCGCGGTTGCGTTAAAGATATCTGTATCGAGCGGAAGGTGGGGACCATGCTGTTCCATAGCGCCAGTTGGTATCAAGATCAGGGTGCGATCTCGATCCAACGTGTCTACTTGTTGCCAGGTGTGTTTCCAAAGGTGAATTTCATTATTTGATGTCATGTCACCACTTCTTTTCTGTTGACCTGGATTCTCACGAATGTTAGCGTACACACCGTTGCAAATTTTCCTCTTACCTTATATCCCCTTAGATCTAAGTAGCGCCGTGGCGATTGGGAGGTGCAGATAGAATGACAATTCAAAAGATTCAAAAGATCCTAGCTCGCCCAATTACGCTCACGCTTCCTGAGCCAGTTCAACTAGGCAATTATTTAATCAAGGCTCGTGGGTTCTGTGTCGTAACCGTTGAACTTGAAGATGGCACCATTGGAACGTCATTTGCTCTCGATCGCGGGGCTCCCGTTTCTCAAGCGGTAAATACTTTGATAGCTGGACCTTATAAAGAATTGTTTGACGGTGATCCGGTTAAGACATGGGATCAACTGCTTCGCCAATCAAGTCCGTCCCTTTCATCGGGCGCGTCCCTGCGCGGATTCTCTCTAGTTGATCTTGCAGCTCACGATGCGATGGCACGACATGAAGAGCGCACCGTGCTTGCTCGCTATGGCGGCACGCAGAAGAAACTTCCGCAGTGGGCGGTTATTGGGTATCCACCTTCACGAGGACCTGAAGAAATTGCGTGGGAAGTTAAAGCAGCAGTTGATGCGGGAGCAGTAGGGGTGAAACTTCCAGTAGGAGCCACTCCTGAATTGACTCGCGAAAGACTGATCGCTGCACTTGATACAAAACTCTGCCCTGTCTCAACCGATCTAGCTTGGTCGTGCAGGACCCCAGAAGATGCAATGAAAATTGTTGGAGGACTTGACCTTGCGTGGGTTGAAGATCCATTTATTCCTGGAAGTCTTGATGAACTAAGACGACTGCGCTCTTTGCTTTCAGTCCCCCTTGCAAGCGGTGACGAAGAAGGTCACCTTTATCATCCGCAGGCATTTATCGAGACGGGCGCGGTAGACATGCTCCGCATAGACACCGCTTGTCAGGGTGGGCTTTCTCGCATGCTTTTGCTTAACGAGTACATGGCAAAGTCTGGACTATCAATTTCATGGCATGTTTACGATGCATGGCACTCGCAGATCGCTTCACTGATTGATTCCCCTACATTTTCAATTGAATATTCAGCACCGGGGGCAAGTGTTGATCCGCTTGCCGAGATGATTTTCGCGCACAAGAGCGTAAATATCGAGACGGAGAAATATGGTTGGCGGTTCACCATCCCGGATTTAGAGGATGAATCGGTAGCCATAAGTGGTGGACCTGCATGGATTCCATTGCCTCAGCTCTAGCTATGACACATGAAAACTAATCGAGACGGAATGAAAATCAGAAACCCCATTTTCTCCTCGCTTAGGCACCGCAATTATCGGATTTATTTCATTGGTTCGGCTATGTCAAGCATTGGAACCTGGGTTCACCGAATCGCTCAAGACTGGTTGGTTCTGGAACTAACTAATAGTGGCCAAGCACTTGGGATAGTTGTAAGCGCACAATTTCTACCTGGGTTTTTTCTCAGTCTGACAGGTGGGTCAATAGCCGATCGATTTGATCGTAGAAAGACATTAATCTTGTGCAATCTTTTTGGAAGTTTGACCTCCAGCGCACTCGGTCTTCTCGTTATAGCGGGAAGGGCCAACTTAACAATTGTCACGGCTGCAGCATTTCTTCTGGGAACTACCAGTGCGATAGATGGCCCAATTCGGCAGAGTTATTACGTGATGCTTGTTGGAGAGAAAGATCTCCCTAATGCCATGAGTTTGAACTCAGCTAATCTCAATATAGGACGTCTAATTGGGCCCTTGCTCTCAGGAATTCTTATTGAACGCTTTGGAACAGGCCCTTCCTTTTTGATTAACTCGGCAACATATGTAGTTGTTTTAGTCTCGTTAGTGCTCGTAAAGCCAGAGTTATACAAAGTAAGAGCGCTGGCTAATGAGATTATTCACGGGCCACGATTGCGCGCAGGCTTTCAGCATGTTTTATCCAGACCCGAATTAGTAATGTCAATTTTAGTAGTCTCCTTTCTTGCGATGTGGGGGCAGGATATGCAAATCACATCGGCAATGATGGCTAAGGAAACATTTGCGCGCGGTGCAGCTTCTTTTGGTGCCCTTGGAACTTCCATCGCAAGTGGGGCAATCTTGGGGGCTCTAGTTTTTGCTAGAAAATCTACGCTACCAACTGTTCGAGACATCGGATGGGCAGCGATGAAAATGGCAGGAGTTTGGATACTTGCGAGTTTGGCTCCCAATTACATTTCATTTGCTGTCGCCTTATTTTTCTGCGGTTACTTTGCGATGGAGGTAAATATCTCAGGGAATACAAGCTTGCGCCGATACGCATCCCCTTCTTTCTACGGACGTGCTTGGGGTATTTACATATTTGTTTGGCAGTCCCTAATTGCTCTCGGGGCTCCCATTCTTGGATGGATTGGTCAGAATTTTTCGCCGCGTGCTTCAATTGGCGTCGGTGCGCTCATGGCGATGCTCATGGCTTCTTATGCGCTGGCGAGATTTAGACTAATTCAAGATACGGAATAATTTTTTGGTTTAGATAGTGGGATGATGATGAAATCTCATTGACAACGAACTTTGTCAGTGCTTGGGTATGAGAAATTGCGTCATCGTTCATAAGGGGTTATAGAAATGACATCAGTCGATTCACCCAATGTAACTTTGACTCCGCGCCAGGTCTTATGGCGCGAGGATATGAGCGCCCTTCGCATGGGAATTGCGCAAGCCGATATCACCCCACCAATTGGAATTGAGTCTGGCATTTGGGGAGCGAGTAAACATTCTCGCTCTGAATCGGTTCATCATGGTCTTTTTGTCACCGTCGTCGCCAGAGAAGACGATAACGGCGGAAGGAAATACATCGCAGGGATAGATCTCTGTGTCTTGGGTTGTCTGGAATGTGGGACCAGCCTTATAACTCGCATCACCGAACAACTCGGTGTTGATATAAACGACCTACTCTTTTCTTCAAGCCATTCACACTCAACCCCTTTGCCATGTATACATCGCACTCCAAAACCAGGTGGAGAGATGATCTCTGCTTTTATTGAACAGATCATCGACGGAACAGTGAAGGCATGTAAAGAAGCAGCAGGTAATATTCAAGATGTTGATGTCACCTGGAAATATGGAACATGTGACTTGGCCGTTAATCGCGATCTACCTTGTGGCTCACAAGAAGTTGTTGCTTTCAACCCAGATATTTTGGCTGATGACACGTTGGTGGTTGCACGTATTACAAATCGCAAGGGCGCAGTTGTAGGAACGATTGCGAACTACGCATGCCACCCAACTACTTTGGCGTGGGACAACCGAGCAATTTCTCCCGACTACGTCGGTGAGGCGAGGGCTATGGTCCAGGCAAGTACAAATGCCCCAATGCTTTTCTTGCAAGGTGCATCTGGGGATCTCTCTCCGCGCAGTCAATACAGCGGTGAAACTGCTCTGGCAGATCGCCATGGAAGAAACTTGGGCCACTCAATCCTCGCGACCTTAAATGCAATGCAGTCACCGGGGCATGAACTTCATTGGAAGGGAATCGTTGAGTCGGGCGCACTTTTGGGTGAGTGGCTTGAGGCGCCAGCCCGTGGGCCATCTACGCTGAATGAGGCTCGAATCGATGTTCAGGTTCGTGTCAAAGAAATGAAAAGTATTGAGGAACTTCGTGAGGAATGGGCTGGCATTGATCCGGATGCTCTCCAAGAGCGGATTCAACGCGCTACCCGCCTTCGCCTTGGATATGAGTCAGGTCAACTTGTTACTCATCCTGTATGGATATGGCAGTGGGGTGAAGCAATTTTTGTTGCCCAACCGGGCGAGGCGTATTCATATCTCCAAACTGAATTGCGTAAACGTAATCCAGGCCGCGTTATCGTTGTAATGAATCTGACTAACTTTCCTGGTCTTTTCTATCTGCCAATTCGATCGGCGTATGTTGCGCCCGCGTATCAGGCATGGCAGACACTCTTGGCTCCAGGTTGCGTTGAAGAAGTTGTTGAACAAGCAGATAAATATATTAAGGACAAAATCGGAGGCAAAAACAGTGATGAGTAGCAAAGCGGGATTGCGCCCAGAGAATATTTTATGGGAACCACCAACGACTCGAATTCGCGCTGGCGTGTCACAGAAAGAGATAAATCCACCGATTGGAATACGTACAGCGAGTTGGGGCGCCGCAAAGAAACATATTTCTACTGGTGTTCATAACGCCATCACAACAACAGCGATGGTTGTCATACCTGAGGATGGACCAACTAATTATTTAGTTACGATCGACTGGGGCTGGTGGCAGGGCAGGGCAGATGATTTAGCTGTTCGTGGTGAAGTAATAAAGGCTCTGGGGATTGAAGAAAATCAACTGATGCTTCACCTGACGCACACACACGCAGGTCCAACAACAGCTTCTGACGTAGCAGATGAAGAAGGTGGCGAACTTGTAGCGCCCTATCATTCGATGGCGATCAGACAGATTATTGCGGCATGTGAGGAAGCTCGTGATCGATCAGTTGCCGCCAACATCACTTGGGCCTACGGTAAGTGCGATCTTGCTGTAAACCGCGACCTTCCCTGTGGCGTCGAGGATGTTTTGGCTTACAACCCTGATGCTCCTGCAGATGACACTTTAACGGTCGGGCGCGTATGCGATGAAGCTGGCGCAGTTTTGGGCATCATCGTTAATTATGCATGTCACCCAACAACATTGGCTTGGGCAAATAGCAAAGTCTCACCAGATTTTGTGGGTGAGGCGCGCATTCTTGTTCAGGAACATGTTCAAGCCCCGATGCTCTTTCTTCAAGGTGCCTCAGGCGACCTTTCTCCGCGTGATGGTTTTAGTGGGGATACAGATCTCGCTGATAAAAATGGCCGCATTTTAGGTTTTGCTACCTTGGCCGTCTTAGAAAAAATGTTACCGACCGCTACTCGAATTCGATTTACAAATACGGTTGAATCTGGCGCGCTATTGGGTGAGTGGACTCAAGAACCATTTACGCCTAAAAGTGCCAGCGGAGCTGTTCGAATCGATGTCAGTGTGCCACTTCAGAAACTGCCCTCTATCGAAGAACTCCAAGAACGATGGAAAGACATAGACGCCGGTGCCAGAGAAACTCGCATCCGACGTGCAATGAAATTACGCGCGGGTTATGTTGTTGATGGCGTTGCAACGCACCCAGTGTGGATCTGGATGTGGGGGGATGCGGTCATTGTCGGACAGCCGGGGGAGGCGTATTCCCAATTCCAAACTGAGTTGCGTAGACGCAATCCCGACCGAGTCATTTTTGTTCTTAACTGCACTAATGGCCCTGGATACATGTACATCCCAACACCTGAAGCCTTCAAAAGAGTTCGGTATCAGGCCTGGCAGACCTTGTTGGCCTCGGGCGCACTTGAGCTTGTTACCGATGCAACCGATAAGGCGATCAAATCGCTTCCTAAAAACTAAGCCGCCTTATGTCTTTTGATGAGCTCATCAACTCTGCCGAGGTAAGCCGAGTTGTGCCATCGCTCAGTCGCGTCTTTTGTGGCGTGGCCCAATGCGACATCACTCCACCGATTGGAATTCAATCAAATCCGTGGGGCAAGAGTCAGAGCGCTCGGTCTACTGGGGTTCATCGTCCACTGATGGCAAATGCAATGGTGGTTAAAAGTTCGGTCAACGATAAACGCGAACAATTTTTGGTGACTTTGGATATTGGTTGGATTGGATGCTACGAATGCGATGTCATCAAATTTCGCACTCGTGTAGTCGATGAACTGGGCATTGAGCTTGATGACATCCTGGTTAATCTTAGCCAGACCCATAAAGGACCACCTTTTTGTCTCCACGAAGCTACGCGTGAAGGTGCGGAATTTGTTCCTGCATTTATAGAAAACGTTATTACCTCGGTCATTAAGATTTGCAGAGAGGCACGCACTAATTTAGAAGAAGTGAATATTACCTGGGCATATGGAAAATGTGATTTGGCGAGTGTTCGTGATTTGCCACTAGGTGACACCGATTTCGTCGGGTACAACCCCAACGTTTTGGCTGATGACACTTTAACCATTGGACGTGTTACCAATCTTGGAGGAAAGACTCGTGCAACTCTCGTTAACTATGGTTGCCATCCCACGACTATGGGATGGGAATCTGATCTGATTTCACCAGATTTCGTAGGTAAGGCGCGAGAAATTGTTGAAGATAAAACTTCAGCACCATTTTTCTTTCTCCAAGGAGCCTGCGGAAATCTAGGACCGAGAGAGCAATACGTGGGCGATCCCACTGTGGCCGATCGCAATGGCGAAATCCTTGGATACGCCACATTGGCCACTCTTGCCAAAATGTTCCCCCCCGCATCTGAATATCGGTTAACTGAATTAGTTCGGTCAGGCGCGGATCTGGCTAAGTGGACATTGGCTCCAGCTGAGGCGTCGGCCACTGTTAAGCGAGAGCGACTTACCGTCCGAATGAAACACAAGGAATTACTGAGCGAGGAAAAAATGCGTGCGAACTGGCACGACGTTGAACCGAGGATCGTCGATACAAGAGTGCAGAAGCAACTAGGAATTCGTTTCAACTATGTGGATGGCGAATACGTCAATCACCCAGTCTGGCTATGGCAAATTGGCGATGCAATTATGATCGCTCATTGCGGCGAGGCCTATTTTGAGATGCAAGTTGAATTACGCCGCCGACATCCCGATCGTGTGATCATGTTTATGGATATGACGAATGGCCCAGGGTATGTGTACATCCCCACTCGCTCCGCATATGAACGAAATGCATATCAGTCATGGCAAACCCTTTTAGCTCCTGGTTCCTTCGAGGAGATGCTTACTTTTTTGGATGAAGCGCTTCAGTCTTTCTCGGTGACGAGAGGAGAATAGGCGTGATGTCCTTGCCGCAAGTAATCCCACATGAGGGCCAAGCACTGATTGGGATTTCACGACGGGAAATCACGCCACCAATTGGAATATATGGTCGCATGTGGGGTGCATCAAGCCATGACATTTCCGAGGGGACGCATAAACCGCTATATGTAACTGCTCTTTCTCTTCAGTCGAGTCCCGCGGATATGCCTGCTCTGTTGGTTGCCGTCGACGCCGCTTCTATTGGTGATTTATCGGGGCAGGAGGCGCACTGGATTCGCAAGGAAGTTACGAGCGCTCTAAACATTGATGATTCCCATTTAATGCTTGCTTGCTCGCACACGCATGCCTCCCCATGGAATGCACATAGTCGATCCAAGATGCCTGGCGGGGATCTCATTGCGGGGTATTTACAGAGTTTACTTTCCGCCATTATTGATGCGGGGCGTGAAGCAATCCTTGAGCGGGCCCTTTCAATTGTGACATTTAAATCCGGCAGTTGTTCACTCGCTACGAATCGCGATTTTCCTGACCCGCATGATCCGAGCCGTTTCCTTACGGGATTTAATCCTGATGTGCCAGCAGATGAAACGCTGATGGTCGGCCGCATTGTTAACGTTCACGATGGAAAAGTTATTGGAACGATCGTTAACTATGCATGTCACCCAACGTCTTTGGGTTGGGATAACAAACTTATTTCGCCGGACTATGTAGGCGCCATGAGAGAACGCATCGAGGGCGAATTTGAAGGCGCACCTTGCCTCTTTCTTCAAGGTGCATCAGGTGATCTTGCTCCCGCTCATCAATATGCCGCTGAAGTTAGCGTTGCTGATTCGCATGGCGATCAACTTGGGTTTGCTGCACTGAGTGTTCTAGCAAGCATGAACCCAAGCGGCCAGAAACTTGCATTTGACCGAGCAGTTGAATCAGGTGCTCCGCTGGCCTATTGGACTCCAAAGAAATACCCCGTACCCACGGATGTGGCTATCACAGCGGATAAGGTGAACTTACCCGCTAAAGCCTGGCCGAGTGAAGAAGAGCTAGATCTAGAAATTGAAAAAGCAACGGATTCCTTTGCCAAGGAACGGCTCTTTCGAAAACGCTCTATCGCAAAACTAATGTCAGGTAAGAACGAAATCGAACTCACTATTTACGGCTGGCGAATCGGAAAGATCTTGTTAGTTGGAGTTCAATGCGAAGTTTACTCAGTTTGGCAAATGCAAATTCGCGAGATGTTTCCAGATTATGCGGTGGTAGCAATCACCTGTGTTGATTACGAAGCAATTGGTTATGTAGTTCCAGACGCACTTCACGATCTGAATCTCTACACCGCATGGCAGCCACCGTTTGGCAAAGGTGGATTAAATGTGCTCCTTGATGGGAGTCTCCGACAATTAAAAAAGACTCTCACCTAAGAACTATGCAACCGCCCTACGCCGATATCTTCTGTGAGCGGGGTGTTTGTGTTTACCTCCTTTAAATTCTTTAATTACCGCTTGATCTTTGCCTATAGCAGTTTGATTAGCATGGCTGGCTGGGCGAATCAGGTGACCATGGATTGGCTAGTTTTGAATTTAACAGGAAGTGCTACCGCCCTTGGGGGAATGTTGATCTTTCAACTTGGCCCCTACGTATTCATTTCCTTAGTCGGAGGATCAATCGCTGATAAATTCAACAAGCGCAATGTTCTCATGTTGGTGACCGCTCTGAATTCTGTTTTTTCATTCACGCTTTTTATCCTTTATCACCATGGATTTCTCACCTACCCTTTTCTCTGTGTCGCCGCGTTAGGTCTGGCATCCATAAATGCAGCAGAGGGGCCAGTTCGTACGGCGATCTCCTTAGAGGTTGTCAGCGAAGAAAATTCTGCAAATACCATGAGTCTAAATTCTGTGACATTTAATATTGGGCGACTATGTGGAACTTTCATGGCCGGTTTGCTGATCACGCATTTTGACAACGGAACACCATGGATTGTAATTGGAGTGATTTACCTCATCCTTTTCGCCACCCTACCTCTACTTCGTATACATGAAATTGAGACGGAAAATTTCGGTGCTTCACAACCTGGAAAAATTACAGATGCGATTAAATTTCTTCGAACAACTCCAACGTTAGTTCTATCAATGGTTGTCACGGCAATATTTGTTGGACTTGGAAATCAATTTGGTCTGACTGCCCCGCTCATGGTGAAAAAGGTATTTAATCTCAACGCTTCATATCTTGGATATATCGGCGCAGTAATTTCGATTGGCTGCATCACCGGCGCTATTGCTGCAGCGCGCTGGTCGGTGCCGAGCCATATTCCGAGACTTTCGACGTTGCTAAAGAGCGCCATTATGGCTTCGATTTTTTGGATGCTTTCAGCTTTAATGCCAACCTTTTGGGGCTATGCGCTTTTTGCTGGCATTTCAAGCATTTTCCAACTCACGTATATGGTTACGTCCAACTCGATAGTGACGGCAAATTCGCCAGAACGATTCCGTGGTCGGATTTATGGGATCTATCTGTTTATTTTCTATATCGGCGCTGTCTGCGGAGGACCCATCCTCGGCATCTTTGCACAGGAATTCGGCACTCGGGTAGCGCTCTTCACTGGAGGCGCTTTGACACTTGCGATCTGTGCCATCATCATCTTTCGTACAGGGGCTTGGCGGAGCTCAATTGCTGAATGACGTTCGGTAGGACTACCATCACGAAGTTTGCATTTGTGACCTACACGAAGGTGAGATGATGACTAACTCTTCAGATCGCGTGGCCGGTGTTGCGCGCGCGTTGAACCTTATTGAGATCATCACACTCGGTTCAACAGAGGGTCATACACTTACGGAGTTATCCAGCTTGATTGAAATTTCGAAGAGCTCGACTCTTGCCCTCCTTCGCACTCTCATCGATGCAGGCTATGTCCGCGCTAAATATCCTGGACCTCGGTATGTTCCCGGGATGGCCCTTGTTAGGTTGGGGGATCATTCACGAGCAACTCAACCGATCGACCGAATCGCTCAGGGTTTTATTCACCAACTTGCGCAAGAGACCGGAATGACAATTCGTGTAGCAATTAATGATGCCGGTCGTCCTGTATTTGTTTCACGCGTTGATGCACCAGGCGCCATTAGGTTTCATACAATGCTAGGCCAACGTGAGACCCCGCATGTGTCATCGGCCGGCAAAGCAATTCTCGCCCAGTTGAGCGATGAAGAGATAGTTACAATTATCGAAGAAACTGGATTGAGTCCCCGAACTCGAAATTCTCACTCAACAATGGCTTCTCTTATGCGAGATATAAATCAAATTCGTGAACGCAAATATGCCATTGACGATGAAGAGGACGTTGAAGGAGTCTTTTGTATCGGTGCAGCTTTTTTCGATCACACTGGAGCTTGTGCTGGGGCAATCAGCGCTACGGGAATTAAGACTCCCGCTCGAGAAAAGAGAGTCGCCTTTTATGGTGGGTTGGTACTCAAGCACGCAGAGGCGCTCACCCGTGAGCTTCGCGGAAGCCCGCATTTTCGTCGGTAAGCCCCCGTTGGAAGTCGGTTCACGCGTGAAATTGTACGAAATTTCCCAACCCGTGTTCGGCACTTCCTAATTAAATCATTGACAAGTAATTTCTCAACCCTTTGACTAATGCCACCACCCAGAGTCTCGTCTCATTTTGAGTCGAAACTCATCTCTTACTCAAGTTCTGGAGGGAATTAGATGCTTCGATCACAAACTAATGTGAAGAAGAAACTGCTTGCAGCAACCATTGCAGCAGGCATGGTTCTATCAATCACATCAACAGTCGGACCTGCCTCTGCGGCAGTGAAAACAACTCTTGTCGTGGGTTCCACGCAGGGACTTCCTCAGCTCAACCCAATCATTCGTACATTCGCGTACGAAGAATCACTCTTTCCGCTTCTTTGGTCAGGTCTTGTACAATGGAAGTCAGACGGCACCGTTGGCCCAGACCTAGCTACTTCATGGAAGTCGAATGCAGCCGGTACTCAGTGGACATTCACCATTCAACATGGTGTCAAGTTCTCTGACGGATCTGCACTTGATGCAAAGGCAGTGAAGGCAGTATTTGATTACGCTAAATTGCCAACAACTGTTACCCAAGAAGCAAACAAGATCAAGATCATCTCAAAGGTGACAGCATCAGGCGACAACGTCATTTTTGATCTTAGTTCTCCAAGTGCTCTTTTCCCAGAAGCAATTGCGTGGATCAAGATGATCAAGGTCAGCCAGGTTGGTAACTTCAATGTTAACCCTGCAACCTCCGGTCCATACCGAGTGAAGTCATTTAGTCCAAACATTTCACTTGTTATGATTCGCAACTCGAAGTACTACGGTACGCCTGCGAGCATTCCTTCAATCAAGTTTGTAAAAGCATCTGATCCAACAGCTGCGGTTACATCACTTCGCTCTGGCGATCTTGATGTGCTCTATCAGCTTCCGCTGGCAGATGCTGCACCACTTCAGGCTGATAAGAAACTTCAGTTGCTGAGAGCAAAAGTTTCAAGCGTTTCGGTAACATGGGAATATGACTTGAAGTCAGCCCCATTTAACGATCTTCGCGTGCGTCAGGCAATTGCATATGCAACTGACCGCGCAGCGATCTTGAAATCTGCTTACTATGGCTTCGGTCAAGTTTCTGCGTTCAACACAATTGTCCCAGACAAGAGTGCATGGAACTGCGGAACTGCCGGTGGCCTCACTTCATACACCTACGATCTACAGAAGGCTAAGGCACTATTTGCTGCAGCTGGAGTTACCTCATTCACTTGGTGGGGTGTCGCAGGAGCGCTTCCAGAGTTTGACGCAATGGGTCAAGTTCTTCAAGCATCTCTCAAGACAATCGGTATTGACATGAAGATCGTGAACAGCGAAGTAGGAACTTGGGCAGGAAAGTTCTACCCTGCAGGCAAGACATATCCTGGCTTGTTGCTTCCTAACTATCAGTCAGTTCCTGGCGAGCCAGCATTCTCTATGAACTTCCTTCTAACAGGACGTGCAGAAGATAACTGGGAGAATGCCGCATACGATGCTCTCTACACAAAGGCAATCGGAACACTTGATCCGACTGCTCGCAAGGCTGCATGGTGTGAAGCTATGAAGCTTGAGAACTCACAACTTCCACTCATCACTCCATTTGTATTCGACGTTCTGCATGCAGCACGTGCGAATGTTAAGGGTGCTTGGGTTGAGGCTGGCGGACAGATCCACTTAGAAGATACGTCCTTCACAAAGTAAAAGTTCCAATTTCGGAACAGTGAAAGCAATATAGAGAGAGGATTGAAAGAGTCATATGGGAAGATTTTTACTTCGTCGTGCGACATCTAGCCTTAGCGTTTTTGCGTTAAGTGTGGTCTTGGTGTTTATGTCGATACGAATTCTCCCAGGCGATCCAGTGCTTGCAAAGCTTGGTGCAGCTACAGAAGTGACTCCAGCAGCCCTAAAAGCGTTGCGCGAGGCAGCGGGCCTAAACCGCCCGCTCCTCGTGCAACTCTTCTCCTGGATCAACCATGCTTTTCATGGCGACTTGGGTGTTTCATA
>CAIYBL010000107.1 GCA_903924485.1 uncultured Actinomycetes bacterium
ACTCAGCCTGGTTCGTCATAGCACCATCGTCCCACTGATTGGGATACGCGACAAGGTTCGATTCCGCGGGTAAAGTCGGGCTCGTGAAAGTTCATGTAGCACATCACCCGCTCATCACCCATAAAGTGACCGTTCTCCGCGACGAGAGAACCCCCTCATCCATCTTCCGGGAACTAGTTGGCGAAATTGTCACCTTGCTCGCCTACGAAGCCACTCGCGATGTGAAGACCGTTCCAGTGACGGTTAAGACGCCAGTTGCAATGGCCCACGGCGCAATGATGGCTAAGCCTGATGCGGTGGTTATCCCGATTCTGCGAGCCGGCCTTGGCATGCTCGAAGGAATGCTGCGGTTGATGCCGTCGGTTCAAGTGGGCTTCTTAGGAATGGTTCGTGACGAACACACCCTGCAGGCAAAGACATATGCCAATCGCCTCCCACAAGATTTACACAACCACGAGTGCTTCGTCCTCGATCCGATGCTTGCCACCGGTGGAACTTTAATTTCTGCAATTCATTATTTAATTGATCTAGGTGCTACTGATATAACAATGATCTGCATTCTCTCTTCACCCGAAGGTGTTGCCGCCCTGGAGAAAGAGTTCGCGGGTTCGACAGCCAATCTAACTCTGGTCACCGCAGCTCTCGATGAAAAATTAAATGAGAAGGGTTACATCATTCCCGGTCTCGGCGATGCCGGCGACCGACTCTACGGAGTTGTGTAATGGCATCAACCAGTCCTGGTTATGCAATAACAATTCGCGTAGAAGGTCCTCCTTCAGCACAACCTGTTGCTGAAGTAACTGCCGCAATCAGCGCAGCTGGCGCTTCAATAACCGCGCTAGACGTCGTTGAATCATTTATTGATCGAGTAACCGTAGATGTCTCCTGTGATGCCCTAGATAGCGAGCACGCCGAGCGCATCACCGCCGCAATCTCAGAAAATCCCTTGCTCACAGTTCGTAAAGTAAGTGATCGAACCTTCTTATTACACCTCGGGGGCAAGATAGAGGTCACTTCTAAAGTTCCGCTAAAAACTCGCGACGATTTATCCCGGGCTTATACGCCTGGAGTGGCGCGTATTTCACAAGCGATTGCCGCAGATCCATCAGATGCGCGCCGTTTAACAATCAAACGAAATACCGTTGCAGTAGTTACAGATGGATCGGCCGTTCTTGGCCTGGGAAATATCGGTCCCGAAGCAGCGCTTCCTGTAATGGAAGGTAAAGCGGCTCTCTTCAAACGCTTTGCAGATGTCGATGCCTGGCCAGTATGCCTGGATACGCAAGATGTTGATGAGATCGTCCGTACCGTGCAGATCATTGCTCCGGTCTACGGCGGAATCAATCTTGAGGATATATCTTCTCCGCGCTGTTTTGAAGTTGAACGCCGATTGCGCGAGCTTCTGGACATTCCGGTTTTTCATGATGACCAACATGGAACCGCCATCGTAGTTCTCGCCGCATTGACGAATGCGCTGAAATTTGTGAAGAAGAACCTTACTGATAGCAAGATTGTCATGAGCGGCGCAGGAGCAGCTGGCACCGCGGTCGCTCGACTTCTTGTCGAATGTGGAGCCGCAAATATTATTGGATTTGATAAAGATGGGTTGGTCTTTGAGAACAAGCCGGATGACGATGTAATGCGCACCTGGTTCGTTGACAATTGCAATCCAGGTGAATTCCGCGGTTCCCTGAGTGATGCAATGGTCGGAGCGGATATTTTTATCGGAGTAAGCGCACCTAATGTCTTAACTGAATCCGATGTCGCATCTATGGCGCCAGGTTCGATTGTCTTCGCTTTAGCAAACCCAGAACCAGAGATCGATCCCGTAATCGCTCTCAAGTACGCAGCAGTCGTTGCAACGGGCCGGAGCGATCACCCCAACCAGATCAATAATGTCCTCGCCTTCCCTGGCATCTTCCGAGGTCTATTGGATGGTCGGATCCATAAGATTACGGACGAGATGTTGGTCGCGGCGGCATACGCAATATCTAATTGCGTTAGCGCTGATCAACTCAACGCGAACTTCATCGTCCCAAGTGTCTTTGATCCTCGGGTGGTAACTTCTGTGGCGGCTGCAGTTCGGGCATCTGCCCACTAAACTTCCCCTGTCTTAAGTTGTCGAAGCAATAAGGGGATCACGTGAGAAATTTCCCAGAGAATTTTCTATGGGGCGCCGCTACTGCGGCCTACCAAGTTGAAGGTGCAGTTACCGAAGATGGACGAGGCGCCTCAATTTGGGACACCTTTTCTCATACTCCAGGTAAAACGGATAACGGCGACAGTGGAGATATCGCCTGCGATATGTAC
>CAIYBL010000108.1 GCA_903924485.1 uncultured Actinomycetes bacterium
AACTGGGAGCTCCACTGCCTTGTTTTCGAGCTTCAGCCATTTGAGCGCTAAATCCGCCTACCGTTGAGTTGATCGAATCATAACTGAATAGCTCACCCGTTCCCTCCCAAAACCAGGGCGATAGATTTACATAATCTGCATCTGTGCTTCCATCACCCCAAAAAGGGAAAAACTTACTTTTGGAAAAACTTTGAAGAATATGAGCAAATTCATGAGAAGCCATGTGAAAATCTGGTGATGAATTAACTGATGCGTCAATAATAATCATCCATGCAGAATCAGCCGTCACATTCCAACCGGCGCTGCCTGCAGCACCTCCACGTTGGCTACCTGGTTTTGGTGTGACTCGTTCCATCATAAATTTAGCCCATCTCAATTCAATGGCATCAAAAGTAGAGATACCGCCAATTGATTGTGAAGCCATGAAGTCATAATCCTTCTCTGTAGCTAAAATAATATTGACACTAAGTTGACGGTCAAAATAGTTGTTGTAGCAGGACATTGCTGTTTCAAGCAATAACTTTTGTGCAGTTGCCATGGACTCTTTGTAGTTGGGTGCCACAAGATAATGTGCGGTGATATTTGGGTGTTTTGCTTTGCAAGCTGCATGATCAAATGCGCTGTACGCCTGCGCTACAAGGGAATCAACATTCTTATCGGGAACGATCTTTGCAGGAGTACTCGATCCGTTTGTTGGCGCAACAGCGCCAGTCTTCACATTTAGAGGGGCATAGGCCCAATTTCCACGTGCAGTTTTGATGCAGTGATATGGCTTTCCTGCAATCGTTACTTTCTGTTCTCGTTTTGAACATGAACCCCAAGCCGTTGGTACTGCATTGGCGTTGATCGCAGGGGCGAAAGTAAATACGAGAATGAACGAAACACATAGCCACAAACGAGGTCTCATAGTCTGAGTATCACTCGTTTCCTGCCCATTTCCAATCAAATTACTCAGTCGTCAATAATCACCCTATAAATAGCCCTTTATCTCCACGCTCTCGTAACCACGAAGCACAAATGTTGGTCTGCGAACCGGCTCACTAGCTAATTCCATATTTGGGAAACGTTCGCAGAGTGCTGGCAATGAAATACCCATCTCCAAACGAGCCAATGGACCGCCCAAGCAAAAGTGGATACCGGCGCCAAAACCAATGTGTGGATTTGGATCGCGAAGTAGATCCATTTCATCAGGACGATCAAAAACATCGGCATCACGGTTAGCAGATCCAATCAGCGCCGCGATCTTCTGTCCTGGCTCAATCGTTACCCCACCAAGTTCGGTAACCTGTGTTGCAGTTCGCTCGAAAAGATGAAGTGGCGCGTCAAAGCGCAAGAATTCCTCCACAGCCGTATCGGAGATCTCGCGAGAGCGAGTTAGGAGAAGTTCTCTTTGATCTGGTCTGCCAAGTGCTGCAACCATTCCATTTCCAAATGCATTGACACTTGCTTCATGTCCAGCATTGAGTAGCAAAATACATGTGGCAACGAGCTCTTGAGCGTTGAGTTTCTCGCCGCCTTCTTCAACTGCCGCTAAATCACTAATCAGGTCACTTCCTGGATTGGCTTTACGCTCCAGCATTAAACCGCGGACATAATCCGCAAATTCTTTCGCCGCTATCTTGGCTTCTTCTTGATGAGTTAGCGAAGGTGAAACTTCATACATCTTCACAATAGATTGTGACCAGGGACGAAGTAGATGTTCATCCGAGGCAGGAAAGCCCAAAAGCGCCGCAATAACCTTCACGGGAAGAGGTTCTGCAAAATCAGCGATGAGGTCAAAGTTCTGGCCATCGTTAACTTTGAGCGCAATGGCATCGATTAACTCATTCGTGAGGCGCTCGATATCTGGACGCAACCCCTCAATCTTCTGACGATTAAAAGCCTTGGCAACAAGTGAGCGCAGGCGTGTGTGTTTGGGAGGCTCGCTATCTAGCAATGAATCTGAGTGAAGCCAGTTAAAAACTTCCCACTCAAATTCAGGAGTGCGTTCTTTAAATATGCGGCCTAAAGTTTTGGTACGAAAAACGGCATTAGCATGCTCGTGATTAGGAGCCAGATATATTTGAAGTCCCTCATGCCAAACTGGTTTACCATTCGCGCGTAGTTCTTTCAGTGCAGGATAGGGATCAACGAGAAATTGTGGATCAGTAAAATCGATCAATTACTCAGCCGCAATCGCTGCGTAGCCAGGCTTGATGATTGCCTCGATTATTTCCAAGCGCTGTGGGTAGGGAATAAATGCGCTCTTCATGGCATTAATTGTCACTCTTTGAAGCTCGGCAAGATCCCAGTCAAATGCCTTAACGACTTCTTCCATCTCATAGGACATGGATGTCTGGCTCATCAATCGATTGTCCGTGTTAAGTGTTACTCGAAAACGTAATTTGGCCAATACTCCGATCGGATGTTCACCGATATTTTTGGCAGCCCCGGTTTGTAGATTTGATGTTGGACATAATTCCAACGGAATACGACGATCGCGGACATATGAAGCGAGCAATCCCAGCTTTGGCTCTGGACCGCTCATGTCAATGTCGTCAATGATGCGAACGCCATGTCCTAAACGTTCGGCGCCACAGAGCTGAATTGCCTCCCAGATAGATGGGAGCCCGTATGCCTCACCTGCGTGAATGGTGAAGTGTGCATTCTCATGGCGCAGATAGTCGAAGGATTCTTGTTGATCACTCGGTGGAAAACCATCTTCTGGGCCAGCAATATCAAAACCAACTACGCCCTTATCGCGGTACTTCACGACAAGTTCGGCAACCTCTTGGGATCGCTTGTTTTGGCGCATGCCGCACAAGAGCGCGCGAACTTGAATCGAGAAACCTTCGGCCTTCGCATCGGCTTCTCCTAGGCGATAGCCAGCCAAAGTCGCATCAATAACATCTGAAAGTGTTAGTCCCTGTTCGGTAAAGAGTTCTGGAGCGCCGCGAACTTCTGCGTATACAACGCCATCGCGTGCAAGATCTAAAGCACATTCACGGGCAATACGCGTTATGCCTTCTCGGGTCTGCATCACTGCAATAGTGTGCGAGAAAGTTTCAAGGTATCGAACGAGAGATCCGGAATCACATGACTCTCGAAACCACGTTGCTAATTCAGCAGCGTTGGTTGTTGGAAGCTCGGCGTAGCCAATTTCTTTGGCTATATCAATGATCGTTTGGGGACGTAGCCCACCATCAAGATGGTCGTGAAGCAAAACCTTTGGGACTCGCTTGATCTGATCTTTCGTGGGGATGGTTTTCATACTCACAATAATTATTTACCCTTCAATACGTTCGAGAACCAATGGCATGCGATCCACCTTACCGCTAGGCGGTAGATCACCGATAATCACACTATCGCTTAAAATTTCTTGCGCACGAGCAAATCGCTCTGGCGTATCTGTATGCAAAGTGAATATTGGTGATCCAGCGGCAATTACTTCACCTGGCTTGCAATGTATCTCGATGCCAGCCCCCGCTTGCACTTGCTCTCCCTGGCGAGAACGACCTGCTCCTAATCTCCAGACCGCGACGCCGACTTTCATTGCATCCATGGAAAGCATCGTTCCTGAAGCTTGTGCTTTAACCACTAATTGATCTTTTGCTACCGGAAGTGGCGCATCAGGATTGCCACCTTGTGCACTAATCATTGTTCGCCATACATCCATAGCGCTGCCATCTTTAAGCGCCTTCTCTGGATCTTTTCCTGAAATCCCAGCGGCATCCAACATTTCTCGTGCAAGAATTAAAGTAAGTTCAACAATGTCACTTGGACCTCCGCCTGCAAGTACTTCTACAGATTCGCGCACTTCTAGGGCATTACCCGCAGTTAATCCCAATGGGACATCCATCGCGGTTACTAGTGCTCGAGTATTTACTCCAGCGCGCTTGCCTAATTCGACCATTGTTCGCGCCAACTCTTTCGCCTTCTCGGGGTCAGCCATGAAAGCACCGACTCCTGTTTTTACATCAAGAACGAGGGCGCTTGTTCCTTCGGCAATCTTCTTGCTCATGATTGAGGAGGCGATTAAAGGAATTGCCTCAACTGTGGCAGTGACGTCACGCAAGGCATAAAGCTTCTTATCTGCGGGGGCGAGTCCAGCACCTGCTGCGCAGATCACCGCTCCACACTTTTGCAATACTGCCAACATTTCCTCATTTGATATAGAAGCGCGCCAACCAGGAATTGATTCCAACTTATCCAACGTTCCGCCTGTATGGCCAAGGCCACGGCCAGAGAGTTGCGGAACTGCTCCACCACATGCCGCAACTAGTGGAGCAAGTGGCAAGGTAATCTTGTCGCCGACTCCCCCTGTTGAATGTTTATCGACCGTTGGACGATCAAGTGCAGACCAATTCATTCGTTCACCGCTATTGATCATCGCATCTGTCCATCGAGCAATCTCGTGTGAACCCATGCCATTGAGCAATATCGCCATGAGCAGCGCCGACATTTGCTCATCGGCCACAACGCCGCGTGTATATGCGTCTATAACCCAATCAATTTGCGGATCGGTCAGCACATTGCGATCACGTTTTGCAGCGATAATTTCAACAGCAGAAAATGCTTCGACTGTGCTCATTTAGCGTTCGTTGCGATCAAGATCATCAGGTCCAAATGCCCATGGCAACATCGTCGACATTTTCATAGGGCCATCTGGTGTCATCAGAAGGAGCTCTGGACCTCCATGCTCAAATAGCAACTGACGGCATCGGCCACAAGGTGCCAAGAATTCGCCTTTGCCATCGACACATGTCACTGCGACGAGACGTCCACCACCACTCGATGCCAACGCTGAAACCATGCCGCATTCTGCACATAGCCCTAATCCATAGCTAGCATTTTCCACGTTGCAGCCTGAAACAATTCGGCCATCATTAACCAAACCAGCTACTCCGACTGGAAATTTCGAGTACGGCACGTATGCACTCTTACTAATAGCAATGGCGGATTGGTGCAACTGTTCCCAGTTAATTTCAAGCATGAACTACTCCTATTTCAATCCGCCTCGGCGGTATGGAATTCCATCAGCCGCCGGTGCACGTAATTTTTGTGACGCCATTGACAGAACGATCAAAGTCGCTAAATACGGTGTCATCGTGACTAGTTGACCTGGCAATTCGCTATAGGTCATATAGAACCAGGTAAAGAATGCGGCGAAGGCAAGATTCATAGATCCAACAATTCTGCGACTTCTGCGGAAATCACGGAAGGATACATAAAGCAGAGCTAAGACGATCAAAATCAATAGCGCATGAATTGCTGATGCATCGCGAAGTTGCAACGCATCTGCAAATCCAAATAGTCCAGCCCCTGCTAATAAACCGCCTGGACGCCAGTTACCAAAGAGCATTGCTGCAAGACCGATAAAGCCTCGACCACCGGTTTGATTCTCTTGGTAGTGGTTTGAAGCAACCAAAGCTAGGAAGCCGCCGCCCAACCCTGCTAGAGCTCCAGAAATAAGTACTCCTGCATATTTCATTGCATATACGTTCACGCCTAGAGATTCGGCGGCAACAGGTGCCTCTCCAGCACTACGCAATCGAAGGCCAAATGATGTTCTCCACAAAATGAAATAAGAAATTGGTACCAAGGCAATAGCAAGAACCGTAATGTAGGAAAGATCCCCTGTTAAACCTCTTAGGACATTAGCAAAATCCGATATCAAGAACCAGTTCTTGCTGCCCAACTTAGAGAGTAAGTCCGGACTTCTCCAACCAAAGAACTCTCCGCCAGATAAAACAGGCAGTCCGTTCAAAGAAATGGATTTCACATCTGGTGATTGAGAAGGACCCAACCACGAGCCACCTTTGTACAAAATTGTTGATAAATATCGAGCGAGTCCAGCGGCAATAATATTGATTGCAACACCAGAAACCACATGATCAACACCAAATGTGATGGTGGCGAGAGCATGAATTGCAGCACCAAATAATCCGCAGAAAATCGAGCCGACGAGTCCTGCCCAAGGACCGTATTTGACGCCAAAAAAGCCGCCGCCCCAAGCACCAAGAATCATCATTCCTTCAAGTCCGATATTTACAACGCCTGCGCGTTCGGAAAAAAGACCTCCAAGGGCTGCAAGCACAATGGGTACAGAAAGCAAAAGAGCCGAACTGGCGGTGCCGATACTCGTTAAGTCCGAGGCTCCTGTTACAAGTCGGAGAATTGATAGGGCAAAGACGACAAAGGTGAGCATGACCAGTATTTTGCGCACGCCAACTAAGCTCTTCGCTTTATTTAGTAGTGACTTCACTTGTCACCCACCTTTGCTAGCGCTTCACTATGAAGCGTCAGTTGGAATCTTCGGACAACTTCGTAGGCAACAACAGCACTGAGCAAAATTGATCCTTGCATGATGATGTAAGTCTCCGGTGCAATGTTGATCAAGTCGAGAGTTTGCGAGGCAACTTCCAGGAATCCAAATAGCAACGCGCTAATAGCCATACCCACAGCCGAATTTCGACCAAGTAGGGCGATTGCAATCGCTGAAAACCCAATTCCAGATCGGAAGCCAAGATTGTATGCGTGGGTATCTCCCAACACTGTCGGCAATCCCGCTAGCCCTGCGATTGCACCACTTCCGACCAAGGCAATAACCGTCATCTTCTTGGCATTAACTCCGCTAACGCGTGCAGCCATTGGATTTGCCCCGCTTGCGCGCAGTTCAAAACCAAAGCGCGTCCTGTTTGTCAGGAACCAAAAACCAATTCCCAGTGCAATGGCCACGAAAAGCATTCCGTAAACACCGCCACCAGGTTGATTCTTGATGCCAATTTTATTGAGCATAGGCATTAGGTCAGGGAATTGACCGCTCTTGGGCAAGATCTTGGTGCTCAAATCGTTGCTTCCAGGGACTCGCACGGTGAAATGCTTTGAAAGAAGGTATGCAGCTAAACCTCCAGAAATGCTGTTAAGCATGATTGTGGAGATAACTTCACTCACGCCGCGTTTTACTTTCATATACGCAGCGATCGCAGCCCATGATCCACCGACCAGCATCGCTATCAACATAATTGCCATGACGTGCAAAACAGGTGGGAGCGTAAACATCGCGCCAAAATAAGCAGAGACTAAGGCACCTAGACGCAATTGACCTTCAACTCCGATGTTGAACAGACCCGCGCGAAAAGTAAGAGCGATTGCAATGGCGGCGATGAAATACGCGGTGGCTAGGTTTACGGCCGCCATCAGTGATGCTGATTCAATTCCGTATTTCCACATCAAACTAAATGCATCCCACGGAGACTTCTTTGTAGCAAGAACTGCAAGGCTAGAAACCCCTAACCCGAAAATTGCTGCAAAGACTGGGGCGGCAAGAGCAAGAGATATGCGAGAGGTAAGTAATCTTTTCATTTGGCACCCGTCATCGCTGAACCTAACATCTCTGGAGTCGTCGTTTTTGGATCTAATTCAGCCGTTACCTCACCACGAAGCATGACCAGCAATCGATCTGACATACCAATGAGTTCTTCTAGATCTGCACTCACCATCACAATTGCCATTCCTTTTTCACGAGCGCTACGTAATTCGTTCCAAATCGCCGCTTGTGCACCAACATCAACGCCACGCGTTGGATGGGCAGCAAGCAAAAGCAAAGGTTCGCTGCGCATCTCGCGACCAACAATAAATTTCTGCTGGTTACCTCCAGAGAGTGCCATCGCAGGAGTATCCGGGCCTGGGGCTCGAACGTCGTACTCCTCCATAATAGAAACGGTGTCCGCGATAGTTGCTTTCTTGTCGATGACAAAGCCATTCATAACGGGCTTGCTACGTTGGTGACCCAGAATTCGGTTTTCCCAGAGTGGGCTAGCCATCAAAAGTGCTTGGCGCTGGCGATCCTCTGGAATAAAGCCAATTCCCAAATCACGCCGACCCGACACTGATAGGTGCTCAACTGAATCGCCTCTAAAGAAAATGGATCCAGTGGAATTTCTCAATCCGATGATGGCCTCAATAAGTTCACTCTGCCCATTGCCTTCAACTCCCGCGATGCCAATGATTTCACCTGCGTGAAGTTCGAAACTTACGTCACTGACTAAGTCTCTGGCACCTGAGGTGGAGGGGACGGTCACGTTCTTAAGGGAGAGCGTTACCAGATCTTGCCTCGTAGAGCCTTGTGTTTCTGGCGAAGGCAATTCGCTACCGACCATCAGCTCGGCGAGCATCTTGGGTGTTGTAGCACTGGCCTTTACTTCCGCAACCGTACTTCCGGCCCGTACTACGGTCACATCATCTGCCACTCGTAGAACTTCATCGAGTTTGTGAGAGATAAAAATGACTGTCATTCCATCAGCTCTCAGGCCATGGAGGGCTGCAAATAATTCATCCACCTCTTGCGGGACAAGCACTGCAGTTGGTTCATCAAAAATCAGAATCTTTGCGCCGCGATAAAGAACCTTCAGAATCTCGACGCGTTGGCGTTGCCCTACGCCGAGCTCTTCAACAAGCACATCTGGATCGACTTCAAGGCCATAGGCGTTCGACATCTCAATGATCTTCTTGCGGGCTGCATCTTTGTCAATCACAGAACGATGCGTAGGTTCGTAGCCTAAAATAACATTTTCTAGAACAGTAAAATTATCGGCCAACATGAAATGTTGGTGCACCATTCCGATGCCTGCCGCAATCGCATCGGCCGGTTTCTTGAAAGAAACGGGTTGCCCATGAACCAAAATCTCACCGCTGTCAGGGTGTTGCATTCCGTACAGAATCTTCATTACGGTGGACTTACCCGCACCGTTTTCTCCCACGAGTGCGTGGACCGAGCCACCCTCTACTTTCATGGAGACATCCCGGTTAGCCACAACCCCAGGGAATCGCTTGCTTATATTTTTCAGCTCAACGACAACGGCCACGTTCTGAAATCTCCTCTTCGTTGAGAAAAACCATTCTGATTAAAAAACGCTTAGGTCCAATAAGAAGATTTAACTCCTTATTGGACCTAAACGCCACTACCTAACTTTGTTCTTTACTGCAGAGAATCAAGGAGCTGTTGGAACCTTGATCTTTCCGGAGATGATTGCCTTCGATGCTGCATCGATCTGTGCCTTGTACATGGTGATATATCCACCTGAGTACGAGACGCCGACGCCGCCCTTAGCAAGGTTGTATAGACGACCATAGATACCAGCCTTGGCATCAAGGATGTCGTTAACAGAACTTCCACGAACTGAAGCAGCGATAACGTCATATACAGCGTTATCAACGCGCTTCACAGCAGATGTCAACGTGATCTTCTTTTCAGCAGCTGAAGCGGTTAGGTACTGATCAGAGTCAACTCCGATTGCCCAAACTTTCTTGCCTGCTGCGGCTGCTTCGGTAGCTGCCTGGAAGTTTCCTGCGCCTGATCCACCAGCGGCAGAATAAACAACGTCGATACCTTTATCGATCATGCCCTTAACGATTACCTTCATTTTGCCAGGATCGCTAAAGCCTGAGAAGTCAGGTGGCTCTGAAACGTACTTGACGAGAACGGTTGCACTCTTCTTTGTGGCCTTTACGCCAGCAACGAATCCGGCTTCAAATGCTTGTAGCAATGGAATACGAACTCCACCAACATAGCCAATTTTGCCGCTCTTTGAAGCAAGTGCTGCTGCTACGCCTGCAAGGTATGAACCTTCGTTAGCAGAGAAAACAAGTGAGGCAACATTGAGCAAGTCAATGGATGCATCATCAATAATTCCGAATTGAACAGTTGGGTAATCCATTGCAACCTTCTTCAATGGACCTGCATACAAATATCCCACTGCAATGATTGGGTTGTAGCCAGCTTTTGCTAGAAGACGAAGCTTTGCTTCGCGCTCTTGATCGCTACCAACAGTGACAGTAACTTCTTTAGCTGTTACGCCTAATGTCTTCTCGGCACGAATAAGTCCTGCTGCAGCGGAGTCATTGAATGACTTATCGCCACGGCCACCGATGTCGTACGCAAGACCAACTTTTACCTTTGTCGCTGCACTTGCACTTGGCACCGAAATGAAGCCAACTGCGAGTGTTGTAGCCGCAGCGAGTGCGACTAGACGCAATGATTTTCTCAAGTTATTCCTCCCGAGGGGCCCATGCTTTTCATGGGGTGATTTGGGCTGAGCCTAGTAGGTTTGAGCGTAAAAGGGGAATAAAAACGGGTTAACTTTTCCGCGTGGTGGGTAACGTTAGGGTAAACACTCAACCCAAGGTAGAAAGTTTTAACGCCTTCGCGGCTGCAGAATTTATCGCTTTGGCATACTTTGCCGCAGCCGGGGACCAGAGCGAGAGTTCAATAGCCGATTCCGCTAATCCATATCGATGGCCGTAGACCCCTAACTCAGGATTAATCACATCTGTCAGCATTCGGTCGGCGTTTGCCTCAACGATAAAATCAATGAGCGCCTTATCAAATCTTTTAACAACCGAGGCGACTATATATTTGCGCGCATTGGCTGAAAGCGTTAGGTACTGATCTGGCTCGACGCCAATGAGACCTACAGTTTTGCCTGTTTTGTTGGCAGCAACTACTGCGGCGAAGACTGCCGAGTCCGACCCAGCCGTTGTGAGAAAGAGAACATCACTGCCAGAGTCAATCATTGACGTTGCGAAGGAACCAGCATCATCGCCCGCATATTTAATATCGATCACAATCTTCTTGCTGGTCGCCTTAGCCCCAGCGAGAAAACCATTCTCGTAAGCCTTGCTCTGCCCGACACTTCCTATAAGCCCGACTCTCTGCTTTTTTGATACTAAAGCGGCAGTAACGCCCGCTAAGTAACCCCCCTGAGCCTCAGAAAAAACTAAGGCAGCCACGTTAAGGGAATCAACCGTCGCGTCATTGAAAATTGCAAATTTGTGATCAGGGAAATCTATAGAAACTTTCTTCACAGTGGCGGCATAACCACTTCCCACAACAATCACTGGGTCACAGCCCTTACTTAGCAACGCCCTCATGCGTGATTCGCGATCAGTGTCTGTCCCGATGGTTACGGTGGCGTCAACGCTGACCCCAAAACGCTTTTGAACTGCACCGATCGCGGCAGCGGCGGCATCGTTAATGGAGTGATCTCCAACTCCACCCGTGTCATAGGCGATACCAACGTGAAGAGACGGTGCGGCATGAGCCACTGGGTTCAATGAAAGCGTTAACGCGGCGCCGACAGCAACCAATGCGCTAATGCTTTTAAAGGTCATGGCACTAATCCCAAATTCTCATACGTTTTTGCCAAAGTAGCATTCGCGACAACTCGAGCCTTGTCGGCCCCAGAATGAAGAATCTTAATAAGCGACGCTTCATCTTCAAGTAAAGCAAGTGCTTTAGCGCGAATTGGTCTCAAGTATTCAACAACGATCTCAGCAACCGCGCCCTTGAAATCTCCGTATCCCTTGCTTTCAAATTCAGTTTCAATCTGCGAAATAGTATTTCCCGTAAGCGCGGAGTGAATCGTCATTAGGTTACTGATTCCTGGCTTCTCGACTTGATCAAATCGAACTTCCCTGCCTGCGTCCGTCATGGAGCTCTTAATCTTTTTTGCATTACTTTCTGGCGTATCCATAATCTCGATTACACCTTGCATAGAATCTGCCGATTTGCTCATCTTTGCTGTTGGATTTTGGAGATCATTAATCTTTGCGCCACTTTTTAGAATGTGCGGTTCTGGTACTTGGAATGTTTGCCCGTATCGCGAATTGAATCGTCCAGCTAAATCTCTGGTGAGTTCGATGTGTTGACGTTGATCTTCCCCAACAGGAACACGATCGGCTTGGTACAACAAAATATCGGCAGCTTGCAACATGGGGTAAGTGAATAACCCAACTGCGGTTCGGTCTGTTCCAGATTTTTGAGATTTATCTTTAAATTGAGTCATGCGACTTGCTTCGCCGAAGCCCGTTTGACACTCCATAATCCAACCCAATTGATTGTGTTGGGATATGTGTGATTGTAAAAATAATGTGCACTGATGTGGATCAAGGCCCGCTGCAAGAAGTTGCGCTACGGAAACAAGAGTTCGTCTTCGCAATATTGCAGGGTCGGTCTCGATTGTTAGGGCGTGAAGATCTGCAATAAAAAAGAAGACATCGTGGTCCTCTTGTAACTCAACCCATTGTTTTACCGCGCCCAGGTAGTTACCTAAATGAAAAGAATCAGCAGTCGGCTGAATCCCAGAAAGGACGCGTTTTCTTGTCATGGATGTAATTCTGGCATGAATTAATGGACCCGGGCGATCAATATGCGGCCCGCCCTCTTGCCTTCCATAGAAAGCACGGTAATTCGCAGTCCGTTGATGCTCACGGTGTCGCTCTCGCGTGGAATGCGTCCCAAGAAATGCATAACAAATCCACTGGCGGTCTCATATGGCCCTTCAGGAATTTCTATTCCGGCCTCATCACTTAAATCTTCGATCGAAATCAGACCGTCAACTTCAAGGTCTCCATTAAGCGATTCTTTCGGGACATCTAACTCCTGAGAGTCATACTCATCGCGGATATCGCCAATGAGGCACTCCACGAGATCCTCCATGGTGATAATTCCATCTGTACCACCGTATTCATCAAGGACAATTGCTAAGTGCTGACTTTGATTGCGCATCTCCGTCAAAGCAGGCAAGACACCTTTAGTGCCGGGCAAAAACATCACGGGTCGGACAAGTTCTTGAATCTTTCCGCCGTTGCCGCCCAAGGAAGTATCGAGCAGATCTCGAACATGGATGAACCCAATAACCTCATCAGAGGAACCACGCACGACTGGATATCGTGAATGCGCCCTATCGACAGCCAGAGCTATTGCTTTGCCGATCGTGAGTGACCCATCCAGAAAATCAACCTCAGTGCGCGGAACCATAACTTCGTGAACTTGACGTTCGGAAGCATTAAAAACCTCTTCAACAATGTCGCGCTCCTCTGCCGTCAGGGCGGCATGCCCAGAGACAAGATCCAATAATTCTTCTTCTGACATTTGCGTGCGCTGCTCTTCCGGATCAATTCCAAAAATACGAACAACGAAATTCGTTGAGTGAGAGAGCAGCCAAATAATTGGGCGAAAAACCATTGCAAGTACATCGATGATGGGAGCTGCGGTGAGGGCAATGGCTTCAGTTCGTGAAAGCGCTAATCGCTTAGGGACCAGTTCTCCAAAAACTAAGGAGAAATAAGCAATGATCAAAGTCAAGCCCACAAGTGAGAGCGCGTTGCTCCACCCTCGGGAAAATCCCAAACTTTCAAGCCACGGCTCAACGTATGTGCCAATTCGTTCGGCTCCCAAAGCGGCGGATAAGAATCCACAAACAGTCACGCCCACCTGGGCAGCAGCCAAAAAGCGATTGGGATTTTGAGCCAGTAGAGCGACTCTGGCGCCTCGTCGACCTCGGGTGGCCATCTGGCGGATCTGGCTCTCTCGCAGCGAGATCAAAGCAATTTCTGCCGCAACAAAGAGGGCGGCTAGCAAAATCAAAGCAGCAACCACCCCAATATCTGTGAGCAAAGTGGCCAGGGAACGCCCCGTGGGGTCAGGTGACATACCCCTAAGGATATAGCGGGCTACTTCCATTTCACCCTCTTAATGGCGTAGCCTCCAGCCAATGCATTTGAGGCACCTGCCTTAGATGACCTTCATCCAACGGACCGTCGGGCACGTACCTGCCCGGAGAAGGAGAAATCTCACATGGCATCAGTCGTATTTGATAAGGCAACACGTATCTACCCAGGAACAACCGCCCCCGCAGTAGACAAACTCGACCTCGTCGTTAATGACGGAGAGTTTCTTGTACTCGTGGGACCTTCAGGTTGCGGTAAGTCAACATCACTTCGTATGTTGGCAGGCCTTGAAGAAATTGATAACGGACGAATTCTTATTGGAGATCGCGATGTAACAAATGTCGCTCCAAAGGATCGCGATATTGCGATGGTCTTCCAGTCTTACGCCCTTTACCCACATATGACCGTCGCCGAGAACATGGGCTTCGCACTAAAAATTGCTGGAACGGCAAAAGAAGAACGCGAGCGTCGCGTTCTAGAAGCTGCAAAGTTGCTTGACCTCGAGCCTTACCTAGAGCGCAAGCCAAAAGCTCTTTCAGGCGGTCAGCGTCAACGTGTAGCTATGGGTCGCGCAATTGTTCGCGAGCCACAGGTATTCCTTATGGATGAGCCTTTATCTAACTTAGATGCCAAGTTACGCGTTGCAACCCGCACGCAGATTGCTGCCTTGCAGCGTCGACTTGGAATCACGACTGTTTATGTCACTCACGATCAAGTTGAAGCTATGACTATGGGCGATCGCGTTGCGGTCCTCAAAGATGGTCTTTTGCAGCAAGTTGATACGCCACGTAATCTTTATGACAACCCTGCCAATGCATTCGTTGCTGGATTCATCGGATCCCCGGCAATGAACTTGCTGGTTGCTCCAGTTTCTGGTGGCCAGGCAAAGTTGGGTGGGCTTTCGGTACCGGCGCCTGCAAGCGCCGGAAATTCTGTCACCATCGGAATTCGCCCAGAAGGATTTGTCTCCTCCTCCCAAGGCTTCGATGTTGTCGTTGAAGTTGTGGAAGAGCTTGGAGCAGATGCATTTGTTTACGGAAAACCAGCTGATCCAACCGTAAAGTTTGCGCATTCAACCGACGAAGGCGCTCAAGTCATTCTTCGCTGGGATCCAAAGCATCCTCCAAAGCCAGGTACCACAGTGACGGTGTCTGCAGTGCCAGCATCGATCCACTTCTTCGATGCAACAACCGGAGAACGCCTAAAGTAATTACATATAAAAATAGCCCCAGTCATTGCGACTGGGGCTATTTTTATTAATCGGTTTTGATTATTAGGCCATTGCCTTCTGCAGATTCTCATCTATTGAAGCTAAGAAATCTTGCGTGGTCTGCCAAGGAGCATCTGGTGCGATAAGCATTGCAAGATCTTTTGTCATCTTTCCTGACTCAACAGTTTCAATACAGACGCGCTCTAGAGTTGAAGCAAACCTTGCAAGTTCTGGATTGTTATCCAGCTTCGCACGGTGTGCCAGGCCACCTGTCCACGCAAAAATAGATGCGATGGGATTCGTCGAGGTAGGGCGACCTTTCTGATGTTCACGGAAGTGGCGTGTCACCGTTCCATGAGCGGCTTCAGCCTCAACAGTCTTTCCATCTGGAGTCATCAAAACACTTGTCATCAAACCAAGTGAGCCATAACCCTGTGCGATGGTGTCAGATTGAACGTCGCCGTCGTAGTTCTTGCAGGCCCATACGTAGCCGCCATCCCACTTCAAAGCTGTTGCGACCATGTCATCGATGAGACGGTGCTCGTAAGTAATTCCCAGGGCATCGAACTGAGTCTTGAACTCGGTTTGATAAATCTCCTCAAAAATATCTTTGAAGCGACCATCGTAAGCCTTGAGGATTGTGTTCTTGGTCGAAAGATATACCGGGTACTTACGCAAAATGCCGTAGTTGAGTGAGGCGCGAGCAAAGTCGCGAATGGACTCATCTAAGTTGTACATACCCATAGCGACACCTGAACCCGGGAATTTATAGACTTCAAATTCAATCGGGGCTGACTTGTCTTCAGGAGTGAAGGTCATGGTAAGTGTTCCGGCACCAGGCACCAGGAAATCGGTCGCCTTGTACTGATCACCGAAAGCATGACGCCCAATAACAATAGGTTTGGTCCAATGTGGAACCAAGCGCGGAACGTTGCTGATGATGATTGGTTCGCGGAAGATTACGCCACCCAAGATGTTTCGAACAGTTCCGTTTGGAGACTTCCACATCTTCTTCAAGTGAAATTCTTCAACTCGAGCTTCATCTGGAGTGATGGTTGCGCACTTAAC
>CAIYBL010000109.1 GCA_903924485.1 uncultured Actinomycetes bacterium
ACAAGTTCTACATCATGGGTAGCGATAATGATTGTTTTATATTGCTCATGCGCTATCTCGCGAAGAATTGAAATCAACGCAGATTTCGCGGTGTAATCCAATCCACGAGTGGGCTCATCCAGGACAAGCAATTGAGGTTTTGCCGATAGGACAACACTCAACGCAAGGCTTAATCGTTGACCTTCTGAAAGATCCCGGGGGTGCGTCGATTCTCCAATTGCTGGGACAAGAGTATTCAGCAGCGCAAAAGTAGAACCGACAAGTACCTGGTTATCGGCATCTGCTTGCAGGCACTCTTCTTTCACGCTCTGCCCGTATAACAGGTCACTGGGTTCTTGAGGAATGAACCCCACTATCTCGGTTCGCGCGCGACCGCGAAGAGTAGATGGATCCTTGCCGCAGATCGACACCGTGCCCCGCGTTGGTGCCATGGCTCCAACGATGGCCTTAAGGAGCGAACTTTTACCCGCGCCGTTTCTTCCCATGACTGCAACGATCTCTCCAGCAGCTATGGTCAATGAAACATCGTCAATGGCTACCTTCGACCCATAAGAGATGCTGGCATGATCCACCTTCACGACGCTCTCAAGTGGCGGCGCAACTTCCTTGGGGGCAACGATCACGTCATCTAATTGTTGACGAATGTCTTGCGTCAATCTGCGCATCGCTCTCACACTTAAGGGAATCTCCTCAACCGCTAGTGCACGAGCCAGGTGAATGATCGGTGGAGCCAATTCCGATGAGGCGAAGATCGCCTCTGGAGTACCAATATGGGTTTGTCCATCACCTTGAATGTGAATGATTCGATCTGCGAACTGAATGACTCGCTCTAATTTGTGTTCAGAGACAATGACAGTCAGTCCAAGATCATGCACCAGCCTATGCAAGATAGATAGGACCTCTTCAGCAGCGATTGGATCTAGAGCACTTGTTGGTTCATCCAAAACAAGCACTTTGGGATGCATAACAAGTGCGCTTCCGATAGCAACTCTTTGTTGCTCACCACCACTGAGCGTTGCGATGGATCGATTGCGAAGAGGAGCAAGACTCAAAAGGTCCAAAATTTCTTCTACCCTTTTGCGCATCACATCTGGTGACAGATTCAACGTTTCCATGCCAAATGCCAATTCTTCTTCCACCGTATCGGTGACAAAACCATTGAGAGGATTTTGACCAACAATTCCAATCAGATGTGCAAGGCCACCGGGTTTGACACTTTGTGTAGAAATTCCATTGACGCTGATATCGCCAGCCAAAATGCCCCCCGTGTGATGTGGGACGAGACCATTGATGAGTCGCAGTAGAGATGATTTACCAACGCCAGTGGCGCCCATGACAAGAACTAACTCTCCCTCTGCAACGGTGAAAGTGAGGTCTTCAATGACGGTTTGTTGTGAGTTGGGGTAAATGAGAGAGACGTTGGTGAACTTAATCATGGAGCCACCACAAGTGGTGAAAGTGCAACAGCCAAGACTAAGAATTCTGGTTTCAATAAAGAGACCAGTGATAGCGCGAACAGTAAATAGTCGCGCGGTGTCCAGCGATCTTTTCTATATCGAGAGCGTTTACGCGTATAGCCATATCCGCGTGAATCCATGGCTGCAGCTAAATCCAATGAGCGAGATAGCGAGTCTTCAAAAAGAGGAAGTGCGATTCTTCGCCAGCTTGCCAGTCCAGATGTTTCATGACCGCGCAGTCGTTGGGCTTGTTTGATGCGTCCGATACTTGTGACAAATTGGGGGAGGATTGACGTTGCAATAACGAGAGTGACACCAAATTCGTAGACCATGACTGGCATCGAACGCAGCAGTCGATGTGGGCTAGAAAGAGATGCGGCCGCGCCAAGAAGGGCAATGATGGCAGCGATCAATATCCCATCGTGAGCTGTTGAGGAGAGGCGTTCCATAGTGACATGACCGCCAATTCGAATGCCTGCCATCCAATCGGGCAGCGGAATAATGGGTAGCGTAAAAATTGTCCGCCCTGGAATTGGCACACCGATTAAAACGCCTGTGATCATTCGAATAGCTATGACCCATACGCCGACTTTTACAGACCATGCAAAACTTTTAGCCCACGGAGCTTTCTCCGCCCTTTTTTTCACAACAAAACCCGCTGCACCCACCACAGCAATTGCAAGTGGAATAGAGCTGGTCATGGCAACGCAAATCGCCAATGATCCAGCCCAAATCCACCATACGAGTGGGTGCAGGGATTTATTCATGCAAGGAGCTACTTCTTAGTCCGAAGTGGCGCAGGAGTTGGAGTTAGTACTCCGCACTCCTTTGCAGGATAGCCATCAAGTCCGCAGATGAAACCTGAAGAGGAGGCTCGGATTTTTGTTACAGCGGCAACGATGTCAGATCCGATGGCGCTCTTTTCGATCGAGACGCATTTGGTGATGGAACGTGGAGTCGTTTCTCCGCGCGGGCGAAGAAAAGCGCTGCCAAAGTCAACGACAACTCCTACTCGCTTCTTACCGGCAGCGGCTGTGGTTGTGCCGCAAATTTTTGTGAAGTTGGGAGAGAAGCGAGGCGCGGCAGCATCAGGA
>CAIYBL010000110.1 GCA_903924485.1 uncultured Actinomycetes bacterium
ATCTTTATGGCATTTAGCATTGTGGTGTGGCGTATTGGAATTCCTGTTGCACGCTCTATGCGTCACAACCTTAAAGTTGATCGTGTAGTTATTGAAGGACCTGGGGTTATTTCAGTGATTATGCGTGGCCGTAAGCTTCGCGCCCTGGCTGCAGAAGGCGGTCAATTCTTTGGCTGGCGCTTCTTTGCACGCAACCATCTATTGATGTCACACCCGTACTCTTTATCTGCCGCACCGACAGAACACCTGTTGCGTATCACCGTTAAGGATTTAGGCGATCATTCGCGCTCGCTAGCTTTCCTAAAGCCAGGAACACGGGTTTTCGTTGAAGGCCCATATGGTGCATTCACTGCAGGTCGGTCATCACGTCCCCACGTTGTACTCGTTGGCGGCGGTGTAGGCATCACTCCGATTCGCGCAATCATGGAAGAGTTCCGCGATGGCGTGCAGATGGATGTTATTTACCGTGCCTCTCGTGAAGAGGATTTAGTCTTGCGAGAAGAACTTGATTACCTAGCAGCACAATCGGCTGGTTCCACTCGGATTCATTATCTGGTTGGTTCACGCAAGCAACATCCCATGGATGCTAAAACCTTGCGCAAACTGGTTCCCCGCTTTGCTGATTCTGATATCTATATCTGCGGCCCTGGCCCCTTGGTAGAGACAGTCCGCGAGGCGGCAAAGGATTGTGGTGTGCCCAAGAACCGCTTCCACGACGAAGCTTTTGCTTTTCACTCCGAATGATGCGGGAAAATAGATGAAAAACGCTCACAAAAGTCGCACCTTTAACACCGAACGAATTCAGGTCACTCACAGGTTTCTAGGCAAAAGTACGTCCGTTGATGCGAGTCAATATCTAACCAGGGGGTCGGAATGAAACGGGCGCTGCTTATCGCAGGAGGCACCATTGGTGGCTTTGGCGCGGTTTTGTCCATCACACCACCAAATTTGGGATCGGCGGCACCGTCGACTCTGACTGGAATGGGTGGTGGTACGACTAATGCAGGTGCTGGGCTAGGCACTGGTACACAAACTCCTACTGCAGGTCCTCAAACTGCAACACCAGTAGCGACGCCCGTTTCAACGACACCTGCTGCGGCACCTAGCGCAACGCCTTCTGCAACAAAGAAAAAGAAGAGAACAAAGGTAACGACAACAAAGAAGGCAACACCGGCTGCTACCAAAACTCAAGGTGGCACGGCGACAACTCCAACAGCATCTCCAACGCAGGCAGCAACACCAACACCAACACCAACACCAACGCCGACTAAGACTCAGACACCAACGCCAACACCAACACCGACGAAGACACAAGCACCTCCTCCGCCACCTGCAACGAACGGTGTTTCTGGAACTTTTACGGGTGCAACTTTTCAAGCCTTAGAGCGCGGTCGCCTTTGGGGAAATGTAACTGTGTCTGTAACTTTGGTGGATGGTGCGATTTCAAGTATTCAAGCAAATCAAAATCCACAAAGCCGCGGACAGTATGCATTCAACTGGCTGACCCCCGCGATTAAAACTCAAAAGTTAACCGTCAAAGATGTCATGGGAATTTCACCAACATCCTTCATCGGCAGTAACTCTGGCGCCTCCTATTCGGCGATGGCCTACTGGCAATCATTACAGTCTGCTCTTACTAAATCTGGCGCATAAGCGTCATGAAGAAGTTCTTCTTAATCTCGGCAGGAACCATCGGTGGTCTCGGCAGTGTTCTTCTTTTAAACCATCCCAATTTAGCAACCACAAGTAATCTCACTGCTGTTGCTGGAAAAAGTTCAACTAGCGCTGTCCAAACACCTGCGGCACAAGCGCCTGCCGTATCGACTAAATCCAGTGGAACTTTTGCAGGCAGCGCTGTCGATGTTGGTTATGGAAATGTACAAGTTTCTATCACTGTGAAAAACGGCAAGATTACCGATGCCAAAGCACTTCAAGCACCTACAGGCCGCAGTGATCGGTATACCCAGTTTGCGGTACCAGTCCTGGTGCAACAGACCATTGCCGCCCAATCGGCACATATTCAGGGTGCATCTGGGGCGTCATACACCTCTTATGGCTGGGCTACCTCATTGCAAGTAGCTCTTACTAAAGCTGGATTGTGACATCATCGGCGCTATGGCGCGGGTAACTCGTGAGATCGAAGTATGGGGCACCGTCCTCTACGTCGACGTTGCTTCTCCTGACGTTGATGTAACTGCCCTCAATGCTGGATTAGATCAGGTACGCGATTTCTCCTTTCATGTCGACGAAGTATTCTCGACTTACAAACCCGACTCCGTTGTTTCTAAATTGCGCCGAAATGAAATTGATATCGTCGATACAACCGATGAAGTAAAAGATGTCTGGAATCGTTGTATTGCTGCGCGGGATATGTCCGCGGGTGCGTTTAACCCTTGGTCGGTAGAAGGAGGCTTTGATCCTTCTGGTTTAGTCAAAGGATGGGCGGCAGATAAGTGCGCGGAAATCCTGCAGGTGCACGGGGGCGAACACATACTTGTTAATGCCGCAGGTGACCTTACTCTTCGGGGAGGCTCGCTCATTGATGGCGTTGTTACACCTTGGTCAATCGGAGTGGTTAATCCTGATAATCGACAAGAGACGGTGAAGCACTTTCAGATCTCTGACGGAGCAATTGCCACAAGTGGAACCTACGAACGCGGCGCGCACATCGTGGATCCTCATACGGGCATGATCGCCATTGGTGCGAAATCGGCCACGGTGATTGGGCCCGATGGCGCCCTTGCCGATGCGCTAGCTACCGCCTTGATGGTGGAAGGCCGCGACGGAGCAATCATTTTCGGCAATCCTGAATTAGCGCAATATTCAGCATGGGTTATTGATCGATATGGCGATGTGGCATGGAGTCTGGGTCCGCTTTCATAGGGCAGGATTACGCCATGACTCAAACAACAGGCGGATTTACATCAGCTGGACTCGCGCTAGAAGCGCAAGCGTTGACCTTGCCCTCGCTCACAATGGCCGAGGCACTTGAGCTCGGAGAAATCGCAGTGCAGTTGGCTCGCGAACGCGCTCTAGCAATTGGCATTGAGGTGCGACTTCTTGAATGGACTGTCTTTCACGTTTCCTTACCTGGCTCATCTCCTGACTTTGATACATGGATGAGTCGCAAGGCCCGAGTAGTTTTAGCCACCGGGCACTCCACAATGTACGAACGAGTATTAGCTGAAGAACAGGGCATTGATTGGTACGCAGTGAAAGGTTTGCCAGAGGAAACACATGCAATCCATGGTGGCGGTTTAGCGTTGAATGTAAAAGGCCTTGGTTTGGCGGGAATTTTACTTGTCAGTGGTTTGCCACAAGTCGAAGATCATTTGCTGGGTGTAGATGCAATTGCTGAATATTTGGCGCGCAAAGGTGAACTTGCGTGAGTATCTGGGTCGCGGGTGAAGTGCTAATTGATGTACTGCCTACTGGCCCGGTAGTTGGTGGCGGTCCTGCCAATACAGCTAAAGCACTTGCACGACTTGGCCACGATGTTGAATTTATCGACGGTATTTCAACGGATGCTCACGGAGTAAGTGCACGTAATGAATTCGTACGCGATGGGGTCAAACTCTCCCACGCTCACGGAAGCGACAAACCAACGTGCACAGCGCAAGTAACCGTTGATGACAATGGTGGAGCTTCCTACATCTTCTCAATTGCTGACACCGCAACTTTTGATTTTTCTGATTCTTGGTTGCCTGATCCTTCACGATTTAAACCAAGCCTGCTGCATGTGGGAACTCTCGCAACTATCGTGGAACCTGGCGCTTTGGTTTTACACGATTGGGCCATGCGAACCGCTGAATTTGCTCCGGTAGTTTTTGATCCGAATATTCGATCATCGGTCATTAGCGATCGCGATCTCTATGAGGCAGCAATTGAGAAATGGGTCGCGATTTCCACAGTTGTGAAAGTCAGCGATGATGATCTCGCGTGGCTATTTCCAGACCTAGATCCGCTGGATGTCGCCAAGCGTTGGATAACCGATGGTGTTGCAATGGTCGTTATTACCCGTGGGGCCCAAGGATTAACTGCGGTGACAGTTGATGAAGTGGTAAATATCGCAGGTATTGCTGTTGATGTCATTGACACCGTGGGTGCTGGTGACACCGTCGGCGCCGTTCTTGTTGAGGCAATTGTTGAATACGGAGTTCTTAACCTGAACGGTGAGATACTTCGAGCAGTTCTGCATCGTGCAAGCGTTGCAGCATCCATTACGTGTAGCCGCAAGGGTGCACAACCACCAACTAAAAACGAACTACGTGATGCATTAGAGCAGCTAGAGAATCGGGAATAGAAATGCAGTTCATTGATGATGCGGAATTTCAGATTGCCATTGACTTAGACCAAGGTGGACGAATCGCTTCTCTGAAGTGGTGCGATATGGAATTTGTCGTGCCCTTTCGCGGAGATGTTCCGACGTGGGGTTGGTATCCAATGGTGCCGTGGGCTGGGCGCATTCGCGATGGAATTATCAAAAACCCTGCAGGCAAAGCCTTTCAATTACCCACTACATACGATCCTCCTCACGCACTTCACGGATTCGGTTACATATCTTCATGGCGCGAAATTGGTCCAGGACGATCTTTGTTGGAGCTGCCCGCTCCGTACGGTGGCGCAACCGTTGAACAAACCTTCGAAGTACTCGATGACGCCGTTCGTTGGAGTTTGGAATATGACGCGGGCAACTGCGACCTGCCTGCGTGGCTAGGATTTCATCCTTGGTTTCCGCGCGACCTAGGTCATGGTGAAAGCGCACGAATAGATTTCAGCGCAGCCACAATGCTCGAGCGTGATGACGAAGGAATGCCGACTGGCAAAAGAATTTCGCCAAAAGAACAACCTTGGGATGACGCATTCACTGAAATACGCGGAGTGCCTTCTGTCGTCTGGGAAGGTGCCGCGCGCATCGATATCGAATCTGACTCACCATGGTGGGTTGTCTATACCGAAGATCACGAAGGTGTCTGCATTGAACCTGAGACTGCGCCACCAGATGCTGCAAATCTCGGTATCACTGGCGAGCACTATCTTGAAGCGTTATTTGTCTTTTCCAAGGAGGATTAATGATTAACCGCGAACACCTTGCCACGCTCACAGAAAAAGAGAAGGCGCGTTTTCTGGTTAGCCATCCCAAAAGCGGTGACCTCTTTGAGCAAGCCAAAAAAGTCATGCCTGGCGGAGTTCCTATGTCATGGATGGCAAAGTGGCCCGGTGCCTACCCAATCTTTATCGAGAACGCGCTCGGTGCACGTTTTGAAGACGTTGATGGAAATAGTTACATCGATTTTTGCCTAGGGGATACTGGATCAATGACGGGGCATTCACCTGCTCCCACTGTTGCCGCTATTCGCGATCAAGCAGGACGTGGCATTACCGCAATGTTGCCGACTGCCGATGCCGTTGCTGTATCCACTGAATTGGCTAATCGCTTTGGACTTCCACTGTGGCAATTCACTGTTTCCGCGACTGACGCCAATCGGCACGTATTACGTTATTCCAGACTCATCACCGGCAAATCGAAAATCATTGTGATTGATCGCTGTTATCACGGCAGCGTTGATGAAACCTTTGCGACCATGGCGCCAGATGGCAGCACCATTTCGCGAGAAGGCAATATCGGTGCGCCTGTACCCATGGATCAGACAACACGAGTTGTTGAATTCAATGACCTCGTAGGAATGGAAGCAGCTCTTGCTCACGGCGATGTTGCAGCGATTTTGATGGAGCCTGCTATGACCAATGTTGGCATCGTGCTTCCTGAGGATGGTTACCTAGTCAAAGTTGGCGATCTAGCTAAGAAGTATGGTGCGCTGTGGATTATTGATGAAACCCACACAATCTCTGTTGGTGCCGGAGGAATGACAAAAGACCTCGGACTAAAGCCAGATTTCTTAACTATTGGTAAAGCAATTGGTGGGGGAATTCCAACGGGAACATTTGGTATGACCCATGAAATTGCTGCTCAGATCTCCAAGCGAGTAGAACTTGATGTAATCGACACGGGCGGAATTGGCGGAACCTTAGCTGGCAACGCACTTTCCCTTGCTTCTATGCGTGCAACGCTTTCTCAGGTGCTCACACCTGCTGCATTTGAATCAATGATTGCCTTAGGCACCCGTTGGTCTGATGGCGTTGACGCCGCAATCGCGACGTTTAATCTGCCATGGCACTGTAATCGCCTAGGTGCTCGTGGTGAGTATGTATTCAGATCTAGTGCGCCTCGTACGGGAAAAGAAGCTGCAGATGCTGGGGATTTTGAACTTGAGCAGTACATACATTTGCGCTTACTCAACGATGGTTTCCTTCTGACGCCATTTCATAATATGGCGTTAATGTCTCCGGCTACAACACAAGCTGATGTAGATGCACATACTGCTGCTTTCGCGGCAATGTGTGCGGACTTAGTTAAAGCCTAGGCTGGTGTAAAGAGCTAAACCTTTTTCGTTGTCTGCATCGACATACAACATGGCGTCCTTGATGTCCTTGCTGAGCAAATAGTTTATTGCTGCTATGGAGACGGCTTTGCCGACGCCCTGACCCACGTATTCTGGGTTCACCCCGATGACATAGAGCTCGCCAGCGGGCTTCTGATTAACAAGATCGTGATGAATTTTGGTCCAGCAAAAACCGATGATCTTGCCATCTTTAATTGCCAAGAAAAAACCTTTGGGATCAAACCAAGGCTCCGCAATCCGATTTTCTAGATCTTCCATCACCCAGTTGCCTTGATCAGGATGATTTATGAAAATCCGATTATTAAGTTCTAGCCATTCCTCTTTATGAACTGCCGGATTGAAGGTTTCAATGTCAAAATCGTGCGCGGACACTGGGATCAGATTATGTAGCGAGCAGTGAATTTTTAGAATATGGCGCATTCTTATACGCGCTCAGATGCGTGGATGTCTTTATTTCCGTGAGGCAAGGTAAAGCGATATCCAACGTTGCGTACGGTACCGATGATTGATTCGAACTCTGGGCCTAACTTAGATCGCAATCGGCGGATGTGTACATCCACCGTACGAGTGCCTCCAAAGTAGTCGTAGCCCCAAATTTCCTGCAGTAGCTGGGCGCGAGTGAAGACTCGGCCCGGATGCTGCGCCAAATACTTTAGCAATTCAAATTCCTTGAAAGTCAGATCGAGAGTTCGTCCCTTTACCTTTGCAGTGTAAGAATTTTCATCGATAACTATGTCGCCACTTCGGATCTCTCCTGATGTTGGATCTGCTGCATTTCTAATTGCTGTGTGTTCACCTACAGCGATGCGAATTCTTGCTTCAACTTCTGCGGGCCCAGCCGTATCAAGGATGACATCTTGGACTTCCCACTCGTGGCTCATTGCTGAAAGCCCACCTTCAGTGGTGATCAGAATAAGTGGAGCACCAACGCCAGTGGTAGTGAGTAATCGCGTGAGACTCTTAGCTGCAGGTAATTCGCGTCTTGCATCGATAAATACAACATCGGTTTCAGGAATGTCGACCAAGATGCTTGCCTCTGCGGGCATGATGCGTACGTTATGTTGAAGCAACGCAAGAGCGGGCAGTACTTCGGCACTTGCCCCGTGAGTATTTGTTAAGAGCAGGACACGGGCCACAGTATCGACCGCCTCTCTTTTGCAAAACTTACTCGTGATGGGCAAGACTACTACCGTGAAATCACTTGCTCCAATTCTTATTGTCTTAGGCTTGGCGAGTATCTATGGCTTTTGGTATCAGAACACCCGAGGCAAAATACGTGCTCCAAAGACCATGGACAGTGGACTGAATGAAGCAATTCTGGGCGAACCTCTGGGATCGCGGGGGACCTTGGTTCAATTCTCATCTGCATTTTGCACACCTTGTCGTGCCACTCGAATCCTCATTGAGAACGTGGTGGAGGATCTTCCTGATATTAAACATATTGAAATAGATGCCGAGGCGCATTTAGAGCTCGTGAGGACTCTCAATATTCGCTCAACCCCAACGACCTTAATTCTAGATTCCTCGGGCACCGAAGTTGGTAGAGCCATTGGGGCCCCGAAGCGAGAGCAAATACTTTCAGCGATCGATTCATTAAGGTAAGGATGCGAACCTTTCGCAAGTAGTGTTTTGCAACTACTATCTCTACGATTCACATATGTTCCGCATCGAACCCAATTCATTTACTAAGCGCCGAGTATTAGATTTTGGTCGCCTAGCGGGTTCTTTGTGTCGAATGTGATGTAAGCGTTTTTCTGCTTTTACATCCATTCAACAGCGCTCATCACGCATTCGGTGTGGGTGCTCATCGCTCAAGGAATCGTCTTTGCCATTGGTGCAATTCGCGGCCCGCAATTCACACCATATGCGGCAATCTTTCGCACCGTAGTTCGCCCACGTCTTAATGGCGAAGTTCCAACCGAGGATGTCCGACCTCCACAATTTGCCCAATCCGTGGGATTACTCTTTGCCTTGCTCGGCATTGCTGGTTCGGTTACACATCTGCCCCTTGTATTCATCATTGCCGTCAGCTTTGCGCTTGCAGCGGCCTTTCTCAACGTGGCCTTCAACTTCTGCCTTGGTTGCGAGATTTACCTTCTACTACTTCGCCTGAAGTAGACTGACCACATGGCCGAACAACACGAACTTCGAGACCGCGGTCTCAGGCTCACACCGCAGCGTGAGTTAGTTCTTTCTGCTGTCCGTGAACTTGGACATTCAACGCCCGAGGAGGTTGCAGAGAAAGTTCGCCTGACTCATCCAGGGATAAATCTTTCAACTGTCTACCGCAATTTAGAAACGCTGGAAAATGTGGGGCTTGTTCAGCACACCCACTTAGGTCACGGTGGCGCTACCTATCACGCAGCAGAAGAACTCACTCACTTACATTTAGTGTGTGGCGTTTGCGGTTCAGTAGGTGATGCGCCAATAGAGGCTGCCGCCAGTTTTGTGACTTCTCTTGCTGATGATTATGGATTTAGAACTGATGTTAGCCATTTTGCAATTTATGGTACCTGCGCTGAATGCTTTGATCCCAACCTGTAATGAGCGCCGTACTAGTTGAAGCTGGCCCCGATAAGGGCGCCATTTGGCATTTTGGTGAACCTACAAAAGAACAGCGTGCCTTAGAGGCTGGTCTTGCATGGGCTGATCTTTCCCATTACGAAATAATCTCCATCTCAGGGGAAGACCGCTTAACGTGGCTTCATTCACTCACGACGCAACATTTAGAAAACCTGTCACCCGGGCTTTGGCAGCAAGCGCTAATTTTGGATCCACAAGGGCATATCGAGCATCAATTTAATCTTGTAGATGATGGCTCAACGACGTGGTTGATATTGGATCCGGGTCGCGCCGCTAGTTTATTAATTCACCTGCAGCGAATGAAGTTCATGCTTCGCGTAGATGTGCGTGATGTCTCCGACGAGTATGCAATCTTGCGCGCCCCTGGAATCACCGATGATTTGGGTGGCCCTTATGCATTGGTACCTCGAGCCGAATTAGATGTCATGAAAGCAACGTTTGCGGCAACTGCTACACAGGTGGGTACTTGGGCTCTGGATGCTCAGCGGGTTGCAGCAGGTAGACCGCGAATTGGATTTGAAACTGATCACAAATCTATTCCGAACGAAATTGGTCTATTGAACAAGGCCGTTCACATGAATAAGGGTTGCTATCGCGGACAAGAGACCGTTGCGAAAATCGCTAACTTGGGCAACCCGCCACGACGTTTAGTTTTGCTGCATCTAGATGGCAGCGTTGTCACAATTCCGGCAGCCGGAGCGCCTGTCGAAAAAGATGGAGTGAAAGTTGGCTTCATTGGAACTGTGGCGCGACATCACGAACTTGGAACAATCGCACTAGCGGTTATTAAGCGAAATACACCGATGGATGCAGAGTTGACTGTCGATGCGATTCCAGCAACGCAAGAGGATATTTAGTAGACCAGCGCCTGAGTTTCATCGTTCATTATTTCTTCAACGAACGTTGCCGCACCAGCAATACGTATTCCATCAATCTGATCGCCCTCATTGATATTGCGGCGCACTGCGCATTGTGTGCAAAGAGTTACGGTGCCACCTGCGATGAGAGCCTGGAGCATCGGATCAAGTGGCGCTGAATGCGGAAGGGAAAATCCAGCGGCACGGCCGGCAATTGCAAACCATGACGCTTCTCCAGTGAGCCACAAGGAAACGCTCACACCTGCGGCAAGGGCTGTAGTTGCTACAGAGAAGGCCTGTGCGACCTTTTCTGCCTCATCCGCGCCAACAGTTAGCTTGATAACCAGCTTGGTTGCTTTAGCCATGGGACAACTCTAAAGGATGGGCTATCCGATAAAGTACCCATCATGGAGGCGCGATGGAATTAGTTACATCTGTCCTGCTCGCATTGGTAGCAATAATTTTGGGAATAGCGTTAGTGATCTTCGGGCTTCGTGGCCTCATGGGAAGAAATAGAAAAGGTGGCTTGTAGTGGTATTCACAATTCCAGAAGGATTGCACCCAGATCTCAATCCTTTGGCATGGATGGTGGGCAAATGGGTAGGCAAGGGCCGCGGAGAATATGAGTCCGTGCCTGCCTTTGAATTTGCCCATGAAGTTGTCTTTACCCATGATGGCCGACCATTTCTTACCTACTATTCACGATCATGGATTCTTGACGAGAACGGTGATGTTCTTCGACCGGGGGCTTTCGAAACTGGATTCTGGCGTGTTAAGCCGGGCAACATTTTGGAAGTTGTTATCTCGCATAACACCGGAATTACAGAAGGATGGGTTGGACGCTTTGATGGCCCCAAGATTCAACTGGAACGAGCTTATGGATGGTCAGCCCCTACTGCAAAAATTGTCACTGAAGGCTCTCGGCTCTACGGATTAGTAGAAGGTGAATTATTCTTTGCGTACGACATGGCAGCAGAGGGATACATCATGCAGCCGCACTTGTGGTCAACACTTCCACGCGTTCATGACTGAAATTCTTGCTGAGGTAACCCGAAGTGGGGTTGTTGAATCTCGACACAGCGGACATCTGGTTTTGTTAAATTCCGATGGCTCTGTTTTGTTATCTCGCGGAAATCCAGAGTGGCCAATATTTCCGCGCTCTACTGTTAAAGCGATACAAGCATCCGCAATGGTACGAAATGGTTTAGTACTTGAACCTCGCCTTTTGGCACTGGTTGCTGCCAGCCATTCGGGCGGAAAAATACATCAAGAAGGCGCTCTTGAAATACTTGCATCCGCAAATCTTGATGCCAGTGCACTTCAGAATGCGACCGATAAGCCGCTGGGCGATGACGAACGTCGAGCCTGGGGATCACAAAGCGCAACTTCACTGGCGCACAATTGCAGCGGCAAACATGCGGGGATGCTCGCTACATGCGATGTCAATAATTGGCCAACGAACAATTACTTAGACCCATCTCATCCGCTACAAGTGGCCTGCCGTGCTGAACTTGAATCGTTGGCCGAAGAGAAAGTCTCTCTGGTTAGTGTTGACGGATGTGGCGCGCCACTATTTATGATTTCTCTGTCAGGACTGGCACGAGCAATTCATAACATCACGGTCTCTAGTGATGTGATTCATCGTGGTGTTATGCAAGCATGTAGGGATTATCCAGAAATGATGGCAGGTGAGGGTCGTTTGCCAACTTCTATGATGCGTGAAGTACCGGGGTTGTTTATAAAAGAGGGCGCAGAAGGAGTAGAAGTAGGCTCACTCGCCGATGGCAGAACCTTCGCCTTCAAAATTGACGATGGATCATGGCGTGCTTTTGGTCCACTGGTAGTTGCTGCTTTAGCCAAGTTCGGAGTGAGCGTATCCCCACAGGAAGTCCCTATATACGGGGGAAAGGCGGTCATTGGTTCCATTCGCGCTATTTTGTAGTGCAGGTAGACTGGCTTCATGAATGGGCGCATCGCAACACTTATGGTGCACACTTCGCCGTTGGATCAGCCTGGAATCGGCGACGCTGGTGGAATGAATATCTATGTCGTAGAAAACGCCAAACGTATGGCGGCAATGGGCGTAACTGTGGATATTTTCACGAGACGAAATCACTTTGACCTTCCAGATACGGTTGAACTTGCACCTGGCGTCACTGTTCGACATCTTGATGCCGGTCCCGTAGAGGGCGTTACCAAGGAAGAGTTGCCCCAATATTTTGACGAACTTTCAGCGCAATTCACTAAAGCCCTTGAAGGTCGCACCGCCTACGAAGTCATTCATTCGCATTATTGGATTTCTGGCGAAGTCGCCATTCCAGCCAGCAAGAAATTGAAAATTCCCCTAGTTCACACGATGCACACAATGGCAAAAGTTAAGAATCTCAACCTTGCCGATGGCGAATCACCAGAGCCAGCTGAACGTGTCCTCGGAGAAATAGAAGTAGTAAACGCATCAAAGGCGCTTATCGCCAACACTGACGCCGAAGCTGCAAGTCTTGTTTCTCTCTATGGCGCATGCCCGGACAATGTTCGAGTGGTTGCACCGGGTGTGGACCTGTACACATTTACGCCAGGGTTAGGTCGTGCAGCCGCTCGCACATTTTTGAATATCCCAACTGATGCGCATGTGCTCTCTTTCGTTGGGCGCATTCAACCTCATAAGGGCCCAGAATTATTGATTCGCGCAACAGCGGAAATGCTTTCTCACTCACCTCACCTGCGCGCCAAACTCATTGTATTTATTATCGGTGGTGCATCAGGAAGCGGAAGCAAAGAAGTAGAACGAATGAAAGAACTTGTCAATTGGCTTGGAATTAATGACGTTGTTCGTTTTCTTCCCCCTGTCCCCAGAGCCGAATTACCACAGTGGTATCGCGCCGCCGACTTGGTGTGTGTACCGAGTTATTCCGAATCATTTGGTTTAGTTGCCTTAGAGGCACAAGCGTGTGGCACCCCAGTAGTTGCAACTGCAATCGGCGGATTACGAACAGCAGTGGCCGATGGAATATCTGGAGTATTGGTTGATGGACATGACCCGCGTGCATGGTCGTCAGTGCTCGCTCGTTTGTTGCTTGAACCACAACGTCGAGTACTTCTTTCCATGGGAGCGCTAGAACATTCATCTCACTTTGGCTGGGATGCAACGGCACGCGGGACGTTAGATATTTACGATCAAGTCATTTCAGAGACGGCTCCTGCGCGCACAGCATATGGGCGCTAGTTTTAATGGCAGCCATTGATCCACGTATTACGATAGAGGAATTTCTTGACTCGCACGATCTTGAATTTGACCACCCAAATTCTGACACTTTCATGGTCACGTTGCCAGGTGAAAAGAAGCTAGAAACCCACTGCGCTTTAGTTGTTGGCCAACATTCGTTGAGTATCAACGCTTTCGTCATCCGCAAACCTGATGAGAATCAAGCCGAAGTCCTTGAGTGGTGCATGCGCAAGAACGCAGGAATGTACGGCGTTGCCTACGCGATCAATGAGGTTGGAGATATCTTTCTTGTTGGTCGACTTCCACTCGGCGCGGTAACAGATCAGGAAATCGATAGATTATTAGGCGCAGTTTTGCAGTACTCCGATTCAGCATTTAATCCTTTATTGGAGTTGGGTTTTACCTCGGCGATTCGTCGCGAATGGGCATGGAGAGTTTCACGTGGTGAATCACTAGCCAATCTCGCAGCATTTGAGCATTTGATTTAACGTATCAATTCTTGGGAAGATAGCGCCATGACCTCGACTCTGATCTTGTTGCGCCACGGTGAAAGTGAATGGAATGCTAAGAATCTCTTCACCGGCTGGGTAGATGTTCGTTTGTCACCTAAGGGCGAAACAGAGGCGGCCGAGGCAGGAGTGCTTCTTAAAGAGCGCAACCTATTGCCAGATGTGCTGCACACTTCGTTATTGCGCCGAGCCATTCACACATCGCAATTAGCACTGGATACCTGTGATCGACATTGGATTCCAGTACGCAGATCGTGGCGACTTAATGAACGTCACTATGGTGCATTGCAAGGAAAAGACAAAGCAGCAACTCTTGCTGAATACGGCGCAGAACAATTTAAGTTATGGCGCAGGTCCTTTGATGTGCCACCACCACCGATTGATGATGCTGATCCATTTAGTCAGGCACATGATGCGCGGTATGCAGATCTTGGAAGCGCGCTACCTAAGACTGAATGTCTTAAAGATGTTGTGGCGCGGATGATGCCTTACTGGCAAGAATCAATCATTCCTGATCTTCAAACAGGCAAGACCGTTCTTGTTACCGCTCATGGAAATTCACTACGCGCGCTGGTTAAGCATCTTGATGGAATATCGGACGCCGATATCGCCGAACTAAATATTCCTACGGGTATCCCATTGCTCTATCAGCTCAACGATCAGATGATGCCTACTGTTAAGGGTGGGGAATACCTAGATCCAAACGCAGCGAAAGCGGCAATAGAAGCGGTTGCAAACCAAGGAAAGCGTTAAGCCTTTTCCGACGCGTATTCGCCAGTAACTAAGAAGTACACGCGACGACATACAGAAACGGCATGGTCTGCACAGCGTTCGTAATAGCGACCAAGAAGTGTCATGTCGATCGCTGTTTCAATTCCGTGTGGCCAAGCATCATCGAGCAGAGTTAAGAAAAGTTTGCGATGAAGTTTGTCCATCTCATCATCATCTTTTTCTAATTGAACGGCCGCCTCTAGATCATGACTTTCAATAACATGTGCAGCCTTGGCAATGATCTTCTTTGCGACGTTTCCCATTTCTTGAATGGTGAGCGCCAACTCTGGTGGCACGGCCGTTGCAGGGAAGCGCATTCGAGCAACTTTTGCTATGTGGTGGGCGAGGTCGCCCATGCGTTCAAGGTCGGCACTCATGCGTAGCGAAGTCACCAAAGTACGAAGGTCTCCAGCAACAGGCTGTTGTCTAGCAAGGAGATTGAGAGTTCGAGCATCTAGATCGTGCTGCATGGAATCGATTCGAGAATCTTCGGTGATGACTTCTTCAGCCAATTTTAGGTCAGCAGTAAGCAGAGCCGTCGTGGCACGCTCCATGGCCGTACCAACAAGTTGAGCCATCTCAACGAGGGTGGTTCCGATGGAGTCGAGGTCATCATGAAAGGCGTCGCGCATGGGGGAATGTTATCCGTTAAGAGGCAATATCACCGCCTTGTAGGTGAACAGTAATTGAATGTGGCGTTAAAGGTTGTCGCTATTTATGCGTAAATGCCTATCTCTGGGAGAAAGAAGGAGTGAGGGTCTCTACGATGGGGGTGTGTTTAAACGAAAGAACAACCAGCAACAGGAAGTCGCGGATCGATTGATCCCTGATGGCCTAATGGATGTTCTCTCTATCATCGATGCTGAGTATCTAATTCTTGCGGCAGGGGAAATCGTTCTTCAATCCTCACATGGGACATCTGCGCTGAGCTTAGTCAAAGAGGGCCGTTTGATTTCGGAACCGCTCGTGAATCTAGTTAGAGCTGCTCGACGATCAGGCGTTTATCAAGAAGCAACAATCGAATTACCACGTGGTCCCATTGGTCAAGGTACGCACGACTTATTGGTTCGCGTCACACCCGCGGGACACCAAGGATTAGTAATTGCTCTCATTTTTGATGATAGCGAACTTCGCCGACTTGATTCCATCCGTAGAGATTTTGTGGCAAATATTTCTCATGAGCTTAAGACGCCAATTGGGGCGCTCTCTATTCTGAGTGAAGCAGTGCTAGGGGCTAGTGATGACCCTGAGGCAATTGTGAAGTTTGCATCCCGAATGCAGGTTGAGGCTAAAAGACTTTCTGACTTAGTCCAAGAGATTATTAACCTGTCTCGCCTGCAAGATGATGACCCTTTGAAAAATGCAAAGGTTCTGAACCTCACCGATGTTATTAGCGAAGCGATAGATTCTTCGCAATTGAGTGCAGAAGCTAGAAATATCCTTATAGTCTTTCCGGAGACTGCGCCATCCTATATTTTGGGTGATCGAAATCAAGTTGAAATGGCAATTAGTAACCTTATTGAAAATGCTATTAATTACAGTCCTAATGGCACGAGAGTTGCTATAGCGCTGAGTGAAGATAACGGACTGGCGGAAATTTCCGTTAGCGATCAAGGGGTAGGAATTCCAGAGAAAGATCTTGAAAGAATTTTTGAACGATTTTATCGCGTAGATCCAGCACGCTCTCGAGCAACTGGTGGTACAGGATTAGGTTTATCAATCGTAAAGCACGTCGTTACCAATCATGGTGGCGATATTTCAGTGTGGAGCGTTGAAGGTGCTGGAAGCACGTTCACTGTTCGATTCCCGTTACATGTTCTGGAGGCAAATCAATGACACGAATCCTTGTTGTGGAAGATGAAGAATCTTTCTCTGAAGCATTGGCGTATTTACTTGGCCGCGAAGGGTTCGAAGTAGGTGTTGCAGACACAGGCCCTAAGGCAATTGAGGAATTCGATCGAAATGGTGCGGACCTAGTATTACTGGACCTTATGTTGCCTGGACTTTCTGGTACTGAAGTATGTCGTCAACTTCGCACTCGTTCTGCTGTCCCAATCATTATGTTGACTGCAAAAGACGCTGAAGTGGATAAAGTTGTAGGACTTGAACTGGGCGCCGATGATTATGTGACAAAGCCCTATTCTTCGCGCGAATTAGTTGCTCGAATTCGTGCAGTACTTCGCCGCAATGGTGACGAGTCATTTAACGATGGCGATGGACACGTCCTTGCGGCAGGTCCTGTTCGAATGGATACCGATCGTCACATCGTGTCGATTAACTCTTCCACGGTGAATCTTCCGCTCAAGGAATTTGAATTATTGGAATTCTTAATGCGCAATTCGGGTCGCGTTCTAACACGAATGCAATTAATCGATCGTGTATGGGGCAGTGATTACGTCGGCGATACTAAGACGTTAGATGTACACATCAAGCGTCTTCGGTCGAAGATCGAATCAGATCCTGCTAACCCCGTATATATCCAAACCGTTCGTGGTTTGGGTTACAAGATGGACGCTTAAGAAACTTAAGCCCCGACGCCCGCGTAGATTCCGGTCTTCTCGCGAATCAGCGCATTAAGTTTCATTTCGCCGGCACGCGCGAAAAATAAGGAAACAGGCAAATGATCACCAGGTCGCGCATTTACACCGACAGCGACTGCCGATGCGTTTGCTGAATCACCAGTAAAATTCAAAGCCATATCTTGTTTGAGTGGAAGAGTTTTTGCCGAAAGCGTTGCCACGACTCCACCTACTGAAATTCCAAGGAGTGTGTCTTCTGTTGCTGCGTTATTGACCATACTGGCGACAAGTACTGCAGAACCATCTGGCTGAGCAACAAGTAAGAGCCCGCTTACCTTGAGGTCATTTCCGTCGATGGTGATCGTTGATTCCACGCCATCGGTTACTTGTGTAGTCATTCGTGTGGCAGCAGTTTGACCCGCCCCACAAGCCGACAGTGTGAGGGCTAGGGAGAGTGAAAAGCTCGCGATGACCACTTTGCGCATTAGGACTCCTCAAGTAATAGATGACCATTTCTTGTGGCCCGCGCAAATTATGGCATGAGTTGGGAAATACTCCAGAAAGCCTTATTTTGCGCCTAAATCAAGGGGTGACTGCAGTCACCAATGGCTGGTATTCTTAGCCCCTAGCGAAGGGCTTTACATGTCATTTAAGGTCGGCGAAACCGTTGTTTATCCCCATCACGGAGCGGCTCTGATCGAAGCGATCGAGACTCGAGTGATCAAAGGCGAAGAAAAGACCTACCTCGTTCTCAAGATTGCTCAAGGCGATCTCACTGTTCGAGTTCCCTCCGAAAACATCGATCTTGTAGGTGTTCGCGACGTTGTAGATAGCGCCGGTCTTGACCGCGTATTCAACGTATTGCGCCAGCCATACACAGAAGAACCAACCAACTGGTCACGTCGTTATAAGGCCAACCTAGAGAAGTTAGCTTCTGGTGATGTCATCAAGGTGGCTGAGGTTGTTCGTGATCTTTATCGTCGCGATCTAGATCGTGGCCTGTCTGCCGGAGAAAAGCGCATGCTCTCAAAAGCCAAGCAAATCCTGGTCTCTGAACTTGCACTTGCCGAGCGCACAGATGAAGAAAAAGCTGGCGTTATTCTCGATGAGGTTCTAGCTGCCTAATTTTTGGGCAGGCTAACCACTTCTATGTATAGAACAGGTATTGGCGTTGACGCCCATGCCTTTTCCCTTGAACGCGATCGCCCCATGTGGCTTGCCGGTTTGCACTGGCCAGATGAAATCGGGGTTGATGCGCACTCCGATGGAGACGTCGCGGCTCATGCAATCTGCGATGCACTCTTTGGCGCGGCAGGACTCGGCGATCTCGGTACAAACTTTGGAGTAAGTCGCCCGGAGTACGCCCACGCCTCTGGTGCTCAACTTCTCGCAGAAACTCTCGCACTTGTCACGAAAGCGGGATTCACAATTGCAAATGTTTCCGTTCAGGTAATCGGCAATCGCCCAAAGCTGGGGTCGCGTCGAAGCGAGGCGATACAGGCACTCTCGCATGCGTTAGGGGGCGCTGACGTTTCACTCACCGCCACTACAACCGATGGCCTTGGCTTCACTGGTGAAGGAAAAGGTCTTGCCGCCATTGCCTCAGCGCTAATATTTAAGGCGTCGTAGGCTTACTTTTAAGCATTTACTCCCTGGCGGGTAGACTTCCCCAATGAGTTCGCTTGCGCTATATGACACGTTGACGCGGACTGCCCAGCCTTTTATCCCGATTCAAGCTGGCAAAGCTTCTATCTATTTGTGCGGTGCAACAGTCCAAGGCTCTCCTCACATTGGACATATCCGCAGCGGGGTTAATTTCGACATTCTTTCTCGCTGGCTAACTCAGAGCGGATACGCCGTCACTTTCATCAGAAATGTCACCGATATTGATGACAAGATTATTCAGAAAGCCGTTGTAGAAGAGATGCCATGGTGGGCGTTAGCCATGAAGTACGAACGCGAATTTGCTAGCGCTTACGCTGCCCTCAATGTATTGCTGCCTACCTACGAACCTCGAGCAACTGGCCACATTACGCAGATGATCGGGTTAATGGGTAATTTGATCGAACGCGGAGCAGCATATGCACCAGGAAATGGTGATGTTTATCTTGATGTTCGTAGCCTTGATTCCTACCTCACTTTGTCACGTCAGAAACTAGATGATCTACTTTCCAGCGATGACGCAGAAGGATCGTTGAAGAAAGATCCGCGTGACTTTGCACTCTGGAAGGCGGCAAAACCGGGAGAACCATCATGGCCAACCCCCTGGGGATCAGGCCGACCTGGATGGCACTTGGAGTGCTCAGCGATGGCTTATGCCTATCTTGGTGACGCTTTCGATATTCATGGAGGAGGTCTTGATCTAATTTTCCCTCACCATGAAAATGAAATTGCTCAATCGGAAGCTGCCGGTTATAAATTTGCAAAAATATGGATGCACAATGCATGGGTAACAACTGCTGGGGAAAAGATGAGTAAATCCCTGGGCAATTCCTTACACGTAAAAGAACTTCTCAAACATTTCCGCGGAATTGAATTGCGTTGGTATCTCGGCAGCGCCCATTACCGATCGATGTTGGAATTTTCACAGGAAGCCCTAGAAGAATCAGCGACGGGGTTTCGCAGAATCGAAAGTTTCTTGTACCGCGCAGCTGAACTTCTTGGCGCTGCTGCTACGCCAACTCTCACGCAGGATTTTATTGATGCCATGAACGATGATCTTGCTGTGCCAGCAGCGCTAGCAACAATCTCTGAATCGTTGCGGGTAGGAAATAGCGCAATAACTGCAGGGGATTCACCTGCTATTTCAAAAAGCGCCAACGAGATTCTTGGAGCACTTGAAATCCTTGGTTGCAGTCCATTCGACGCTGCATTTGCGCTTACAAGCAACGAAGATGAGACCAAAGCCCTTGATGGAGTGATCCACTTGGCCTTGGCGCAGCGAGCTGCTGCACGAGATAGAAAAGATTTTGCTGCCTCTGATGCAATTCGCGATGGCTTATCAGCCTTGGGAATTACGATTGAAGATACGCCGCAAGGACCACGGTGGTCGATTTCACGAACAGAAGAGCGGTAGTTGAAATGGCTGGAAATTCATCACGCAAAGGTGCTGTACGCACGTCAAAAAAAGGTGCAACCACAGGTAGCGGTGGAAATAATAAGAATCGCCTCTCTGGCAAAGGACCAACGCCTAAAGCTGAAGACCGCCCCTATCACGCCGCAGCAAAGCGAAAGAAGGCAGCTGCCAAAGACACGCGACCACGTGCTCCTCGCGTAAAGAGTGAGCGACCAAAGGGAGGCGGCGAATTAGTTGCCGGCCGTAATGCAGTTGTTGAAGCACTTCGCGCGGGTGTTCCCGCAATAGAACTCATCGTTGCTCGTAGTATCGATGTTGATGATCGCATTACAGAGTCACTTCAATTGGCGCTGTCACAGCATTTGCCGATTCGCGAAGTTCATCGTGCAGAGGTTGAAGGGCTCTCAGGTAGTAGCCAGGGAATCTTGCTGGCAATTAAGCCCTACCAATATTCAAGTTTTGAAGAAATCATGTTGCGTGCATCAGAACCTAAGTTGATCGTTGCTCTTGATGGAGTGACCGATCCACGAAATCTTGGAGCAGTCATCCGAAGCGCTGCTGCTTTTGGCGCCGACGGAGTAGTCATGACCGAACGTCGCGCTGCCGCCATGACTGCCTCTGCTTGGAAGAGTTCAGCAGGCGCCGCATCTCGTTTGCAGGTTGCTCAAGTGACAAATCTTGCTCGCACTATTGATGCTGCGAAGAAAGACGGCTGCTTCGTCATAGGCCTAGATGGCGATTCTGATCAAACACTTGGCGAAATGAAATTAGCAAAAGAATCGATCATGATCGTCGTAGGAAGTGAAGGCAAAGGACTTTCACGGCTTGTCCGCGAAAAATGCGATCTCGTTATCTCGATTCCAATGCGTGCATCGACCGAGTCCCTCAACGCCAGTGTGGCAACATCCATTGCACTCTTTTGGGTGGATGAGCAACGCCGTAAATAATGCTCTACACGCGCCTGATTACTTGCGGTGACTCCTTCACCGAGGGAATGACCGATGAAATCGTTGATGGGAACTTTCGTGGCTGGGCAGATCGAGTTGCTGATGTCATGGCCACGCATGTGCCGGGCTTTACTTACGCCAACTTAGCCATTCGGGGAAAACTGGTTCATCAAGTAGTCGCCGACCAGGTTCCTAAGGCTTTGACCTTTGTCGAAGGCAAGCAGACGGTTGTAGTTTTCCACGCTGGTGCAAATGACGTCCTTCGTCCCAATTACAAACCTGAATTAGTTCTGCCTTTGTATTCACAAGCGGCTCGCGCCATTGCTGCCTCTGGTGCCACAGTCTTGCTCTTTACGGTGTTGGAGCGGACCGGAAACACTGGCAAAGCTGCCGACCTTTGGGCAGCGAGGTTTAGTGAGTTCAATAAGAATGTTCGAGCTACTGCAAAAGAAGTAGGCGCACTTGTAGCCGACGCCAATGAAGAAGGCTTCTTGAGTGATATGAGATTTCTTGCAAAGGATCGACTTCATCTCAATGCAATGGGCCATGATCGCGTTGCACAAGGAGTACTGGAAGTACTTGAACTTCCCTTTACTCCAGAGTGGCGCACTCCTTTGCCTCCGGCGCCACCTAAAGCTTTCTTGCGAAAAGCCATTGATGATACGAAATGGTTTGCCACCTTTTTGCTTCCGTGGATATTGCGCAGAGTTCGGGGGAAGTCCTCAGGTGATGGCCGATCCGCAAAGTACCCAGAGCCGATCCTCTGGTCAGCGCGCTAGCGCTTGGTCGGCAGAACAAACTCCACAGAAAGAATCTCAGTTTGAGATGGCGCCCAGGCAGTGCTATTAATTTGAGCCACTGAAAAAGTGATTGTTACCTTCCCCTTCTTGATTCCTAGGTTTTTACTTTTGATCGCTACTTTTTGTGAGTGACGTGGCCCAATAAGAGGCAAGGAAACATTGCCTCGCTCAACTATCAGATCATTAAGAGTTATTGACCAGGTAACAACAAAATGAGATAGGTCGCAAAAGTATTGATTGTTTGTGAGAAGGAAATTCCCTGTTGCTGGTGATTTACTAGCAATGGAGACTGGCCCGCGTGCAGCGTTGCTTGGCGCAAATAAGTTTTTTATAGATCCGTCGTAATCAAGGGGCCTGGATTGATCGTTTTCTTGAATGTAAGAAGTCGCGCAAACGACATTGCTCTTTCTTGATCGAGCCTTTCTTAGAGACCAGGCAATAACAGAAGGGTGGTGCATGTCCCGGCTCATCAAGCGGGCCGCCCTCTGCATAAAAGCGTTGAGGTAGGACGGAGCCGTTGCTGCCTGACCGTTTAATCCTGCATCACTGATGTTGGGCTCTGACAAGGTATAGATCCCAAGCTCATCACAAATATCAAGGAGAGTTGGGTCATTGGCATAGTCCCCGGTGAATACGGAGTTGTAGCCGCGTCGTTTAAGATCGAGAATACTGTTTCGAATTGCGTCTCGAGTCAACACTTCACCTGCTTCAAGAATAAGCTTCATTTCTTGATCATGGAAAAGTTCTACAGGTTGATCATTGATGTACAACTGACCTTCATCAAGTTCAACATGTCGAAATCCAATTTTCTGATGCGTTGCTTCAAGCGTTGCTCCTTGCGGGTCCAATAATTCAATGTCCATTGAATATAGATATGGTGATTCTGAGGACCAAGGTTTTATGTGAGCAAGGGAAGTTTTAATGGTGAGATTGCCGCCTTCACCTTCCTTCAGTGTGGCAAAAACATTTGCCCCTTTTTGTTTTAGCAAATCAGGAAAATTCAAACGTATTTGGTAGCCAGTAAGGTCTTTCTTTGACACACTTGCCACCGTGACTTTAATTTCTAAGGTACCTGTTGTTGAATTCTCATCAAGGTCTGCAGTTGAATTAAATTGTTCAATGAACACATCATTGGTGACAAAAATCTTGATAGAGCGTGGAAGTCCACCAAGTCGCCAGTTTGACTCATCTTCTAGGTAGTTTGCATCAGAAAATTTTATGGCTCTGATTTGGATCGTGTTATTTCCTCGTTGCGCAAGATTGGTGATATCGAATTCACTTGCTATTTGAGAGTCCTTGGTCACTCCAACTTCTTTCCCATTGATTGCAATTATCCCAAGTGTTTGGCAGGAGCCCAGGTGCAAGACTATTCGGCGTTTTTTCCAGGCCGCGGGAATATCAAAATCTCTTTCATAAATTCCAGTTGGGTTGAGAATGGGTAGATGAGGAAAATCGGGTAGAGATTGATTTGCTGTTGGCATAAACCCAGGGACCAGTAGTGATGACCATCTCCTGCGGGCGTCATAACTCGGATGATCCAGATGCTGAAATTTCCACTTCCCGTCAAGTGAAATCTTCTCGAAGTGTTCAAGGCTCAACATTGGCAGGCGGTTAACACCAGTAGTTTCAGGGCTATGCCAATATCGATTCACGATAGACCGCCTCCGCACTTCTCTCACTTGGTGGCTGACTAAGAGGCCAATTCTGGCATCCAGACGCAAAATGGCGCAATTGGTAGCCATTTGCCCGATTTTGACGCCTATTGGTCAGCCTCTCGTCACGCGACGTTAACGTAAATGGTGGAACCTTGGGGAATGGTCCACAGCGAACACATCACGGATCGAGAGTTAAGTTGGCTCTCCTTTGATCAACGAGTTTTAGAGATGGCCGAAGACGCTGAGGTCCCACTTCTTGAACGCGTCCGATTCTTGTCAATCTTTGCATCCAACTTAGATGAATTCTTTATGGTTCGAGTGGCCACGCTCAAGAGCAAGATCGATGCCGGGATCAAGACAAAAAATTCCGCGGGTTTCACTCCTATTGAGTTGATGCGAGAACTTTCGTTACGTGTTCACGATCTTGTAGAACGACAGTCACGGTGTTTGCATGAGTCGATTTTGCCTGCATTAACAAAGTATGGAATTTCTCTGGTCAGCTGGGATCAGCTAGATGAGGTGGAGAGGACTTACACAGCCAAACTCTTTGATGATCGAATTTTTCCTGTTCTCACTCCTCTTGCCGTTGATCCCTCCCACCCATTTCCCTATATATCCGGTCTCTCACTCAATCTTGCAGTCATTGTTAAAAACGCGACAACTCAGGAGGAATTCTTTGCTCGCGTAAAAGTGCCACCCATCCTTTCTCGATTTGTCGAGACAAGCCATGACGGTAAAAAGAGATTTATTCCACTGGAAGATTTGATCGCCGCTCATCTATCAAGTCTCTTCCCGGGAATGGTTATTGAAGACCATTTCACTTTTCGAGTTACACGTAATCAAGATTTGGAGTTAGATGAAGATGAATCGGAAGATCTTCTCTCATCGCTAGAACAAGAATTATTAAGAAGAAGATTTGGGCCACCAGTACGACTAGAAATAGAGTCTGGAATTAAACCAGAATTACTCACTCGCTTGGCTTCAGAGTTAGGAATCGACGCAGAGGGCATCATTTATTCAGAAACACCCTTAGACCTGACAGGCCTCAATCGAATTGCTGATTTAGATCTTCCTGATTTGAAGTTTCCACCATTTAGGTCACATTCGGCACCTGGTTTAGAGCACGTCGAGGCGGGGAATCCAGATTCTTTTTTCAGCGCAATCCGCCAAGGAGAAATCTTTCTACATCACCCCTATGAATCCTTTACGAATTCTGTCGTTGCTTTTCTAGAAAATGCAGCGCAAGATCCATCCGTTTTGGCGATAAAGCAGACGCTGTATAGGACTTCTGGAGATTCTCCTATCGTGGATGCGTTGATTGAGGCTGCAGAGGCCGGGAAACAGGTTCTGGCAGTTGTTGAGATTCGCGCACGATTTGATGAACAGGCCAATGTGCGATGGGCGAGAAAGCTTGAAGCGGCGGGAGCCCACGTCGTATATGGCCTGATGGGGCTTAAAACCCATGCCAAACTTTCACTTGTTGTTCGAGATGAACCCGATGGTCTTCGACGGTATTGTCATATAGGAACGGGTAATTACAATCCAAAAACAGCGAGATTCTATGAGGACCTCGGTTTACTCAGCGCCGATCCGGTATTGACAGAGGACCTCACGAAACTCTTCAATCAATTGTCTGGTTTTGCTCCTCAGTCGGAGTATTCACGGCTTTTGGTCGCACCACGAACCCTTCGAACTGGATTGCTTGAGAGAATCGAACGGGAAGTTCACAACCATAAAGCCGGCCTACCATCTGGAATTCAATTTAAATTGAATTCCTTCTTGGATGAAGATTTTGTTGATGCTCTTTATCACGCATCTAAACATGGAGTGCCCGTAGATTTGGTAATTCGAGGAATTTGTTCTCTCAGAACAAATATTCCCGAGCTTTCAGAGAATATTAAGGTGCGATCAATTCTTGGTCGCTTCCTTGAGCATTCTCGGTTTTTTCACTTTACAAACTCTGGTGATCACGAATACTGGATCGGGAGCGCAGACATTATGCACCGTAACCTAGATCGGCGAGTAGAAAGTTTGGTTCGGATCGATCAACCAGAACATAAAGATGAACTTCAGAGAATTATGGATCTGGAGATTTCTGATGAAGTTTCGAGTTGGCACTTACTTGGATCCGAATGGAAGAAAGTTGCACATTCTCCCGAAGGCAAAAAACTTTCGGAATTACATGATCTTATGATCGATTATCATCAGAAAGCGCGGAAATAATGTCTGAATCCAAAGAGATCGTGCAAGCAGCCGGAGCAGTCTTGTGGCGGAAAAAAGGCAAATCGATTGAAATTGCTTTGGTTCATCGCCCACGATACGACGACTGGTCACTTCCTAAAGGCAAATTGGAAACTGGTGAATCGCACATTGCTTGCGCTTACAGAGAAGTCTTAGAAGAGACCGGTGTGACTCCCGTCTTTGGGCCCGAACTTGGACAGGCAATTTACGAAGTTCCCGAAGGTCAGAAAGTAGTTCGTTATTGGGCTGCTCAAGCGAGTGAGGTTCCCTATGGAAAACCAGATCCAGCGGAAATAGACCAAGTACTTTGGCTTGCACCTGCGGCAGCCAAGAAGAAACTTACTCTAGAAGACGATCAAAAGATCGTGGACTTTTTCCTGGACTTTGGTCCCAACACCACACCGTTGGTTCTATTGCGACATGCAAAAGCGGTGCGTCGGGAAGATTGGGATGGAGATGATGGGGATAGACCGTTGGATGTTGTAGGACAACGACAAGCCAAACGCTTACTTCCGCTGTACCTTCCCTACGGAATTAAAGAGATTCACACTTCTGATGCGATGCGCTGCTTGGAGACCGTTCAACCAATTGCTCGTTCTTTGGAAATTAAGACTGTTTCATCAAAGGATTTAAGTGAATATGGATATGCCATCGACAAGGAACTTTCCTTGATTTATGTGCAAGAGCTTTTTGAGAGCAACGTTGCCGCTCTAATTTGTAGCCATAATCCCGTGATTCCGAAACTGGTAAAAAAGATCCTTGGGAAAAAGAATTTCAAAAAGTTAGATGAAAAACTTTCTCCCGCCGAAGCCTGGATTTTGCATCATCGAGATGGCGAAATTGTTGCGGTAGATTGGGTTGAAGCGCCTAATAGTTAGCGCTCATTCCAATCCAGCCACTTCAGGATAACTCCCTCGCGCAAAGCCCACGGACAGATTTCCAATTCATTGATAGACAAACGCTCCATGACAGCCTTTGCCACAATTGCCCCTGAAACTATCTGATTAGCGCGACTTACCGATACCCCTGGTAATTTTGATCGCTCCTCGGATGTCATAACTGACAATCGCGGAATTATTCCAAGTAGTGCAGTCGCTTCTAAATATTGCGCCTTGTCCCCATACCAATGATTAGCTAACCGAGCCAAGGTACGAAAAGTTTTGCTTGTTGCAACAAAATGATCAGCATCATGTGATTGAAGTTTTGCCGGCATTTTTGATTTCAGGAGCTGATGGACTTTGTCCTCGAGAGATTTCAAGCTTTTGCTTGTAAACGGATCACCTGATAAAAATTCGCGCGTTAATCTCGCCGCCCCAAGTGGGAGCGATAGCACGGCTTCTGGGTTCTCATCAATACCCGTGGCAAGCTCAAGTGAACCGCCACCAATATCTAGAACAAGCAACTTCCCACTTGACCAGCCGAGCCATCGCCGTACCGCCAGAAATGTTAACCGCGCTTCTTCATCTCCTGAGAGCATTTGTAGATCGATCTCATATTGAGAGTTGATCTGCTTAACAATTGCAGGACCATTTCTCGCTTCACGAAGAGCTGAAGTTGCGAAGGCTAATATCTCCTCAGTCTGAAAATTTTGTGCGTGCGTCACGGCATCATCGATGCCTTGCATCAGGAGTGCTATGCCCTCGGCGCTGATAGAACCCTTTGAATCAAGGTATTCCGTGAGACGAAGCTCAACTTTGTGGTTAGTTGTGGGACTTGGTCTGGCTCCGGGGTGTGCATCCACTACCTGAAGGTGGATTGTGTTGGAGCCAACATCCAGCACACCTAGTCGCATGCATGAAACCTACACGCTGGAAGTTCCAGATTTGTGACTACCGGAGAGGGTGCACGCCTAATTTCATGATTTAGCGATGCGCTGGCATACTACGTCGGTGCCGTAATCTGGTACTAAAGGCCTCCCTAGCTCAGTGGTAGAGCAGCGCACTTGTAATGCGCAGGTCGTCAGTTCAATCCTGACGGGGGGCTCCATTAAAATGATTGCCTAGGAAAGGATCACCATGGCCAACAAAGAACAAAAGAGCAATGCAAATCAGAAGAAAGAACCAAAGTTGTCGCTCAAAGAAAAGCGCGCCAAGAAGCAAGAAAAAAAGGGTAAGGACAAGTAACTAAAGATTCTCTTTAGTCATCCTCTCCGGAGTTTGATTCTGGCTGCTTAGTTGGTGATGGCGAACGCTTATCATGATGTTCGCCAGTCCCGGTTCCATTAGAGGATCCTTCATGCTCGTCATCTCCACCACCACCGCTAACAACAGGGGGAGTGAGTCCTGAAATCCCAGTGGACGGAGTTGGTGTTGGTGTTGGTGTTTCTGCCTCTTCACTGTGTGTAGGAGTTGGCGAAGATTTTTCGGAGTGCTCTGGTTTTGGTGATTTTGCTGGTACCACCGCGGCAGCAACTGGAGTTGTTGCACTGTGTGTAGGCGTAGGGGTCGATGACTGTGTTTGTGTGGGAGTTGGCGTAGGAGTTGATGACTCAGTTTGAGTGGGAGTCGGCGTGGGAGTTGATCCCTGAGTTGCACTACTACCTGTTACCGCTTTCGTGACCACCCCTGCAACTTCCTTTACAAACTTGGCGGTTTCGTGGGCGACTCGCACTAGCGGAGCGGGTCCAGTATTTGTTACCGCCGCTGCCGTAAGCGTTGCTGATGCAACTAATGCTGTAGCTATTAGAGAAACAACTGCCGTGCGAGTTTTGGAAAACTCGAAAGGCATCTTGTAGATCAATTCTTTGATGCCCGCTGGCAGTAC
>CAIYBL010000111.1 GCA_903924485.1 uncultured Actinomycetes bacterium
CGGCTGCTATTTCTCTGCTTGGCGACCACTTACATCGCAACCCATCCGATCTTGAAGCACACAATCTTCTATTGCAGTGTTTTTACGAGACCGAGCGTTACGACGTTGCCATCACCTTGGCCCGCTCCATTCTGGACATTGAGCCAAGCAATCCGTGCTTTGCGAATAACTACTACATCGCCACGCTTCTCCACAAAGTCGGCCAGAAGATTTCTGCGAGCGATTTGTTAGGTGAATATTCGAATGAGTTCATCGCCCACAACTTTTCGGTCGTCAACGAGTCTGTCTCAACCCACGGCTGGCAAAAATCACCCACACTGAAATCCAAGTTGCTGTTCATGGATTACCGCTTCCGCAAACTCACACGCAGCCCACTCTTTATCGCGGACGAAACTGCCGGGGAGAAAAAGCCACGTCAGATTAATAAGCTCATCATCACATTCGGTCGTGAGGGGTATCAGGCCAACGATGTGCAGATTGCCGGCAGCGCTAATGTTTCACGCCGTCATTGCATAGTGGTGAATTGCCGCGACGATGTCTGGCTCTATGACCTCGAAAGCACTGGCACATATGTCAACGGCGAGCGGGTCAAAGGCAAGTTGCCACTGATAGGCAGAAACATAGTGCGCATCGGTAACAAGGAACTCGTTATCACCAATGACAAAGACAATTTGATTTGAGAGTTTGCGCATTGGCTCTTACTCACACCTAAAAAAAGGATTCAGCCCGTAGGCCAAATCCTCTTTGTTTAATTCCACACCAGCATTTTGTCCTGAGCCACACCAAAAGCCCTAGACTTGATTCTGGCCGTCTCTCCAAACCAGCTAGAGGTCAGACGTTGGTTTTCGTTTTGCCTAGTCTTGCGGTGGTCAACCCATTCAGTGCAGCCATTAAACGCGGCCCATAGAGTTCCAGCAACACCGGGCATCCGATTCCCTCTGCCCTGATCGAAGAAGTATTCAGACCAGTTGCGATCCCTTTGAACGAGCAGTTGTTTATCAGGCTCGGTCGAATCTGGATATACGCTAGCCAGATATTCAGCGATACGGTTGCTGTTCATCTTCACTCTGCTCATAGCTCGGAAGGTTTGCTCCATCTCACCGAACCGAGTATTGATTAGCCCCAACATTTCGTGAGCTTGCTTCAGTTTGTTGTGGATGTCGGCGTGGTGAGTGATTCGATGAGCAAAGCCATCGTTAAGCGCTAGTGTGAGCGTGTTTTGACATACGACTCTGACCGGCGTGAATTTTACCATGACGCTACTTTTGCCGTCGTGTGAGTTCGACAACAGTAGATACTTCTCTGTAATGTCGTCACCAGCAACTCTGATGTGACCCGGTAGCTTTGCCAATATCCAAACCCTTTCCCCTAATCCAAGTGCGCCGGCAGTGTGATAGATGGCAGCGTCTTGACCTACGATTGGATCAAAGAAGGAAAACGCCTGACTGTTCTGTAAAGGCGTATACTCCTTCCCCACCACACCAAGCACTGAGTCTGTTTTCTGAATGAGGTCGCTGGTCTTTCTTACCACGGCGAACTTGTCTTGAACTGGTATGCGTTTAGAGCCTGCGAAGAGAGGGAGCTTCTTCACCTTCCAATCCAGTCCAGCAGCCGTTATCGCCTCTTGTGCTGTGGCTGGTTTGTCGAGCTTAGTTCCGAGACCATGCCAAGGGACTTCGTTGATATAAAACATTGAGGCGCGACCATTTTGTATGAGTAAATTTGCGGACATGAGATTCCTTATTTTTTGGTTTTGTTGTGTTCTTGAACTACGCGCAAAATGAC
>CAIYBL010000112.1 GCA_903924485.1 uncultured Actinomycetes bacterium
ACATCTCTCGCCGAGGGCCAGCAACACTGCACGATCGAGACGATCACGACCCCTCTCATCCACTTCATACATCTCCAAAGCAGCCTTGGCGTCTTCATGAGAGAGCCCCGTGGAACCGCGAACTTGGGCGTAGTCGCGAACTCGTCGTAAAAGTCTGTTGGCAATTCGCGGCGTACCGCGAGAGCGACCCGCGATTTCAGATATTGCCTTCACTTCGATAGAAAGGTTGAGCAACCTCGCGCTTCGTTCCAGAACTTTTGCTATTTCATCTTCATTGTAGAAATCTAAATGCGCAGTAAATCCAAAGCGATCACGCAGCGGTCCAGGCAAAAGTCCGGCTCGCGTTGTCGCGCCCACCAATGTGAAGTGCGGAAGTTGCAGAGGAATTGCCGTAGCACCGGGGCCTTTTCCTACAACAACGTCAACACGAAAGTCCTCCATTGCTAAGTAAAGCAATTCCTCAGCGGGTCGAGGCAGACGATGAATCTCATCAAGAAAAAGAATTTCACCTTCCATAAGTGAGGAAAGAATCGCAGCCAAATCCCCCGCATGAGTGATGGCAGGTCCACTGGTGATACGAATCGGTGTATCCATTTCACTTGCAAGAATGAGCGCCAGTGTTGTCTTACCCAGTCCAGGAGGACCAGAAAGCAGAATATGGTCGGCAGAACTTTTGCGATGGCGAGCAGCCGACAAGAGAACATCGATTTGTTGTCGAACTCGCTCTTGTCCAATGAACTCAGAGAGATCCTTCGGACGTAGTGCGCTTTCGATCGATGACTCCTCGCTCTTTCTAGCGGGAGCAACTAAGCGATCATCTGGCTTTTCGGTCATAGCGAACCACGCCCGCGTTGGCCACTTTGTAGTGCACCCTTGAGCAATTCACTCATCTGCATTGCTGCTGGGTCTTTGCCTTCTTCTTGCAGGTGCGCAACAAGACTGGCAACACCAGCATCTGCTTCTTTGGCCTGATAGCCAAGACTCATAAGCGCACTTGTAAGTTGCTCGCGCCACGGTGCAACATGGGTCAGCGGTGCGCCACCAATAGAGAAATCGGCCAGCTTGCCTTTCAATTCCAAAATCATTCGTTGTGCACCTTTGCGCCCAATTCCGGGGACGCGTTCAATAGCGGCGACATTCTCTTGAGCGATCGCCGAACTTAAGTCATCGGGAGACATCACAGCAAGGATTGCCATCGCAACTTTCGGACCAATGCCAGAGACTGTTTGCACAAGTTCAAAAAGAATTCGTGATGGCTCTTCGAGAAATCCAAAGAGAGTTAGGGAATCTTCCCTAACAACAAGAGAGGTAAATAGTTGGGCGTCATTACCGATACTCATGCGTGCACTAGTTGCGGCAGTGATAACAACTGCTAAACCGACCCCAGAGACATCAATAACGGCGCGCTCTGGCGATAAATGGAGAACTCTTCCAGAGAGTGAGGAGATCATGAGGTGCGTAAACTTTTGAGTCGAGCCTTCTCGGCGATAACGGCTGAGGCGATGCGATCACTCGCGCCCCCGCGCCATAAATGACAAATCGCAAGCGCTAGCGCGTCAGTGGCATCGACAGGTTTGGGAATACTTTCCAGCGACAGAATTCTGCGAACCATCTCCGCCACTTGCGCTTTATTTGCGCGGCCGGTACCCGTGACAGCTGCTTTCACTTCAGAGGGTGTATGTAATACAACGGGAATTCCACTTTGTGCTGCAACCAGAAGAGCAATGCCGGCGGCTTGCCCGGTGCCCATAACTGTTCGAACGTTATGTTGGGAGAAAACTCTTTCGACAGCAATAACATCGGGACGTTGGACGTGAACCCATTCCTGTAGCTGGTCATGTAGCTGAAGAAGTCGTTGCTCGAGTCCGTCTTCGGCAGGAGTAAGAATGACACCTACCGCCACCATTGTTATCGATGCACCAACTGAACCCTCAATGACACCTACGCCGCAACGAGTAAGTCCAGGGTCGACTCCTAGCACCCTCACAAAGAACTCCCCATAACGCGCACCCATCTAGCCTAGGTTGCAGGTGGATTGAATTACTCCAGGCTCGCCAACACTTCATCAGAGATATCAAAATTGCCGTATACATTCTGAACATCATCAAGTTCTTCAATCGCCTCAATCAGAGAAAAGACCTTTGTGGCTTGCTCGGCATCAAGTGGAATAGACATTGAAGGCAGAAATGATGACTCAGCTGATTCATATTCAATTCCTGCGTTTTGCAGCGCAGTACGTACTGCAACGAGATCACCCGCTTCACTCACGATCTCGAAGGACTCTCCTAGATCATTCACTTCCTCAGCGCCAGCATCTAGCACTGCCTCAAGAATCTTTTCCTCCGTGGCCGCTGGAGTCTTATTCGCGATGACAACGCCTTTACGACTAAAGAGATAAGCAACCGAACCAGGATCTCCCATGGTTCCACCGTTGCGGGTAACAGCAACGCGAACTTCCGATGCTGCGCGATTTCGATTATCGGAGAGACATTCGATCAAAATTGCGACACCGCCTGGACCATAGCCTTCGTACATAATTGTTTGCCAATCAGCGCCACCTGATTCAAGACCTGCGCCACGTTTAATCGCGCGATCAATATTGTCAGCAGGCATCGAATTCTTTTTCGCCTTGGCAACGGCATCAAAAAGAGTTGGGTTGCCTACGAGGTCTGCGCCACCTGTGCGTGCAGCAACTTCAATAGCTTTTACTAATTTAACAAATGACTTGGCACGGCGACCATCGATGATCGCTTTCTTATGCTTAGTCGTCGCCCATTTGGAATGGCCGGACATATACACCCCATCAAAAACTCGAGAACTGGTTACTGGGTGAAACTTTATCGGATTACAGCAGCGGCCTTGCACACTTCTTCAACGAAGTAGCGATGAATTCGGCTATCGCTGGTCAATTCTGGATGAAATGAGGTCGCGAGCAAGGAGCCCTGTCTAATGGCGACGGGGTGAACAGAGCCATCGGCTGCGCTCACTGAAGCCAGAACCTCTACCCCAACGCCAATCTCTTCAACCCACGGGGCTCTTATGAAGATCGCTTTGATCGGATCTCCTTCAATATGAGCAACCCTGACGTTTGTCTCAAAAGAATCCACTTGGCGGCCAAACGCATTTCGGCGAACAGTGACATCTATGCCACCGAATGTTCGCTGCGTCGCAGCAGCATCCAAAACACGGTCTGCTAACAAAATCATTCCAGCGCATGATCCATATACGGGCATACCCGCCTTGATTCGACTTTGGATGGGATCAAAAATTCCAAAAATCTCCGCTAGTTGAGCAATTGTTGTTGACTCTCCACCAGGCAATATCAAAGCGTCTACGTCATCGAGTTCGCTGGGACGGCGAACACCAATGGCTTCGACGCCACAATCTGCGAGAGCACCAAAATGCTCTCGCACATCACCTTGAAGTGCGAGTACGCCAACTTTCATATCTACCTGGTGTTACCAGCCACGCTCGGCAAGGCGATGTGGGGCAGGAATATCTGCAACGTTAATTCCAACCATCGCATCTCCTAGCCCACGAGAGGCATCGGCAATAACTTTAGGGTCATCAAAAAATGTTGTGGCTTTAACGCAAGCAACAGCACGGCTTGCTGGGTCTCCAGATTTGAAAATACCTGAGCCAATGAATACTCCGTCGGCGCCCATCTGCATCATCATTGCTGCATCCGCTGGTGTTGCAATTCCGCCAGCAGTGAAAAGAACAACAGGAAGCTTGCCGGTTTGAGCAACTTCTTTTACCAAGTCATAAGGTGCTTGCATCTCTTTAGCGGCAACATAAAGTTCGTCTTCGCGCATAGAAGTTAGACGACGAATCGCCGCGCCGATTTCGCGCATATGAGTTACTGCATTTGAGACATCGCCCGTTCCTGCTTCACCTTTAGAGCGAATCATGGCGGCGCCTTCGTTAATGCGGCGAAGGGCTTCTCCAAGATTGGTTGCACCACAGACGAAAGGAACAGTGAAGCCCCACTTGTCGATGTGATTGGCATAGTCAGCAGGAGTAAGAACTTCGGACTCATCGATGTAGTCAACGCCCAGTGATTGCAATATCTGAGCTTCAACAAAATGCCCGATACGTGCTTTTGCCATTACGGGAATTGTTACAACAGCTTTGATCTTTTCAATCATGTCGGGATCTGACATACGAGCGACTCCGCCTTGCGCGCGAATATCTGCAGGCACTCGCTCAAGTGCCATGACTGCAACTGCTCCAGCATCTTGCGCGATCTTGGCTTGCTCGGCGTTTACGACATCCATGATGACGCCGCCCTTGAGCATTTCTGCCATTCCGCGCTTAACTCGTGCCGTGCCTTTTACGTCAGTCATGAAACTCCCCTAAAACTATCTGCGATTGAGATGCCCATCCTACTTTGTTGGCGACGGACTCGCAGACGCAATTGGACGCGTGAAAACTGGCACGGTATCGGTCAGAGCCACCCAGACTTGGCCTGGGGCGAAGGCGATGGGTAAACCATCTGTGCCACTCCACGTCGTTGGACTAGCTGCGGTAGGACGAGACCACGTACCTGCAAATGATTTGCCATCACGAAGGATCCATCCTGAGCCGCTACCGACCGTGGCCGAAAACGGAGTCACGCCGCCAGCCTTGTCGTGATAAATAGAGTCAGTTATGGAAACCATTTGGATAACAAGAGTTGTGGGTCCCAGTTGCTTTCCGTCATCGGCAAGATCGGGTGTATCGGAATGAAGAAGAAGCCATCTCGATTCCGCGGCTGACCATGTGGCTGAATAAGTATTTGCGGGCCATTTGAGTTTCACACTTGTCAACGCAGCGCCACCCTTAGGTGCCTCGCCGAAGGACCATCCGGGAGACTTTGATACCGCAATCGTTGCACCTTGTTTTGCAAGATTTTGCATAAGTAAGGTGGCATGCAAAATTAAATTAACGGGAGCATTACGTGTGAGATCGCGTGAATAGATTTCTCGCGATTGACGTTCTGCACCCAGATCTATCAAATCTGCAGCAGAGATAACGGGCAGCATCTTTGACTGTGCCCCGCTATAGGTGAATGCAACATGGCCATACTGAGCAAGTAAGTCGATATCACTTATTCGCGCACTTCGCACGGGTCCTACTAGTTCTGGGATCACCGATGAGAAGATTGCTGCTAAACGCGTTAGCCCACCTTCCACCTGTTCGATGTAGACAACGTCTGCGCTGTCTAAACCAATTTGCGGATGAGCAGGAGCGGTATCGTCGATCTTTGTTACCAGGATTGGGCCATTGCCGCCGATCCGACCGCTCATTAAATTATGTTCAATAATTTTTGGAGCAGCCGCGGGTTTATTTTTGGTTACCGAAGAACAACCAGATACCGCAAGTGCTGCAATAAGGGTTACGACTAACGTGAGTTTCCTAGAGCGCATCATCTTCGAAATCGTAGGTCATAGGCAGGGGGGCAGTACCCGCCAACTTGAAGAATTTGAAGATTAATTTTGCGCGTACCGACCGCGTACGCGTCACTGCATCAACGTGGATAGCAATTGCCACTCGGATTTTTCCTGTGAGAGTGGCTAGTTCCGTGAGCAACGCTTTCTCTCCCGCACTTGTATCGGCGCTCAGATCACTCTGCAATAGTGAAAGTGCCCCTGAAAGACCACTCTCCGCAAAAGATCTCTCCTGAATACTCGCCTCGCGAGCTTGATATGCAGCAGCGGTGAGCAGAAGGGATGAAGCAGGATCGGCTAAATGGCTATGTGCCAATTCCAAAGCAACCGCGGCTCGGCGCTGAAGCAAGCCGTCAAGATTGGCCCAACTGGTCTCTACCCGGTGGTGCAGGCGATCAAGACGCGTTGCAGAGAAACTGAGGTACCAAAGGAAGGCTAAAAGAAGTAATCCAAAAGTCAGCCCTGTCTTCACGCGTTATCTCCTTCGCGATTGAGCAAACGAGACCAACTTCGATTCTCCGAGGCTAGCCCCACCTTCTGGCTGCCTACTTTTGCCATCTCGTACACCGAGAAGATTTGTTCAGCCACTGTCTCCCAATTGAAAATTTTTGCGTGCTCTTGTCCGGCTAACGCTAGCTCGCTTCGCTTTTCATCATCGCGTAAAAGGTCAATCATTACCTTCGCTAAGTCCGCAGAATCTTCTGAGGCAAAGAGTGAACCGAATTGCCCGTCTCCAAGTAATGAAGCAAATGCAGGAATATCACTCGCCACACATGGTGCACCTGAGGCCATCGCCTCGGCCAGAATGATTCCGAATGATTCTCCGCCAGTATTTGGTGCGACATAGAGTGAGACAGAACTTAAGAAGTCCGCTTTTTCATCATCACTTAAACGGCCAAGAAATGAAATCCGACTACGAAGTTGTGGGTCAATTGCTTTAAGGGTTTCATCACTATCTCCTGGACCGGCCACAAGAATTCGCACGTTCGGTGCAAAGCGCGCAACGATCGGCAATGCTTCCAACAAAACAGATAATCCCTTGCGAGGCTCTTCAAATCGCCCAATAAAGCCGATGGTCTGACCGCTCCATTGAGGTTGGGCGCTTCCGTTTCGAAACTTGTCTGCATAAATTCCGTTTGGGATAACAATCGCATCGGTTTCTAGATGCTCAGTCAAAGTAAGTCGTGCTGCCTCACTCACTGCAATTCGGACAGAAAGTTTTTCAATGACGGGTTCGAGTATCGGACCAATTGCAAAAATTGCGCGTTGTCGTTTCGCGGCTGCGTGGAAAGTTCCGACCATCGGACCTTCTGCTGCCCAGCAAGCAAGGAGGGAAAGTGAAGGGATTGCTGGCTCATGCAAATGCAACAGATCAAACTCGCCTTGAGCGATCCATTGTCGGACTCGAGCAAAAGCGATTGGACCAAAAAGAATTCGAGCGACAGCGCCGTTGTAAGGGATGGCGATGGGCTTTCCTGCGCTAACAACGTAGGAGGGCAGAGCGTCTTCATCAACCGCCGGTGCCAAAACAGAAACATCATGTCCATTGGCAATGAGGTACTCAGCCAAATCTCTCACATGGTTTTGCACGCCCCCTGGCGCATCCCATCCATAAGGACAGACAAGACCGATTTTCATAGGAAGGACTTTAGGCATCGGATCTCTCCTTGAAGTCCGCATCAACCCAAATACGTTGCAGCATGTGCCAATCTTGCGGCGCGCTAGCTATTCCACGCGCAAAGTGATCTGCGCATTGTTGGACCAGCGCCAAGATGCGAGTTTCCTTATCTCCTTCAACGGGTACTTGAACCAATTCAAAATCGATATGTATTCCCTTTGCGGTATAGGAAACATAAGCGCTCAAAAGCGGCGCCCCTGTATTAAGGGCAAGGACTGCCGGACCAGCGGGCATTCGTGCTTCTCCGTCAAAGAATTTCACTGTTATGCCAGTTCGCGAAAGGTCTCTATCGGCAACGAGTGCAACCAGTCCACCTGCCCGTAATCTGGCAGCTAAAGTCGCAATGACTCGACCATCCAAAGCAAGGACTTCCATGCCGATGGACTCGCGGTAGGCAAGAAATTTATTAAACAAGGATTCAGGCTTGAGACGTTCAGCGACAGTGACAAGTTTGACGCCTTTATTGCAAAAATATGCACCGGCATGATCCCAATTACCGGCATGAGGAAGCGCCACAATCACACCAGTTTTAGCTGCGATTGCATCCATCAGTAAATGCTCGTTTGTGACTTCTACCGTCGACATCGTGCGCTGCCTAGTCCAATCAGGAAACCTAAATGTGTCACACCAGTAGCGCATATACGATCGCATCGCTTCAACCATTAACTCGTCCATTTCCTGTACAGTTAATTCTGGTTTCACTCGAGTCAAATTGGATCGCAACCTTTGAACACTCTTACCGTTTCGCTTCACAAGAAAATCCGCGCCCTTATAAAAGAGGCTGTACGCGCTCCGCTCTGGGAGCCAGCGAACGATTCTCCAAGCCCCTATATAAATTTGTCCAACAAGATCATCTTTCACTTTGCTCACGCTAGAACCGCTTTTCGCACGATCCACATTCTTTGCACGACTGTGAAAACTGAAATCACTGCCAAAATCCACATTCCACCAGCCAAAGCAAACGGAATACCCAAACCATGGAAACCGATTGCGCATAACGCAATCACAATTCTCTCCGTTCGCTCGGCAATCCCACCACTGCATTCGATATCCAGGGATTCTGCTTTTGCGCGCACGTAAGAAACAAGAATTCCAGCGACAAGTGCAATCAAAACAACCGGGACAAGTGAATCTGAGCTCTTGTTCAATGAGAGCAACAGCCCAATAAAGACAGTGGAGTCAGTGATTCGATCTACGGTTGAGTCCAAGAAGGATCCCCACACGCTGCCACCTTTATGTGATATTCGCGCCATGGTGCCATCAAAAAGGTCACTCAGGGCAAAAAAGGAGATAAACATAGATCCAGCGAAGAAATGACCTGTCGGATAGAAATAAAGCGCGCTCACCACTGCGCCGATTGCCCCGACAAGGGTCACCGAATTCGGCGTCAGACCCATCTTGAGCATCGCGTTGGCGGTCGGAGTAATGACTCGCGTGACCACGGGCTTCAGAACATTACTAATCATCAACACCATCGTAGGCTGAGCCCGTGTCTATACCTAGTTTGAGCGCAAAAGAAGGCGGCGAATCTGGCCCCCGCATTCATTTCTTTGGCCACGAGAGCGCCCACCCGGCCCAGATCGCACATCGATTTGGAGCCTTGAGCGATCAAGACCCTACTACCCCATGCGACTTGGCGGTTTTCGTTGTAAATCCAGCCACAGGAATTGATGGCCCAACAATTGCCGCGTGGGAAGCACTCAACGATTCCATGGTGCCAAGACTCATCATCATTGTCTTAGATGAGGAAACTGAAGCGGATTTTGATGATGCCGTCATGATCTGTAATCGAGTCTTTGATCAAACGGTCACTCCATTTTTAGTTCTTCATGATGACGCGGGTCTGCCGTGTGCCCTGATTAATTTGCAAACGTTGAAGATTATTGATTACTCAACTACTCCCCCAGCGATCTCCGACAGTGAGAGTGAACATCAAACTCTTGTCAGTGAGTTTCGCGAGGAATATCTGGAAGTTCTTGAAACCCAAGGAGAAGATGCGTTTGAGGCAGGCCTTATGTTTCCAGCAATACCTTTGACAATGAATGGTCCACTTGGGGCCGACATCGTTGAAAGTTATATCGCGCGAATTAAGTAATCGCTACCAAGCACCCGCAAGGTCATCTCTAGTTTTTGAGAGCAATTGGGGAAGCACTTTTGTTTGACCAATCACCGGCATGAAGTTGGCATCACCGCTCCATCGAGGCACAACGTGCTGATGAATGTGATCAGCAACTCCTGCTCCCGAAACAGCTCCCTGATTCATCCCCAAATTGAAACCAGCGGGGTTTGAAACTTTGCGCAACGTCTTCATCGCATGGGCGGTTAGAGCGGAAATTTCATTACGTTCGTCCTCATTGAGATCGGTGAGGTCGGCAACGTGGCGAAAAGCGCAGACCAGAAGATGGCCAGCGTTGTAGGGATAAAGATTCATGACGACATAAGCATGAACTCCGCGATAAACGATAAGACCATCTTCATCGCTCAGCGACGGGATTCGACAGAAAGGGCACTCGATATCGTTTCCTTCGAGGGGTCGGTTTTCACCTTTGAGATATTCCATCCGGTGAGGCGCCCACAGCCGCTGCCATGCATCAGGCATTCCCGCTCCGCCCAATAAATCCGTCATGGCTAGATCTGTTTGCGTTCGAGAATTGCTAACGCAATCTCTTCGATCGCCTGGGCAACGGGAATACCGTTTCGTTGTTGCCCATCGCGATATCTAAATGAAACGGCTCCGGCGTTCTGATCCTCTTCACCAGCAATCATCATGTACGGAATCTTCTGCATTTGTGCGTTGCGCACTTTTTTCTGCATGCGATCATCCGATGCATCCATCTCGGCTCGAATGCCTGCCTTCTTAAGAGTGGCGATCACCCCTGCCAAATAAGGAGCAAAAGCGTCGGCAACAGGAATACCAACTACCTGGACAGGAGCAAGCCACGGTGGAAACGCTCCTGCATAGTGCTCGGTTAAAACTCCGAAGAATCGTTCGATGGAACCGAAGAGTGCGCGGTGAATCATGACGGGACGTTGGCGCGTGCCATCACTTCCCACGTATTCAAGATCAAAACGGTTCGGCAACTGGAAATCCACTTGGATGGTGGACATCTGCCAGGTACGGCCCAAGGCGTCTTTGGCTTGGACAGAAACCTTGGGACCATAAAAGGCCGCTCCGCCAGGATCCAATACAAGTTCCAAATTCTGCTTCTGGGCCGAAACGCGGAGCGCCTCAGTGGCTCGTTCCCATTCGGCATCTTCGCCGACATATTTTTCGTCATTGCGAGTGGAAAGCTCAAGATAGAAATCTGAGAGGCCATAATCGCGAAGCAAGTTAAGAACGAAAGTCAGAAGCGAATCGAGTTCGTCCAACATTTGATCGGCCGTGCAATAAATGTGTGCATCATCCTGAGTGAAACCGCGGGCACGTGTGATTCCGTGCAATACGCCAGATTTCTCGTAGCGATAGACCGTTCCGAATTCGAATAAGCGCAACGGCAACTCTCGATAGGAGCGTCCGCGTGAGCTGTAAATTAAGTTGTGGAACGGGCAGTTCATGGGCTTCATGTAGTACTGCTGACCTGCGCGCTTAATCGTTCCATCAGAGTGCAGTTCTTCATCCAAAATCATTGGTGGATACATGCCTTCGGAATACCAATCAAGGTGTCCGGATTTTTCAAAGAGTGCGGCTTTCGTTATATGTGGCGAGTAAACGAATTCGTAGCCTTCTTCTTCATGGCGCTTGCGTGAATAATCCTCCATCGCCTTGCGGATGATTCCACCTTTGGGATGAAATACCGCCAGGCCAGAACCAATCTCTTCAGGAAATGAGAATAAATCGAGCTCTTGACCAAGACGACGATGATCTCGCTTTTCTGCCTCTACAAGGAAATCTAAATAACCAG
>CAIYBL010000113.1 GCA_903924485.1 uncultured Actinomycetes bacterium
ATTTCCACAATTATTCTTTCTCTGATTGCTGCCAGCGTTGTTCACTATCTTTACGGTGGAATTCGCTTGCAAGTCAGCGAAGATCGCACCACCGTTGCTGCGCGCGTTCAACTATCGGTTCTCTTAGGAGTCCTGGTTCTTCTCAAAGCTGGCGCATATTGGCTCGATCGCTACCACTTGGCACTCAAGGATGGAAAGCTCATTACCGGCCTTACCTACACAGATGTAAATGCCGTGCTTCCTGCGAAAGCAATCTTGGCTGGTATCGCTGTTATTTGTTCTCTTCTGTTCTTTGCAAACATCGTTCGCCGCTCATGGGTTCTGCCTAGCGCAGGAATCGCTCTCTTAGTTATTTCCTCTGTGCTGATCTCTGGCGTTTACCCTGGCGTTATTCAACAATTCCAAGTCAAGCCAAGTGAGTCATCAAAAGAGGCTCCTTATATTCAGCGCAATATTGATTCCACTCGCGCCGCTTTTGGCATCGATTCCGTAAAAGTCACTGACTATCAGGCAACGATTGCTACATCAGCTGGCCAGTTATCAAAAGATGCTTCAACAATTTCCAATATTCGTCTGATGGATCCAAATGTTTTATCGGCTACTTTCCGTCAGCTGCAGCAAATCAAGCCTTATTACACATTCCCTGAGTCACTTGATATTGATAGATACACAGTGAATGGCGTTCAGCGCGACACCGTAGTTGCCGTGCGCGAACTCAATCTTGCCGGTAATCCAAGTCGTAACTGGATTAACGATCACTTGGTCTATACCCACGGATTCGGTTTCGTTGCCGCTTACGGCAACGTTCGCGATGCCGACGGAAAGCCTTCATTCCTTGTTGGAGATTTGCCACCTACTAAGGGTCTTGGAACATTCGAACCCCGTGTGTACTTTGGTGAAAACGTTCCCGATTACTCAATCATTGGCGGAACAAAGACTTCTACTCCTGTGGAACTTGATTATCCAGATGATTCTTCGGCTAACGGACAAAAGAACGTCACATACGCAGGAAAGGGTGGCGTCCCTATGGGATCCCTCTTTAACCGCCTTGTCTTTGCCCTCAAGTACCAAGAGCAGAGAATTGTTTTATCTAATTTAATCAATAAAGATTCCAAGATTCTCTTTGTGCGTAATCCACGCGATCGTGTGGCAAAAGTTGCTCCGTGGTTGACTCTTGATGGGGATCCATATCCAGCACTTGTTGATGGAAAGATCATTTGGATTATCGATGGCTACACAACAAGTGCTGGCTATCCATATTCCAAGTCGACAACACTTTCGAGCGCTACCTCAGATGCACTCACTACAAATTCTGCTTCAATTACTCAACAGTCGAATGCAAGTGTTAACTACATTCGTAACTCAGTAAAAGCCACTGTTGACGCATACGACGGTACCGTCACCTTGTATCAGTGGGATGCGAAAGATCCAGTCCTTAAGACTTGGGCGAAGGCATTTCCTAATACGATAAAGCCAAAGAGCGCGATTTCAGCTGGTCTGCTTGCACACATCCGCTATCCAGAGGACCTCTTCCGAGTGCAACGTGACATCTTGAGCACGTATCACGTCACAACAGCTGGTGCTTTCTACGGTGGTCAAGACTTCTGGCGCGTACCTCGGGATCCTTCAACATTCGGCGGTAATGCCAGTGCGCAGCCTCCTTATTACCTCACACTGAAAATGCCTGGCGCGACTAAGTCAGCATTCTCTTTGACCACGCCTTTTGTGCCTATCGGCGGACGAGAAAACTTGTCGGCATTTGCTGCAGTGAACTCTGATCCAGGTCCAGATTATGGAAAGATTTCTGTATTGCAATTGCCCCGCAGTACAAACATTGCAGGACCTTCGCAGGTTGCCTCGAACTTTGAAGCTAAACCTGTTGTTGCGAACTCATTGTCGCTCCTGCGCCAAGGTGGCTCGGATGTTGTACTTGGCAATTTATTAACACTTCCTGTTGGAAGCGGATTGCTCTATGTGCAGCCAGTTTATGTTCGCGCAACTGCAAACTCTGCTTCGTATCCATTACTACAGAAGGTTCTCGTTTCCTTCGGTGATCAAATTGGATATGACGACACTTTGCAAGGCGCACTCGATCAGGTATTCGGTGGAAACTCTGGTACAACTGGAGCGACAACGACAACTACAACATCAACAGGCGCTGCTGGTTCGAAATCATCAGATCTTGCTGCAGCTTTGCAAAGTGCAAAGCAAGCACTTGCAGATGGACAAGCAGCACTTGCTAAGGGCGATTTCACTGCATACGGACAAGCACAGAGTCGATTGAAGTCAGCTATTACTGCTGCGATATCTGCTCAAGCCCGTAAGTAATTTCCTTCGATTTGGCGAGTAGGCGTGTATCGCCTACGATTGGGCTCACCGACGCGGGGTGGAGCAGCTCGGTAGCTCGCTGGGCTCATAACCCAGAGGTCGTAGGTTCAAATCCTGCCCCCGCTACTAGAAGTACATTTCAAGGCCAATGACCCCCACATGGGGGTCATTTTCTTTTTGAGCGGATGCGATTCA
>CAIYBL010000114.1 GCA_903924485.1 uncultured Actinomycetes bacterium
AGCGAATCACTCCATACCGAATTAATAAGTACTCGCGTGACCGTTATGGCGCTCTGTCCCGGATTTACCCGCACCGAATTTCACGAACGAGGACGCATGAAGATGGGTGGGCTACCTAACTTCATGTGGCTAAACGCCGATCGCGTGGTGGCACAAGCCTGGTCTGACGCGAAAAGAGGGCAAGCGGTATCGGTTCCTGGTTGGCAGTATTGGATCCTAAGCACCATAAGTCGATTCGGCCCAAGGCCCTTGGTTCGCAAAATCGGGATGAACGTTCGGAAGAAGCAACGTCACAAATAGGTTAACGCCTCACTTTCTCAGAGAATTCCTAGGCAACCAAGGCGTAATTCCGATAGCCGCTGACGGTGGTTGGCTACGATAAGGACACCATCTATGGAGGTTCCCATGTTACGCAAAGTACTTACCGCTTCAATTATCGGGTTCATGTTCACCAGTATTTTGGTTGCATCACCCGCCGGCGCTGCGACCATCACTAATGGTGTTGCGTGCGCAAAATCAGGAGCATCAACAAAGGTAGGTACCAACGTTTACAAATGCACCAAGAATCCTGCCGTTGCCAACGCAAAACTGACATGGGTCTGGTCTGGTTGCCTCGATGCAAACGCTGCTTATGTCACCTCACTTGCAACAGTGAAGTCGCTGACCACTAGTTTGACTAAGAGTGTTGCAGATACTAAATCTTCAGGTGACGCCGTTGCAGCAGGAATAATCGTTTCAATCAACAAGATGCTCGCCTACCATTCAACTAGTGTGTATATACCTGGTGATGTTGTCTGGGTTGATCCGAGTTATTATGTTGCAAATGTCGGAGTGACCCGTGAACTTAAGGGCACAAATGCACCATCTGCTACAACCATCGGTGCTGCAGGTTCCACATCGCTATGGACAGCTTTTGTACCTACGACGCCATCACCGCTGAGCAAGGCTTTAGATCTTGTCCCATCACCTGATGTTGCCATTGCTGCGCGCCAAGCCGATATCGCCAACTGGAGCTCGATTATTACTAAACTATCTGCCGATAGTCGGAAAATAATTTCTGGTCCAACATCAGCTAAAAATACAGCGACGCTCAATCTAATTACGAGCCAAATCAAGCAATTTACTTCAGGTGTAACTGCAGCAAGCAATCAAATCACTGCCCTAAAAGCAAGTGTCGCGACAATCAAACGCTTGTCCTCGGCCCAGACAACGTTGACGCTGATGCAGGCAACACTTACTGGCGCAAAGCAAGATGTTGCAAGTAACCTGACAATCCGCACGCAGGCCTGCAAAAAAGGCGTCTAATTCCTTCAGGCTTACATATGGCTAGCCCTATGTAAGTTCGCTTCAAAGGTCTCTTAAGTGGGAAGCGTGGGAAGCAATAGAACCCTGCGCGTTTTGGCCCCCGGGCTATTGATTCTCCATATCCTTGTGAGAATTCTTCTTCCTGATCCCAACATCGTTGTTGATCTCTATCTTTATGATGCAATTTCCTTCGCGTGCATACTTACCGTTCTACGCGCACCACTACTGACTGACCGCATCAGCAAGATCTCGCTAGCACTTGCAATAGGAAGTTGGACGCTCGGCTCAACACTCTCAGCTTGTCAACAGTTCTACCAAATGCCCACGGGTACAACTACGGCGGCAAACGCCCTGTATCTAATGCTTTATCCACTTGCTTTCGTCGGCATTCCGCGGGCGCTCATGACGCGAGAACCTTTGGGGTCGGTCGAACTTCTGGATGCCGCCATCCTTGGACTAGGTCTGGGCTCACTAGGGACAGCGTTTTTGATGCGCCCAGCTCTGCCCCACTTTGCTGGAAACTTTAGTGAAACTTTCTTTGCAATTCTCTTTCCAGTTGCTGACTTAATTCTGCTTGCATTAACTCTTTCATTTGCACTTACCGCACGTCGATCCTTGCGAAGTTTTTTCATCGTATTGGGTGTGAGTGTCTTTAGTGCATCAGATTTAATCTTTCTATGGCTTCGTGTCAATAATCATTACGCATTTGGGTCTATAACCGACGATGGATGGCTTATTGGATTGGTTTTGCTGGCTCAAGCTATGTGGCACCGTGGGAGCGAGGAAGAGAAAAAGATTTCTTTGCACCCACTCTCCATTGCGCTTTCGGTTCTGCTGAGTGCCACATTGCTATCGGCGACTTCATTGCGTCCTGGCTACTTGCCGGGCTTTATCGTCATTCCTACGATCGCAACACTCATCCTTGCCTTCATTCGAATGACCATCGCTCTTCGTCAAGCACGTGCTATTGGTGAAGAGAGAATTCTTGCTCGAACAGATGAACTTACGGGTTTACCTAATCGACGACGATTTATTTCTGAACTTAATGCACTCGATCAATCCCCTGGCATCGAATCTGCACTTTTACTTTTAGACCTCGACGGGTTTAAACCCATCAATGACAAACACGGACACGAGGTTGGAGACCTGCTACTCAAAGAAGTTTCACGTCGATTCACGAAGGCAATTCCCCATGGATCACTCTTAGCAAGGTTAGGAGGAGACGAATTTGGAGTAATACTGCATGGTGATCCGCACTCCATGTTTGAGACTGCTCTGGCAATCCGTGCAACGCTGAGTTACCCCTTCACTATCGCTCACGAGCAAATCAGTGTTGGTGTAAGTATCGGATACGTAGGAAACGATGGCGGTGGAGATCTCTTAAAACGTGCCGATAACGCTATGTACCATGCAAAACGCGAGGGCATTGGTGTGTGGTCAGAACCCCAACCCGTTTAAATCTTTATTTCCGCCAAGCGAGCAAGTGACTCCAAGCGTTCTGTTGCATGATCAACGATGCGCTCCGGGTAGCCGTGTGAATACCCATCGGAGGCAAGCCAAGGTTCGTGCGCCGCAGCTCCATGGAGATGGGCTAACTCTGGAATGTACTTTCTGACATAGGCACCTTCTTCGTCAAAGCGTTTGCCTTGCTCGACTGGATTAAAGATGCGGTAATAAGGCGATGCGTCAGTGCCGCATCCAGCAGTCCATTGCCACCCATGTGAGTTTGAAGCAACATCATTATCAATTAGGTACTTCATGAAATGACCCGCCCCACTTTGCCACTCTAGGTGCAAATCCTTTACAAGAAAGGAGGCAACAACCATACGGGTTCGATTGTGCATCCATCCTTCTTGAAGCAACTGCCTCATCGCGGCATCTACAAATGGGTATCCAGTCTTGCCTTCACACCATGCCTTGAATTTCTCACCTGGTTGGTCATAACGCATCTTTGCAAATCTTGGCGCATAGTAATCACGCGATGTATGAGGATTATGATGCAGAACATCTGCATAAAATTCGCGCCATGCAATTTCTTTGCGAAAGGTCTCCGGCCCAGGACCCACTCCAAGACTTGCCAGAAGTGTTCGTGGGTGAATTTCTCCCCATCTCAAGTGAGGACTTAACTTGCTCGTTCCATCAATCGCAGAAAGGTTTCTTTGGGCGTCGTAATCATCAAGTTCACTTTCCTGGAAATGTTTCCACCTAGCTAAGGCGGCCAATTCCCCTGCAGGTGGAAGGTTTACTCCGCCGGGGATTTTCCATTGAGGAAAGCCCCTTTCGGAATCCTTAACATCTACTAATGAAATTTTCTTAGGGGCAGATACTGGCCCCCGCCAACCATGCGTTGCCCATGCCCTAAAAAATGGCGTGTACACCTTGTAAGGGGTGTCATCACTCTTTCGAACTCGCCCTGGCGCAACTGCATAGGGACTTCCCGTCTTCGTCAGAACAATTCCTGAAGCCTCTACTCGCACATCTCTGGTCACTCCATATGGCGCGAATTCGGCTGCGACATGAACAGATGTGGCCGCATACTCCTTCATTAGCCCGTGGAGGACGTTAGTGGGATCTCCTGCAATAACTTTCAAACGTCCTTGCAACGAGTCATCAAGTGCCTGCAGTGATGCGGCTAAATATGCACGTCGATACTCCCCGGCTCGATCGGCAATTGCCTCGTCCATAATAAAAACGGGAACAATTTCATCTGATTCGGCGATGGCAGCTAACAATGCGGGGTTATCACCAAGTCGAAGGTCCCGACGAAACCAGAAGATTGCCCGCTTTTCCATGGCATGATTTAAGCATTATGGAGAGAATAAATCGCTTTCAAATTCGTGGGGTGCCAGGCAAGGTTCAGACCCTTTCATTCGATGGACGAAGGGTTGATTATTGGGCTCCCGAAAATAAAACAGGTCACCTACTAATCGCACATGATGGTCAAAATGTTTTTGATCGCCGAACAGCCACAAGAATGACCACATGGAAGATGGCGCAATCTGCCGTAAGTGTCAGCGAAAAATTGGGAATCAACCCTCCAGCGATTATTGGCGTATTTCACAGCAGGAGTGATGAGAACCCGTGGGGGCGTTTCAAGGACCTCACACCTGAAGACCCCTTTCGTAACGGTATCAAGCCCGTGGGCGCGATAGACCCTACATTTTCTTTAGATCACCTTGAGGGGAACAAATACCTTGCTCAAGTAACAGATGAGATTGCACCAGCAATTTGCGAAGAACTTGGGTTGGATATGGCAGCACTTGATAAGGCAATCATTGGATCGAGCATGGGTGGGCTCGCCTCACTTTATGCACTCGGCAAGCGTCCCGATTTCTTCACCACCGCTTTAGCTTTTTCAACTCACTGGCCCATTGGTGAAAATCCATTGGTAGATTCTTTGATTAACGCCTTGCCAAAACCCGATATCCATAAGGTGTGGATGAGCCATGGCGACAAAGGACTAGATGCAGCGTACGGCCCTTTTCAAAAACGAGCAGATGCACTGATGATTCAAAAAGGTTGGCGCCTCAATCATGACTTCATGACAAAAACCTATGTCCGATCAGGACACAATGAACGATCTTGGGCAAAATATATAGATCAGACTATGAATTTCTGGCTAGCGTAATTTATATATTCCGACTCCTGCTGAAGCGAAATTAATCGTTGATCCAGAAATCGTTGGCCCATACAGCACTTTCGCACGTGCGGTGAGTGAACCTAATTCAATCTGTTGCTTTGAGCGAGAAACTACAACGAGAAGCTTTTCTTTTTTACTTTCGCGTATATAGGAAATGTGATCATTTTCTGTGTGCACCCATTGCAATCCGCCATCGGAGAAGGCGTGAGACTTTCTGCGAATAGAAACCAACTTCTTTACCTCTGACAGAAAATCGTTATCCCATTGATTCTGGTCATCCCAATTAATAGTTCTACGCGCATCTTCGCCCCAAGCCCCTTGTAGACCAACTTCGTCGCCGGCAAAGATTGAAGGCACTCCTGGGTAGGTGAGCAAGATACCCATACCTGCAATGTGCCGCGCACGATCGTGGCCAACTACGTTTCTAAAGCGAGCAGTGTCATGTGAATCCAAGAGCAACATGCTTGAAACCAATGAGCGCCAAGGAATGCCAGCATTAAAGGCAGCCATCGCTCTCGCCATATCTTGCCCACTGAACGCGGGAATTACAGTAGGTAGTCCGAAGAACCCGTACTTGATATCAGCGTTGAAGCCTTGATCGTTGCAGTAATTACACAAGCAGGTCGGTCCTTTTTGAGGCTCTTTTAGGAATGAAGCTGAACGACTGTTGAATCCCATCCATCAACTG
>CAIYBL010000115.1 GCA_903924485.1 uncultured Actinomycetes bacterium
GAGATATTACAAATGGCAATTGTACCTTTTGCTAAATGGGAACCGGTACCCTCACATTCGGGGAATCTATCTGCCCATAGGTCCTGATGGCCAGCTCGAGGCATTTACCTACGTTGGACTGAGCGAAGAGTCGGCTGATGAAATCGAAAAGTTTCCTGAAGGTAAGGGTCTTCTCGGTCATCTACTTTCACATCCGGCGCCGTTGCGTTTAGCATCGATCAAAGCAAGTGAAGCATCTGTTGGGTTCCCCGAAGGACACCCTGCGATGAATTCCTTTCTAGGGGTACCAATTCGGATTCGAGATGAGGTGTATGGAAGTTTGTACCTGACAGAGAAAAAAGGTGGAGCTGAATTCACTGAAGAAGACGAACAGCTTGTTATCGTCTTGGCATCTGCCGCTGGAATTGCTATTGATAGCGCTCGTGGACAAGCCGCCCGAAACCAAGTGGTCGTCCTTGCCGAGCGCGATCGCATTGGGCGTGACTTGCATGACCTTGTTATTCAACGACTCTTTGCAACAGGACTTTCTCTCCATGCAGTTGCTAAAGATGCGTCCGTTCCTGCGCACGACATGAAAATTATTCAGGAGACGATCGATAATCTTGATCTCACCGTGCAACAGATACGTAACACCATCTTCGAGCTTCAATTGCCAGGACCGGTGCCTGGATTACGTGGCCGAATTCAAGAAGAGGTACAACAATTTCAAGGCAAGAATGCGATTCATATTTCCTGTGTATTTCAAGGCGCCATTGATGGAGCATCTCAAGGTTCTCTCGCCGAGCAAGTCATAGCAGTCATACGAGAGCTTCTCACTAATGCCGTTAAGCATGCTCAATGTCGCCACATTGATGTCACTGTATCTGCCAATGATGGACTCTTTCAGGTAGAGATAACTGATGATGGCGTTGGGTACAGCGCAGCAGAGCGAAAGAGTGGCATTCTAAATCTGGAAAGTCGTGCCGAAAGATTTGAAGGAACTTTCTCTATTGCTAGCAGGCAACCACGTGGTACCCAAGCGATCTGGACCGGTAAGTACTAGTTCCTTCCCAGTCCCAACCTGGCAGCCAGCGCCGCAGCTTGAGTTCGTCTTTCAAGTCCCAATTTGCTCAACAACGAAGAGACGTAGTTCTTCACTGTTTTTTCAGCCAAGAACATTGACTCTGCAATTTGGCGATTAGTGAAGCCTTTTCCTATATGTTCTAAGACTCGCTGCTCTTGGTCTGTAAGTTCATAAATTTCACTTGCCGGGCTTGATACTTTTCGCAATCTATTTGTCACCGTTGAAACTAACGTGGTGTCTAATAGAACTTCTCCCCGTGCAACTTTGCGAATTGCATCCAAAAGATCTAAATTCTTTATATCTTTGATAACAAAACCGCTCGCACCGCCCAGTACTGCACCGAGTATGGCTTCATCCTCAAGAAATGACGTTAGCATCAAGACTTTCATCTGCGGATACAGAGACCGAATTTCACGACATAATTCAATTCCACTGCCATCTGGCAAACGCACATCAAGGACTGCCACGTCTGGGGTAAGAGAGAGAAGCTCCAGCAGAGCCCCCGCGACATCTCCAGCTTGACCGACAACCTTAAGGTCGGCCTCACTATCAATAAGTTCGATCAACCCGCGTCGTACAAGCTCGTGATCATCAACGACGAATACCTGCGTCTTCATGATGAAAACGCCTGAGTCAAAGGCTTTCGAAGAGCAAAAACAACGGCAACGGCGATCGCCAACATCACCGCGCTCAGCGTGTAAGCAGTTCCCATATCTATATCCATATCTACATAAACCTGCATCGCCCACGTCTGGGTGCGTCCTGGCAATGAACCAGCAAACATCATTGTGGCACCAAACTCCCCCAGCGCACGAGCC
>CAIYBL010000116.1 GCA_903924485.1 uncultured Actinomycetes bacterium
CACGATGGGGCAGACTTCTTCAGCGGCACACCTGTTTGCGGATCTACCATTCCAACTGCGTGAAACTTCTCTGCCTCATCCTGAACGGCAGGCGCATGTCCTCGTCCTTTTTCCGTAATCACGTGAACGAGTACAGGCGCACCAAAATTCTTGGCATGGGTGAGAGCACTTTCCAGCGCCGCAATGTTGTGGCCATCAACAGGGCCAAAATATTTGAGTCCCAAATCTTCAAACATGCCTTGTGGTGCGACAATGTCTTTGATCCCTTTTTTTACGCCATGAAGAGTCTCATAAATGGGTGCTCCAACAACTGGAGTATGCTCCAGAACGCTCTTTCCCCAGTCAAGAAATTTCTCATAGCCACTTGTCGTACGAAGAGTTGAAAGATACGTCGCCATGCCGCCAATAGTTGGCGAATAGGAACGTTCATTGTCATTTACGATAATGACCAACGGCAACTCATCTGTCGCGGCTATATTGTTAAGCGCTTCCCACGACATTCCACCGGTTAGGGAGCCATCTCCAACGACGCACACTACTTTTCGGTCTTTGATGCCTTGAACGCAGAAACCACGAGCAATTCCATCCGCCCATGAAAGCGCGCTGGAGGCATGAGAATTTTCGATCACATCATGTTCAGATTCAGCTCTACTTGGGTATCCAGCAAGTCCCCCGCGTTGACGAAGTTCATCAAATCGATCAGCGCGACCTGTAAGGATTTTATGAACGTAGCTCTGATGTCCCGTATCAAATAACAGAACGTCGTGAGGCGAATTAAATGTGCGATGTAGCGCAATGGTTAGTTCGACTACGCCTAGGTTGGGACCTAAATGTCCACCAGTCTTGGATACTTTCTCGATGAGAAAAGAGCGGATATCGGCTGCGAGCTCGTTGAGATCACTCGCAGGCAGCGCTTTAAGATCCTGGGGGCTCTTTACTCGCTCTAGCACCGTCCCAGTCTAGAGCCCCATGGTTGGAAGTGCGAGGCAGATTGACCCTCGCACCCTCCAAATTATCAAGATTTACTCCAGTTTTATCCGATGAGGCTACGCAAGACGTACTGCATGATTCCACCGTGGCGGTAATAATCAGCTTCACCAGGTGTATCAATACGTACCTTTGCTTGGAAGCTCTTCTCCCCTGCTTTGACGGTTAGAACCTTTGGAGTAGTTCCAGAATTGAGTTCATCAATTCCAAGGATTTCAAAGACTTCTGTGCCATCTAGTCCGAGTGATTGAGCACTCTGTCCTTCAAGGAATTGAAGCGGTAGAACACCCATGCCGATCAAATTAGATCGATGAATGCGCTCGAAGGACTCTGCGATTACTGCACGAACACCAAGCAGCGCAGTTCCCTTAGCGGCCCAGTCTCGCGAGGAACCGGAGCCGTATTCCTTACCCGCCAAGATAACGAGAGGAATTCCTGCTGCTTGGTATGCGCTTGATGCATCGTAAATCGTTGCCTGCTCGCCATTGCCCAAGAAGTTGCGAGTAAAGCCACCTTCAACTCCATCAAGAAGGAGATTCTTGAGGCGAATATTGGCAAAGGTTCCACGAATCATAACTTCGTGGTTTCCACGACGAGATCCATATGAATTGAAATCTGCACGAGCAATGCCATGGTCAGCCAAATATTTACCAGCAGGAGAATCTACTTTGATATTTCCAGCAGGTGAGATGTGATCTGTGGTGACAGAGTCACCAAGATCG
>CAIYBL010000117.1 GCA_903924485.1 uncultured Actinomycetes bacterium
TGCTGGAACAAATCACGCCTTCTTTAACGACGACCGTCCAGAAGTCTTTGATCCATTAGCTGCTGCGCTGGCTTGGGAGCGCACCCTAGATTTCTTCTTCACCACCGTCAAATAATCCGCTAAGTTGCGCGCGTGACTACTTATGCTGTGATCGGCGCCGGGTGGCGCAGCGAGTTCTATATTCGACTTGGTCAGTTGATGCCCGAGAAGTTCGAGTTAGTGGGTGCCGTCGTCCGAAATCCGGAGCGAGCTGGGGAATTTCAAGCAGATTTTGGAATTTCAATTTTTGAGTCCATTACGGCTTTGCTGCAGTTTGCTCGACCAGATTTTGTCATCGTCGCGGTCTCCTGGGCCTCCAATCCCCAAGTCGTAGAAGAGTTTGTGGCCCTTGGAATCCCGGTTCTCTGTGAAACTCCACCGGCACCCGATACGTCAGCCCTGCGGGCGCTCTGGTCGGCTGCTGGGAGCAGCGACCTAGTTCAAGTTGCTGAGCAGTACTTGTTCTTGCCTGGACATGCGGCACGGCTGGCTGCGGTTAAAGCAGGAGCGATCGGGATTCCAACCGCGGTGGAAATCTCATCCACGCATGGATATCACGCGGTTTCCATGATGCGCGGATTTTTAGGCGCTGGTTATGAACCAGCTTTGATCAACGCTCATACTTTTGCCGCACCCCTCATAGATCCGCTCTCTCGTGCTGGGTGGAATAAAGATCTCACCGCCAAGTCGAGAACGACGACGGTCGCAACGATCGATTTCGGATTAGAGAAGTTCGGGATTTATAACTTTGTAGAAAATCAATGGCATAACCAATTGCGTCACCGCAGAATTGTGATTCGTGGAAGTGCGGGAGAGATCGTCGACAACAAACTAATAGCACTTGCCGATGGTCCCGCCATAGTTGAGTCAGAGCTGCGCCGGTTTCAGCTCGGGTTCGATCTAAACCTGGATGGATTTGATACCGAACACATCTCGCTAAATGGCAAGATTATTTACAAGAATCCCTTTATCGGTCTGCGGCTGATGGATGAAGAGATTGCTATTGCTACCTTGATGCTAAGGATGAAAGATTGGGTGGAAGGATCTGGCAGTGCTCCTTATCCACTCCGCGAGGCCTGCCAAGACCACCTGATTTCGCTGGCAATAGATGTGTCTGCACTCACAAATAAGCCAGCGCAAACGGAGCGAGAGATCTGGGCGGAATAGGTGGCAGCACCTACTGCACCTTACTGTTTCATAACGGGGATGCTCTACTCTTAATTTATGGACCTACCCGCAAAATCACCGCGCTTTTCAACCAAGTTCTATAGCCTCATCGTCTCTGCCTTGATATTGGCATTTGGTACTGGATATGGATTGAGTCTGGTTGGACAAGGTTTAGCGGCACGCGCCGGTAATTCAGTCACGGTCACTGGTCAAGCCCGCACAAATGCAACGGCTGATAATTCGGTATGGACACTTAATGCGCAAGAGAGTTCTGCGAACGCTGCTTCGGCAGTTTCGAAGGTGGGAAAGAGCGTTGATGCACTCACTAAATATTTGGTTGCAGGAGGAATCCCTGCCAGTGGAATTCAAACCGGTGGCGTTAACACGAATGCCGTTAACGAATATATAAACGGGAATCCAACTGGCCGTGTACTTTCTTATCAAGCTAGTCAGAGCGTCACGGTTCGATCAAAAGATGTGAATCGTGTTTACTCTTTAAGTAATGGCATAGGCGCATTGCTGCAAACCGGAGTGAATATCAATAACTATGGACCGCAGTTCTATGTTTCAAACTTGGCGGCTTTGCGTCCTGCCCTACTGGCGCAGGCCATGGTTGATGCTAAAGCCCGCGGAATATCAATGACGAAGGCGGTCGGCTCCAAACTTGGAAGCGTCATTGCGGTTTCTAGCGGTCCAGTCCAGGTGACTTCTCCGGATTCGGTAGATACTTCAGGCGGTGGAATGTATGACACCACGACGATTCCAAAGACTGTGACAGTAACTGTTTCGGTGAGTTTTAAAGTTAACTGATATCGGGGTGGATATTTCCCCGGGGTTGTAAACGAAGGTTTGGGAGTTCTGGCGCTGGGATACGGCCGCCTATATTGTCTTCAAAGTATGGGAAACCCACGTCCTCACTATTCCAATTTTCGCGCATTTCTACAATCTCTTCGTGGCTGCGTCCAACAAAATTCCACCACATCACGATCTCTTCTAAAAATGGAGTACCACCCAAGAGAACAAACTTTGCTCCGGCGACAGTACTTATTTGTAACGTGGATTTTCCAGCGGCGCTGTAATAGAGGTTAGTTAGTGGCACCTCCTCTGCATCGATCGCAATATCTCCGGCGACGAGCAGTACCCCATATTCAAAGTCCTTGCGTAAAGGTAGTTGGTAAGACGAGCCAGCCGCGAGATTAATTTCGGCTCCTATCAGTGGGGAAAATGTTCTTGCTTCTGATTCTTCTCCCATGAATTCACCTACGAAGAGTCGAACCTTTAACCCCTTCTTCTTTATCACCGGAAGATCTGAGTAGTGGTCAAAGATGGGTGCAGTATTGCGAAAGGTATTAGGAATAACCGACCAGAGTTGTATGCCGTGCATGATCTTGGCATCTGGAGCCGATAGTTCAGAGTGCGCGATTCCGCGTCCTGCAGTCATAATGTTGAGTTCGCCGGGATGAATCATCTGGATGCTTCCCAGTGAATCGCGGTGTTCAACTTTGCCTTCGAATAACCAGCTTACGGTTTGCAACCCCACATGTGGATGTGCGGCCACACTCATGGCATCTTCCTGTGCGGTCGGCCCGAAGTGATCGATGAAGCACCACGCACCGATTGTTCGCAGCGAGCGATGGGGCAAGCTGCGATGAATATCGATACCGGTTCTAGTGGTTAACTTAACCGTTCTAGGCGCGAGGATCATTACTTTGCGCTGTAAGTAGCTGACTTATAGATGGTGGCATAGAGCGCAGATACATTCTTGCCATCTGCTGTCTTTGGATCAAAGATGGAATCGTGTGGCCCAGCAACACTGTAAACAAAGCCGTTCTTTCGGAGAACTTCTTGACCATAGGCAGGAGGTTCTGCCGGATTTTTAAGCCGATCAAATTTTGTAGCAGGGAATTCGTACACCGACATAAAGATCACTTTGGAACCGGTCGCGGGAAGGTAATAGATGATTGACTGGGATATGGCACCGTCTTTAGTGGCCTGCTTGGCAAAGTCTCCTGAGGCGACCGACACAACCAAGTGACTCAGAATTGTGGTATCAACATTCATTATTAGCGGCACGGGGGAGAGCGGCAACTTAAAAATTGCATGGGCGGAATTGCCACAACCTGTTAAAACTAAGAGAGATATAAGAAGTGGTGCTAACAACTTTTTCATTGACTAATCTCCGACTATTAAGGGTTGTGCGTTAGTAGATTTTATAAGTTCCTCGTAGGTTGTGGGGAATACCGCATGCGGGTGTCCGGCAGCTGCCCAGACCAGATCAAAGGCGGCTAGGGCTTCATCTATGAGTACAACTGGTTCTGGATTGGCCAGCGATCCATCATGCTGCCACCCAAATGGGCTGACGCCCCCGATGCTGATGCCCGAAGCAGATTTCACGAAGTCTGCATCAGCGCGGTGGAGTTCCTCAACCCCGATACTCGCGGCGACAAGGGCGGTGTCGACTCGATGCGCCCCTGAGGTAATAACGAGTAGTGGGCGCCCATCGGGAAGTTTGAAGACGATTGAAGAGGCAATCTGACCGACTTCTATGCCGAGCGCGGCGGCAGCCTCAGCGGCAGACCTGGCGCTATCGCTCAAAATAGTTACCTGCCCGGCGATGCCCAGATGATGCATCTCTGCGGTTATCCGCTTTACTGAGGCATTTCTTAAGACATCTTCCATGTGGGAATTGTAGGTGTAGTGAGATACTAAGGTCATGTACATCCCTCCTCTCAATAGAGTCGAAGATTGGGATGAAATTCAACTCTTTGTAGCATCGGTCCGAGCCGCCGATCTAGTAACCGTTGATCCCGATGGGCTTCCAGTATCGACCCTGATGCCAATGATTTGGGAGGGCGTTGCGCCAAGTACTGGGAATTACGGTCGCCTCATCATGCATATGGCGCGCGGAAATCAACAGTGGAAGACAATCCAACCGGGAACCCAGGGACTGGCGATTTTACACGGGGGACAGGCTTATATATCTCCAAGTAATTACAGCAATAAGGTCACCGATCATAAGGTCGTTCCGACATGGAATTATCAATCCGTGCATTTGAGTGGCACCGTTGAAGTAAGCGAAGATGTTGAGTTACTTCGTCAGATTGTCACAAACCTAACGGCGCACCATGAATTGAACCGAGACTTGCCATGGTCTGCGGATGAATCCGATCCGCACTATTTCGAGCTACAACTCAAAGGAATAATCGCTGTCATTCTCCACGTGAATAAAGTTGAAGCGAAATCGAAGATCAGCCAGAATAA
>CAIYBL010000118.1 GCA_903924485.1 uncultured Actinomycetes bacterium
ATCGCTAATGCCGAGCCAATCTCGGCTGCATATTATGACCCACATTCTGCATTCGGATTAGTAGATGCACAATTGGGATCACTCGTCTATGACACATTGCTCGTGATGGACAAGTCCGGCAAAGTATCGCCAAGTCTTGCTTCCTCATTCAAGCGAGTATCAAAGACTGAAGTTGATTTCGTTATTCGTACCGGAGTCAAGTTCCATGATGGATCAGCTCTGACCCCTGCTGATGTTGTTGCCAGCATTAACCGCGTCATGGTTGCCGGCTCACCGTTAGCCTTTGCTCTGCTTGTCGCTCCTGGTAAAGCAACAGCATCAGGAAACACAGTCAAAGTTGTTACAGAAAAGCCTTACGGCGCGTTAGAGAGCGCTCTCGCTGTATTGGCAATCGTTTCTGCTGATGACGTCGCCCATCCAGATAACTGGAAAGTAAAGCCAAATGGCACAGGACCGTACGTGTTTGTTTCCAATAAGAACAACGACATTACTGTTACCGCTAACGCCGATTACTGGGGCACTCAGCCGCTGATCAAGACGATTATTCTTCGCTATATCGAAGATACTCAGGCTCGCCAGAGTGCATTGCTTACAGGCGCAGTTGACATCTCGACACGCGTTGGCCCTCAAGAAATTGCAGGCGTCAAAGGCAATAGCGATTTCAATGTCTTCTCAAATATGGGCCCACCATCACAGATCATTCAGATCTGGCGCGACTCGGGTCCTTTGAAAGATCCAGCACTTCGCCGCGCAATCTCCTACGCAATTGATCGCAAGACAATTGCAGCGGTTATCCAAGGCGGAATGAACCCAATCGCGTATAACGGTATGCCAACAAACATGCCTTACTACAAGGCTGCAGCCGAGCACTTTGCCTACAACCCAAAGAAGGCTTTAGCATTAATTAAGTCACTTGGTTACTACAACAATGTAACTCTGACAATGTCTACCAGTAGCTTGGTTCCAAAGCAGGCCGAAATCGATCAGGCCATCGTTGGGTACCTCAAGGCTGTTGGAATCAAAGTCAAGGTGACTCAGCTCGAAGTTGGAAAGTTCCGTTCTACCTATCCAGACTACGACATGTCGCTCAATACGATCGCAACATTCGATAATGATCCAAGCTTCTCCCTCGGTCTTTATTCCGGTGGTATTGGCAAGGCCATTTTCGGTTGGTCAGATCCTAAGATGGACGCACTCTTTGCAGCGCAAAGAGATGATGCCGGAACTTCTCGTGGAGCAAAGGTCAACGCCGCACAGACTTATCTGTGGAACGTTGCACGTACTTTGTTCGTCAGTGACGAGAACTGGGTCTTCATCGCTAACAAGCGTGTGAAGAACTACGAGCGCTCACCACTTGTTGGCGAAGCGCTTATCGTTAAAGCTTCTATAGGGTAACGAGGGGTAATGCATAAAAGGAGGCGGGCACTGTGAGGTACTTTTTATCACGAGTAGTACAAGCACTTGTGATTATCAGTGGCATCACGGTGTCCGTCTTCTTTATGCTTCGATTCACCGCTGGTGATCCGGCCCGTATTCGAGGAAATATATTTTCAAGCAATGATGTTCTTGAGTCCTACCGTAAGCAATTCGGTACAGACCGAACAGTTCTGCAACAATTTGTAACTTTTCTTAACGGTGTAATCCACGGTTCTCTTGGAGAAAGCTTCAGATACCAACAACCTGTCACAGGACTTGTGCTTCCTGCATTGCGACACACGATGCTCCTCGGACTTACCGCATTGGTGATCTCTCTCTCGCTTGCCATTTTGCTCGGAACGCTCTCTGCCCGCAAACCTCGTGGCTTTGTGGCGCGAGCAAGTGGCGTGATCGCAATTTTTGGTCAAAGCGCCCCCCTATTTTGGATAGGACTTCTCCTTATTAATGTTTTCGCCATCCACCTTGGGGTATTGCCCTCTGGTGGATTTAGCAGCTGGAAAAATCTCGTGTTGCCATCTATAACACTTGCCCTGAGCATCTTGCCATCAGAGATGCGTGTACTTTCTGCAAGTGTAAAGGCGGAGTTAGATGAAGATTATGTCAGAACAGCGCATGCCTTTGGGCTCAGTCGTCGGAAGGTTTATTTCGTACATATTCTGCGAAATGCATGCCTCCCACTTCTCACGGTAGTTGGCAACGACATGGGAGTACTTCTTGGCGGCGCCATTGTCGCTGAGGTCGTTTTTAATTTCCCTGGAATTGGGTCGCTGGCTTTGGTCGGACTTAACGCTCACGACTACCCGCTCCTTCAAGGAGTCACCATCATTGCTGCGTGCACTTTCGTATTGGTTAATTTATTTGTAGATCTTCTCTACACGGTGATCAATCCACGTGTGCGGTTAGGTGGCTCCGCATGATGAAACGAGTTCGCGAGAATCCACTACTATTTTTTAGCACTTTACTCATGGGATTCATAGTTCTTGGCGGAGTCATTGGACCCTTCTTGCTTCCTGATCCTTTGGCAATTGATCTCATCAATGCGATGAAGCCGCCGTTTAGTGCTCATCATTTCCTTGGCACTGATCCCCTAGGCCGAGATATTCTTAGCCGTATCGCCAGCGGTGCACGGGTCTCTTTGATCGTTTCAATTTTGGGAATGATTGGCTCATTAACTGTTGGAACAATCATGGGCTTGATCTCCGGTTCTCGAAATCGATGGCTTGCATGGGCCAGTGATCGCATTATCGATGTGCAGATGGCCTTCCCGTACATTTTGCTGGCCATTGTTATTGTCTCGGCCACTACCTCTTCATTGCCAGTGCTTATCTTGCTCATGATCTTGGCTGGGTGGGCTTCTGCTGGTCGAGTAATTCGAAGCATCGTGCTCAGCGAGCGACCAAAGGATTATGTAAAAGCTGCCGAGCTTGTTGGTGCCGATCAAAAGCGAGTACTCACTCGATATATCGGACCAACTCTGATTCCAGCAATTTTGACTATCGCCCCATTGCAAGCATCAGCCATGATTGTTATGGAGGCGACTCTCTCCTTCTTGGGTCTTGGAGTACAACCTCCAACTCCGAGTTGGGGTGGAATGCTGCTTGAGGGAAAGGTGTACCTCAGCCAAGCATGGTGGCTGACAACAATTCCGGGCATTGCGATCGCTATCACTTGCGCTGCACTCATAGGAATCGGTGAAGGACTCTCTGTGAAACTTCGTGGTGATCGTCGTCGTCGGGTGGATCCATCTCTGGTGGCAGCCACACAGGCCGAGGGAGATCAAAAATGATGTCGGCAAAGAGCTCTTCTCAAGCAGATGTATTGCTTTCGATACAAAACCTAACCATCAGTCTGGATGATCGTCCCGGTACATCCCCTGTTGTTCAAAACTTAACTTTTGACGTTCACGAGGGTGAATGCGTTGGAATTGTCGGGGAATCTGGTTCTGGAAAGTCCCTAAGTAGCTTGGCACTACTAAATATGTTGCCTAAGGGTGTCCATATTTCGGGGGGCCAAATTGTGGCAGCGGGCAACAATCTCACGCAATTAACTGAAAAAGAGTTGAGAGGTCTACGTGGTTCTCTGGTCTCAATGGTCTTTCAAGATCCAGGTGCGGCGCTTAACCCAAGTCGAAGTGTTGGAAAACTCCTCGCCGATGTATTGATTGCTCACTCTGATTTATCTCGAGAAGCAATTCATGACAGAAGCATTGAAGTTCTTAATGATGTCGGATTTCCTGACCCAGAATCTCGACTCAAGAGCTTTCCATTTCAACTCAGCGGTGGATTGCGGCAAAGAGTAGCGATTGCGATGGCGCTTGTTAATCGGCCGAAGATTTTGATTGCAGATGAACCAACCACTAGCTTGGATGTTTCTGTGCAAAAAGGAATTCTCCAATTGATCCGGCGACGGACTATAGATGATCGTATCGGTTGCGTCTTTGTCAGCCATGACCTAGGCGTCATCGCAGAAGTTGCCGACCGCGTTGTGATTATGTATTCCGGACAAGTTGTTGAAGAAGGGCCTGTGGCTAGCGTCTTATCCAATCCAAAGCATCCATACACTCGAGGTTTAATTGCATCCGCGCCCAACATGACGAGCACGCTTGCCAATCCCCTGCGTCCCATCCCAGGCTCTTTGCCATCTGTCGGGCGTACCCCGAACGGTTGTGCTTTCCAAGATCGATGCCCTGATAAAGCAAAAGGGCAATGCTCACCATTGAGTCCGACCTGGTCAACCGATGCAAACAATCCTTCACATCGTTGGCTCTGCCATAGCGAGGTCACATCGTGAAACCATTATTGGAAGCTACTGGGATTGTCAAAGAGTTTCGCGGTCGCGGGCGTTCTCTAGATGTTGTTGCACTCGACGGCGTGGATATATCAATTATGCCCGGTGAGATTGTCGGAATCGTCGGCGAGAGTGGTTCAGGAAAAAGTACCCTGTCTCGCATTCTTGTTGGCATAGAGCACGCAACTAAAGGGGTCGTCAAACACAATGATGAAGTAGTCGCCTCCCCCGCGGACTGGCGTACATTGCGTTTAGATATTCAATATATTTTTCAAGACCCGTACCTTTCCTTGGCTCCGCATATGACTGTTGGACAAAGCATTGGAGACGGCCTTGAAATTCGAGGAGAAGGAACCTCTGCTGAAAGATCAAAGCGAATAGGTGAAACCCTTGAAATGGTCGGGCTTAAAGCATCCGATGCGCAATCTTATCCGGCAGTATTTAGTGGTGGACAGCGACAACGCATAAGTCTTGCTCGCGCGTTGATTCTCAACCCCAAACTCATTATCTGTGATGAAATTGTCTCAGGGCTCGACGTATCTGTTCAAGCGCAGATTCTAAATTTATTGGTCGAGCTCCACCGTAATCAAGGTGTGGGTATAGTTTTTGTTTCTCACGATTTACGGGTTGTTAAGTACCTATGCGATCGCATTCTTGTCATGCACCGTGGACTTGTTGTCGAAACAAACACGACAGAAAATCTCTTTGCACATCCTCAGCACGAGTACACACAACACTTGCTGAGCTGCGTTCCTGCCGGTTTGTCGTCCTCTGGAATTTGACTCATGGAGAAATGGGACCGCAACTGGGGTTGCCGCGTTGATATAGATGGAACTTCTCGTGGATGGGAAACAGCCGTATTACAAAACTCACAATTGCGAGTCACTATTCTTGTGGGCAAGGGTTGCGATGTAGTAGAAGTTTTATACAAACCTCTAGATGTCGACATCACTCCTCGCACAGGGCGAGGGTTGAGGCGTCGGGATGAGGCGATCGCGGCCCCATGGTCTGAAATGGGATCTTTTCTCGATCAATA
>CAIYBL010000119.1 GCA_903924485.1 uncultured Actinomycetes bacterium
AGTGTGCAGGTTTAACTATCTTCAGATACGCATTATTGAAAAGTACATTTAGCTTTCCAAACTCCTTATTTATGTTCGATCGAACTAAATTCCAATCTCCTAGACGTGTCACATCAAGCTTGGACCCGACGGCCTTTAATCCTGATGCTTGAATGTCTGCTGCAACCCTGATCGCCGACTGCTCGTCGATATCAGTGACTATGACATTGGCTCCGTATCGGGCAAAGGTCTGAGCAGTTGCCTCGCCGATTCCATTTCCGCCACCAGTTACTAGTACGTTCTTATTATTAAAATTCATGCCTCATTGTATGGGTGGTGTCGAAAGAATTGAAGCAAGTGAATGTCTAATTCGTGAGTGCAATATTTAGAGTCCAACTTTTCACTTGTCCGGGATCTAAAATTGTGATGCGCTCTGCAAGCTGAGCACTTCTCTCACTGACCTTGTGCGCTATCGCTGGCTGAGGCGATATGACGGGATCTGGCCTGAACTCTTGATTATCAATGAATATCCCAAAGTATGGAATTTCAGAAAGTTTCCAACCTAGCGTCATTCTTTCTCCATTAGAGCGCAAAATTTCTACACCATCAATTTCTGAATCAGGATCACACCAGAATTCAGCAGAAGTGTTGGGTGCAAGATCACGAGGCAAATAAGTTTGAGAGACATCGCCCGTCAGGGGAGCTGTCTGAATCATTGGGGTGATACTGGCAACGGTAACTTTCTCAACGCCTTCGGCATCAATGAGTGGGTGACAGGACCAAAAAGCTGGGACAGCGACGCTTCCCGTATTTTTCATCTGATAGTGCAATTGAATATTCCACTGGCCTGGCAGCATTTCCTCCAGGCGAGTGCTTCTGGTGAATTCAAGGGTCCGTGAAGTCAATTGGACACGCAAAGTGGCCGAGCATGGGTTGCTAGCAACTACATCCCAGGATCGAGCCCACACTTCTCCGTGATCCGGTAATTCCTGCTCATCCAGTAATGAAATACAGGCATCCGTGGTGGGAACCATCTCATCCCAGCCGGCTACTTCAGGTCTAATGAATTTATCTCCGACAGCTCGTGTGACCAGCGGACCTTTAGGTTGAGCGATCCATTCATTTCTTTCCTTGACCACAATGGATGAAATTCTCCCACCGAATTCAGGGAGCAATTCAACCGATAGATCACCGCAAACAAGTTGGATGCTAGATCTTTCCATATGGCAAGTATTGCCCTTCTGATTCAAAACGCTTGGCAGCTTCTTTGAGAGCAGACTCATCTATCTCTATCCCAAGTCCAACGCCATCTGGTAGTCCCCATTTTGGTGAACTAGCGATCGGAATGGCGTCAACAAGAATGTCGCCTTCCATATGTGCTGCCGTTTGTTGATTACCAAGAACTAGATTTGGGATTGTTAAACTTGCATGATGGAAAGCAGTTGCTGCAATTCCAAGTTCTCCGTGGGTATGCCTGCAGACCTTGCTACCCATCACCTCAGCCACGTATGCAACTTTTTGGAATTTCTCTAGCGAACCAACCCAATAAGGGGAGAATGTGTAGACATCGGCGACTCGTTCCATAATTAAACGGGTGGCATCAGCTTCACTCCATAGCCCTTCATTGGCTGCAAGAGGAATTGAAACTTTAGTTCTAAGATCCACCATGAGTGAAGTTGGATGCTCACGAACGGGCTGCTCAATAAAATCGATACCGAAAGGTTCAAACTTCTTTAGGTAAGAAGGCGCATCTTGGAGTGACCAGGCACCATTTGAGTCAAGACGAATTCTATTATTTGGACCAATTGCTTTTCTGATGGCAGAAACCATCTCGAGCTCGTCCTGTAGATTGATGCCAGTTTTAAGATAGTAAGTTTCATAACCCGCAGCCATGCCGGCTGCACACTGCATCTCAATATCCTCAATTGACCCGTGCGTTAGGTAATAAAAGTAATCAACTTCCTGCTGCACGGCGCCACCTAGCAATTTATAAACAGGCAAATTCGCGCTCTTTCCGCATAAATCCCACAGCGCCATATCAAGGGCTGCCCATGCGTAGTTTCCAGTTGAAACCCGCAGCGCCCACAGTCCACGAAGGAAAACGTCGCGCCTGATGTCAGCAGAATCCCACGGAGATCTATTGCGAACAAATGGGAACATCGCATCGACTGCGGAAGAGATCGAAAAGACATCTGCTCCTGAACAAGCTTCACCCCACCCAACAAGACCGGTATCGGTTGTTAACTTAATTACCAGGGAGGTGACGCCACTTCGATTTACAATCGAACTTACTTCGGTTCGTGTGTAGGGAACATTCACAATGCGCGACTCAATGCTGATGACTTTCACTGTAACTCCCTGGCGTCTATTGATTTAGATTCATCGCAAGGTTACACTGATAACAATCAAAGAGAAGGCGACATCCAATGAGTTTAGTTGCCTCTGTAATCCCCTTTACGCACTCTGATCTAGGTGAAGCTCTCCTCTGGGATGAGCGCATCGGATGTGTAATTTGGGCAGATGTTTTTAAGAATCGCATCTACGTGTGGTCCTCTTCCGAGATTGCACCTAAACACTACGATTTTGATTCAATTGTTACCTCAATCGCAAAAAGAGATTCTGGTGGTTATGCCATCGCAGCCGGCGATGCAATCCAAATCTTGGATGAAGAGTTCAAGATTCTCCGGAGCATCCCGCTCACTCATGCCAACCCCAATGTGCGAACCAACGATGGAAGTATTGACCCACAGGGTAATTTTTGGTTTGGCAGTATGGCCTACGACGGGAAAGACAACCAAGGTGAATTGAAGACGATCTCTCCAGATGCTTCTATAAAGGTTGTAAAAGCTGGGGTAACAATCTCGAATGGAATGGATTGGTCACCCGACGGATCGATTTTTTACTATATTGATACGCCGACTAAGACTGTCAGTCGATTTGAATATGACGCTTCCAAGTCCACTCTCGTACGAGAACTCCAAGGTTTCGATGTCAGCGCACTCTCGGGAGCCCCCGATGGAATGTGTGTTGATAGCGAAGGCAATCTGTGGGTTGCCTTCTGGGGCGGAGGCTGCGTCCGGAAATTTTCTCCTTCAGGAGTTCTTCTCGATGAGGTTAAAGTGGATGCCACGCTTGTTACCAACTGTGCATTTGGGGGACCGGGTCTCTCAACCCTTTATATAACAACGGCCGTACCCTCTTATGATGCGTCGATTACGCAACGAGAACCCCTTGCTGGTTCACTCTTTTGTGTAGACGTTGACGTGTCGGGCCGGATACAAAATAACTTTAAGGGCTAATTGCTTGGATTTACTTACCGATTCCCGAGAGCATTCCCTTGACGAAATAGCGTTGACCGAAGATATACATGAAGATCGGCGGGATGATAGAGATCAAGGCTCCTGCCATGACCAAAGGAATATTGGTCGAAAAACGCCCCTGGAAGAGCACTAAGCCGGACATTAACGTTCTTACATTCTGCTGCTGCAAGAAAACCATGGCAATCAGAAGTTCGTTCCAGGCATAAATTGCATTTACCAGCATGAGAGTGAAAATCGCAGCGGATGAGAGAGGAGCCACGATACGAGCAAGAGTGGCAAAGGCGGTTAGTCCGTCAATTTTCGCGGCATCCATGAGATCTTTTGGTACAGATTTCATAAAGTTTGATAGCAAGAATATGGAAAATGGCAAAAAGAGTCCGGTATAGAAAAAGATCACAGAAGGCAAAGTGTTCATCAAGTGAAGGTTTACCATTAATCCGAACATCGGAATCAGTAAAGTCACTGGAGGGATCACCATCAGAGCGATGTTCGCGTTGATCATCGCTTTTGTAGATTTCCACCCACCAAAAATTATTGAGTAGCTGGCGAAGAGCGCAATGATGGTTGACAACGCAACTGAGAAAACACAAACGATGACACTGTTGAGTGCCCAGTGCAAAACAGGAAATGCATCGAATACCTGCCGAATATTCTCAAACCCAAGATGGCGAGGAAGTTTTAACGGCCTCAGCATGTATTCTTCATTCGTTTTCATTGCGGTTTGCAAAATAAACCAGACAGGATAAATCGAGGAGATTGAAATTATGATGAGGAAGAGTTGTTGGCCAACGTTGAGCCTTCTTAGAAGTTTCATGACTCGTCCTCATTGCGCCGTACGCGAGAATACAGATAAATAAAGACCGCACTCAGGGCAAGTAGATAAACAGCGGCAGTTGAGGCGTACCCGATCGAGCCGAGGCTAAATCCGTATTGCCAAATAAATAGGTCCATCACCATTGATGAATTTCCTGGACCACCACGAGTCAATGTGAAAACGTAAGGGAAAACCCAAGCGAGGGCGTTGATAACCTGAAGAACTAAGAGAAATTGAATGGTGTTTTTAAGTTGAGGGATGATGACAAATCTCTGTTTCTGCCATCGTGTTGCTCCATCTACGGTGGCAGCTTCGTTCACTTCTTGAGGTAGGGAAAGAAGCGCTGCGGTGAGGGCAATTACAGCAAACCCAAGTTGGCTCCAGATAAGGAGTCCACCTACGGAGAAAATCGATAAAGAGGTGCTGCCTAGCCAATCAAGAGCCAAGGCTGGCATGTGCAGGAGGATCAGAACACTATTGAGAATTCCGCTTTGCTGCAGGAGATAAGAGAAACTGAGTCCAACAACAGTTCCGGGGATGATGTACGGGACGAAAACAATAATTCTGTACCATCGCCAGCCTTTGATTCCTTCATACAGGATCAAGGAAATGGCAATGGCAAGTGTGACGGTAATCGGCGCCGTTACTAGAAGGCGAAGATTATTCTTCAGCGCAATAAGAAAGACGCTGTCGTGGATGATGTTGACGTAGTTGGAGAAACCAACAAATGTGAGGTTGCCGATGCTCCCTCCATAAAAACTATATTTAACAACGTATATAAGTGGGTAAACAAAGACAACTGCCAGCATGATC
>CAIYBL010000120.1 GCA_903924485.1 uncultured Actinomycetes bacterium
GAAACCCACACGAAGTGGCCGAAGCCGTCTGTTTCCTTGCCAGTGATGCGGCTTCCTTCATCACTGGCTCATCGCTGTTGGTCGACGGTGGGTTTAGCGCACAAAAAGATTTAACTAAGAGCTAGAGGTGTCAGAGATAGGCTGTGCCGAAGAGTCTCGAAACGCCTCCACTATCGCCGCATCCTGTATGCCTAGCCCGACGGAGAAATACATAATTGAGTCCAGGGAGTTTGTACGTCCGGCGGCTTGCTGATTTATCACGTCGCCAATCGATATGACGTGCAGCGCTGGATCAATTTCCAAGGCTGAGACAATCGAGCCATTTTGAATTCGCGCCGTCGCAGCATCGTCAACGAAAACTCTGCTGGCTTGCAAAACGGACTTGCCGGAAACTTCTTCACGGTTTGGCGCAAAAGATCCAATCGAAATCAAAGTTTTCCCCGAGCCAATGCCATCAACAACGACTGGTGAAACAGAATTCGTACATACAAAGATCAGATCGCACTCCTCAATCGACTCTTGGAGATTTAGAGACACGATTATTCGCGGCTCAGATGAGAATAGCGTTTTGAAATCGGAGTCAGGTTTGCGAGCAACGACAATTATCTTCTCAGGGTTGAATAATTCCAGAGCTGCAGCAGCGTGAGCCTGAGCCGTGTGTCCTGCACCTATTATCGCGATGTTCTTAACTGGATTTGCAAGAGTCTGAGCGGCCATCATGCTCGCCGCGGTAGTGCGAATCTTCGTCGTCATTTCTCCATCAAAGATTTCTTCAAGGGCTCCAGTGGTCTGATTTAAAACACCGACGTAGCTTTGCACCACAGGAATATTTCGATCGGCATTGCCAGGAGTGACGCTTCCGAATTTCACGATCGTTGGACCGTGCATTGAGGCGCGAGCAAGGTAGGCGAACTGGGCATCGGCACCATTTGGAAGTACGCCTCTGGCTCCCATGGTTGCTTCACCCCGCGAGAGCGCAGCGAACACTTCGACCTGGGTTTGGATTCCCCTAGCCAAAGGAAAAGCAGCCTCTAAGTCATCGGCTGTAATCATTGGGAGAGTAAAAGTTGCCTTCACGTAGATGATCTTGGTGCATGTGCGCCCGAAAGTGAAAGATGAACTACTGATCAGTACAAAGTTTCTTTGTTTTTTGGAGAGCAAACTGCGTCGATTTTTCTCATTAAGACATACTATTTGTCCAATCTTTCGAGAAAGGGAAGGTTCACATGTCAGATTCACAAAAGCACAACTTAGAGCGCGGCCTTGGATTTAAAGGTCTCTTGTCACTTGCGTTGAGTGACATTACGCCGATGGCTTCACTCTTGGTTACGGCCGGAGCAGTCCTTGTTCTATCCGGAACTGCAGGTGTTTGGGCATTCTCACTCGGATGCTTAATCGCGATTACTGTGGCAATGAGCATGGCGGAACTTGGTTCGATGTATCCAACTGCCGGTGGCCTTTTCTATATTGTTAACAAGGTCCTTGGGCGACCAATTGGTTTCCTTGCAATGATCGACTACGTCCTCCAAGGCATCTTCATCCCAGCAACTCTCGCCCTTGGAATTGGCACATACCTCCACTCTTTGAATGCATCTATCCCGGTTAACGCCTCGTCGGCGATCGGTATGGCAATTATTACGATCTTGGCTGTTCTCAGAATCCATATGAGCGCAATCATCGTAACTGTTTGCCTTGTCATCGAAGGTGTTGTTTTGGCGCTCATTATCGGAGTAGGCATGTTCCATTTGAATCAGCCACTTTCGATTATTACCCACCCTGTCATGATGCATGACGGCAAATTGGGATCGGTCGCTGGAGCAGCCATTGTTGCTGCTATTGCTTCCTCCCTCTTCTCCGTAAACGGATACGACAGCGCGATCAACTTCTCTGAAGAAGTTAAGGGAAATGCTCGAAGTATCGGTCGCGCAGTTATGTACTCCGCACTCGTCGGTGTGGTTCTTGAATTGACTGCCTTCACATTCGGTCTTTTCGGTACACGCGACTTGGGGGCCTACCTTTCAACCGCAACGCCATTCACTGACTCTGTTACAACTGCTCTTGGAAAGGGCGCCGGACAAGCTGTTTTGGTCGGGGCACTTTTTGCAATCGTGAACGCAACTCTTGCAATCACTTTGCAGTTCGCTCGAGTACTTTGGGCTAGCGGACGCGACAAAGCGTGGCCAAGTCCAGTTAACGATTTCCTTGGAAAAGTACATCCAAAGTTCCGATCTCCATGGGCTGCAACTCTCGTTATCGGTGGAGTATCAACCATCTTCTGTGTGAAGTCATCACTCATCTCAACAGTGACCTTCACAGCAGTTTTGATCATCATTCTTTACGCGTTGATCGCAATTGCCGCTCTTGTAAGCCGCATCAAGAACAAAGATGAAGAGCGTCCATTCAAGATGATGTTCTGGCCGATCCCGCCAATTATCACGATCGTTGGCGTTGGCTTGACCCTTACACAGCAAAAGAAGGGCGACTTGAAGATTATTCTGATCGTCGTTGTTATCTCTCTTGCTTACTATTTCCTCTATCTCAACCGTTCAAAGCACACCAGATGGGTACCTCATAACCCCGCTCTGATGGACTAGTCCGACAACAAATAATCACATTAAACTGAAGGGGTTGGCCCGCAAAGGCCAGCCCCTTCAATTATGGTATTTACGAGGAGCGTTATGGATATTGAGAACTTTTCTGAAATCGATAAAGCCAACTTGCCCAAGCTAAAGCAATATTGGGATTACTTGAAAACTTATCGGGCTAATGTGGATGAATCCCAACTTATTAGTAGCGATATTGCCAATATTTTCACCTCACCATTGGACGGTGAAAAGTGAGTAGAGAGTTGCATCTGCTTTCGATTGCGCAAGTAAGTAAGTTACTCAAGAAGAAAGAAGTTTCGCCCGTTGAGTTAACCAAGATTTGCCTGGATCGAATTGAAGAATTTAACCCAAAGCTCAATGCTTTCATCACCGTGTACTCAGAAGAGGCGATGAAACAAGCCAAAAAGGCTGCGCATGAGATTGCACGTGATGAGTACAGAGGAAAATTGCATGGTGTCCCCCTCGCCATTAAAGACAATATCTATTTTGCTGATCACGTTACGACGATGGGATCCAAGATTCATAAGGATTTCGTTTCAGATTTTGATGCCACCACAGTCGTCAAGCTTCGCGAGAGTGGCGCAATCTTTTTAGGTAAAACAAATATGCACGAATACGCACTTGGTGCCACAACAGATAACCCTCACTACGGAACTTGCCGCAATCCATGGCATTTTGGGAAGATTCCTGGCGGCTCTAGTGGTGGATCAGCAGCTGCCGTTTCTGCATTCTTGGCATACGGAGCCCTCGGAACGGATACATCAGGGTCAATTCGTGTACCTGCCGCTGCTTGTGGGCTTGTCGGGCTTAAGGCTACATATGGCCGAGTCAGCAAATATGGATGCTTCCCAGAGGCTTGGAGCCTTGATCACATTGGTCCACTCACACGCACCGTTGAAGATGCTGCAATTATCTTCGATGCCATCAGTGGGGGCGATAAGAATGATCCAACGTCTCTAGATTTAAAGCCGACCAAACTGGCTAAAAAGTTGGATGGCGATCTGAGCAAGCTGACAATCGGGATTGAAGAGGACTTCTTCTTTCACTTCACTGACGTAGATGTTGAACGCCAAGTTCGAGCGACAATTAGTCAACTGAAGATAATGGGCGCCAAAGTTAAGACGGTCAAGATTCCATCCTTAAAGGATGCTTTTTGGGCGTTAACAATCATTGACACCGCTGAAACAACTGCAGTTCATCAACCATTGATGAAAGAGCACGCAAAGGATTATGGAACTGACGTACGTTTTCTTATTGAGTGCGGCTATTTACCGTCAGCCGTTGATTATTTGCAAGCGCTACAGCTACGCCGAATTATTCAACAAGAGGTAACGGCAGTATTCGAGGAGATTGATGTCCTGCTCGCTCCGACCCTTCCCAGCAAGACCCCATCAGTCGGAGAACTTACAAGTGTCATAAATGGCAAGTCAGTGGACACCATTGAAACTTGTATGCACAATGTTGGCCCTGGCAACCTACTCGGACTTCCTTCAATCTCCATGCCATGTGGAATTATCGATGGGATTCCCGTCGGAATTGAAATCATCGGTGCGCCACTACAGGAGTTGAAAGTTCTCAATCTTGCGAGAGGCCTAGAAAGAACGAATCCACTCGGTGGTCAAGTTCCAACTGCCTACCTCAACTGATTAAAACATGCCCTAAATTATTGACCTTTGACGGTGCCCCGAGTGGGGGTCGAACCCACACTGAACGGATTCTAAGGCCTTGTAAATAAATCATGGCCCAAGAATGAATTCCCAATAATCAAAATGCCAACCAAGATAAAAAGTATCTGAGTCAAAACCCAAACAGGATAGGAACGCACCGGGTGAAGGAATGAATAAGTCTTGTGCATTATTTTGTTCCGTACACGCAATTTTTTCGTATCCCCTGGCTCTTTGATCATTTCTGCTGCTCGATTATTCGCGTCTATCCATTCCGCGCTCTGCGTATCGCTGAAGCTGTAACCAAACAACTCATCTTCTGTTTTTACGAGCATTTTAGTAATGGTGAATTCATAAAGTCTTATTCTTGAGAGGGAGGCAAGTGATACAAAAGCGATGAAGATTCCCAGCAGAGCAGAGAGAACTCTTGCCGTAGTCCTGGAGGAATTATTGAGAGCAATACTCAATAAAAACGCTTGTCCGCCTAAAGATAAGGCGGGGATTTGCCAAAATAGTGCGTCGAAATGTCTACGTCTCTCACTCAATGAGGTGTACTTAAGAACCGCTAGATCCTTACTTTCTGAATTTGGCACCCTGTCTCCCTCATGCTTTTGCAGTAGGTTAAATCTTAGATTGATCTTCATCTAATGGAAACAGAAATCAATGAATGAAAGTGCCCCGAGTGGGGGTCGAACCCACACTGGGAGGATTTTAAGTCCTCTGCCTCTGCCATTGGGCTATCGGGGCGCACGCTCATTATGAGCGAATACGTGAGTGTACTAGAGGAAAAGTGCACGCTAAACACCCACCCCGTATTGCCCCGAGATTTACCACTGCAGCGTTGATGCCGCGCCAATTGCTTGATTAATTAACAACCAGCCTGTTAGCTCGTTTTGGCGCTGTACCCATGCCATTTAGCGATTTTTACTCCGCTAAATTCATAGACCCACATCGAGTCTTCGGTGTGACCATCAGTGAAATTGAATACATGCTCTGTATGAGCTAACAGATCTCCAACTCCAATAGATGCATCGACTCTGATTTGTATATTTGGATGGTGTTTGAATGCCTCAGAAAGATTCTTGAGCAGGGCGGGTAATCCGTCTGAAGTGACGACTCCTTCGGAATTCATTCCAATGAAGCCTTCAAGAAAGAGCGCGCCCAGGCTCTCCAAGTCCTTGGCATTAAATGCATCTACTAGCTTTGCAATTACCTTTTGGCGATCTGGAAAAAGATCGTTGCTAATTTGATGCACCCGTATTAGCGAATGTCTTGGAAGTAATCTGCCAGCGTCCATCAAGAATGGCTAATTGGAAATAGTCAGTGAAGGCAAGAGTGCCCCAAAAACCAACTTCTCTAACTGTCGCTGTTGCTGCAGTTCCATCAATCTGAATATCAGTAATTTTGCATACGAGAGCGCCTGCATCTCCCGGAGATCCAACCATTAGTGCAATAAATGCTGGCTTATCTAAGTCATAGTCAACGCCGCCCACAGTGCCGAACCATCGGGCACTTGCATGGAATGCTTCTTCAAGTTTCTTAGCATCTCCCTTGCCTGCGCCATCAATGTATAAACCAACTAGTCGTGTTATCTCGGCTAAATCTTTACTCATGGTTGCACCTCTCCGTGCCTAGGTTTGGAAGTATGTATGCAAGAGCCAGGAATAAATAGTGATACCCGCTGGTAAATCAGGCTTATTTGTTTCCCTTACTAGCCAATCGCGCGTGAAAACCTGGCCGCAGTTTCAAGTACTGCGTCCAACTGATCGTGTGTGAGCTTTCCAGTAAAGGTGTTTTGCTGGCTCGGGTGATAGCTGGCAATCAATAGGTAATCAACGCCGCTATGTGAGTAGGCGTATTCGGCGCCGTGGCCAAACTTCACAGCAGGGATCGGATGTCCCAATTCCCGCAAAGTCTTAAGCAGTGCGTTCCAAGCGAATGCACCAAGACCAACAAAGGCACGCACAGTTGGCAGAGTTAACTCGATCTCACGCTTCAACCATGGCGCACACATGTCGCGCTCTGGTGTGTCTGGCTTGTTATCTGGAGGTGCGCATCGCACTGCAGTATTTATGCGGGTGTGCTTTAACTTTTGTCCATCATCGCGCGAAGTACTTGTTGGAATCTTCGCAATTCCGATACGGTGCAATGAACCATAGAGCCAATCACCAGATGAGTCTCCTGTAAATATTCTCCCTGTGCGATTTGCTCCGTGAGCACCGGGTGCTAAACCGACAATTAATAACCGTGGTTTGTCCGAGCCAAATCCTGGAATTGGCTTTCCCCAGTATTCGTGATCGGTGTATGCCTTGCGCTTTACGACAGCAACTTCCTCGCGCCATGCAACGAGCCTAGGACAAGCGGTGCAATGAGTGATGGCTTCATCTAGTTGGCCGATTGTCTCTATCTTCGCAGCAACGGCCTTAACGTTTGTTGCTTTAGCGCGAGCCAATGGACCAGGCGATTCCGTCGAGGATGTCACTCTCTGATGCGACAAATTCTGATGCACCCGTTGCAAGCATTACTTGTGAAAGAACGAGTGCACCCGCCGTGATTACGTCAACGCGGCCAGGGTGCATATAGCCGAGAGCGGTACGTTGATCATGATTCATCGCTAGAAACATCAGTGAGGCTTCATGGGCTTTACCTGCGGCTATGCGAGAAAGGTGAATCGCGTAACGGTCGTACTCTGGCAATCCCATGGCTGCTGCCGCGACAGTTGTTGCCGTACCTGCAACTGCGATTACCGTCTTTGCTTGTGTGATTGGAACTACCGTTGCTGCCTCTGAAATTGCTTTTTGGATATCGGTGGTTGCCTTGGCAATTTCATCTGCCGTTGGTGGATCAGAGTGGAAGTGGCGCTCTGCCATGCGTACACATCCAATGTTGACGCTCTTGGCGAATTCAACATCAGTGTTTCCGTAGACAAACTCCGTTGAACCTCCCCCAATGTCAACAACAAGGAATGGCCCTTGGCTTGTGGGAAGGTCTCTAATTGCGCCTAAAAAAGTGAGATTTGCTTCCTCATCGCCTGTGATTACCTCAGGGTAGAGGCCAAGGCGATCGTGCACACCATTGAGAAAAAGATTTCGGTTGGTCGCATCGCGCGATGCACTGGTGGCGCAGAAACGAATCTTTTCAACTCCTCGGCGAGTGATCTCGGCAGCGAAAATATCAACTACAGCCAAAGTTCGCTCGATGGCGTCGGGGTGAAACTCTCCTGTTTTATCAACTCCTTGCCCCAGCCTTACAACTTCCATCGTGCGGTAGACCTCGCGAAAGTTCTCTCCATCGACATCGGCAATAAGTAATCGAATGGAGTTGGTGCCACAATCAATAGCCGCAACGCGCATTATTCAACCTCGCTGCACGGTTGAACTTCCCACCACTTCGGCAGTTTCGCTAGCGCTTCATCCCCCAATGGGTTCACACCAGGGCCAGCTGCTAATGAATGTGCCACAAGTGAATGAAGACATTTCACACGATCTGGCATCCCTCCTGCTGAAATGTTTTCAATCTCGGCGACCTCAACTCCTAAAGCTGCACGCGCTGCAATGTAATCATCATGTGCGGCGGCATAGGCCCCGCCTAATTCTGCGTCCGTCGCCAAACGATTATTCATATCCACCATAAGTCCGGTCGATTCTAAAGTGGAGATCGCTCCAGTGAGTCGTGGGCATGTTGCATAAAAGAATGTAGGAAATGGCGTTCCATCGCCAAGACGTGGTTCTGTCTCAACAACTGCGGGCTTTCCGCAGGGGCAGCGATAGGCGATTGCATGAACATTTCGTGGTGTGCGCCCTAATTGAGTTTGGATGCAATCAAGATCATCCTGTGTTGCTTTTTTTTCAAGCATTTACTTTGGGCCGGTCTCAGTTATTGATGAGATTAGACGCTTGTACCAAGGCAAGCCCGCGGGTAAATCTTTGGAGACCGCTGTCGTTGCTTGTGGATTCGTGGAATCAGTCGGAGTCGTAACAATGTATTGACGCTCTCCTGGCAAAATGAAATGCAACCGTTCACGCGCTTGAGATTTCACGTATTGCGGGTCTTTCCATTTTTGCAGATCGGCTGCTGCTTGCTTGAGCGCTTCTGTATTGGATGCAACCTGGGCTTGCAGGGCGCTGATCTGCGCGCGCTGGGCGAAATATCGTTGAGTGGGCGGAGCCAGCGTTAAAGCTAAGAGAAAGAGAACAACCCCAAGGGCCATTACTCGACCATTTCCGCGACGCCCATAGTTGGGTTGGCGCTTGGAAGAGGTGCGAGAGCGAGCCATTTGTTAGGTTTTAGGCGCTAAATCGTGGGAATGCTTCGCGGCCTGCATAACGTGCGCCTTCGCCCAGTTCTTCTTCAATACGAAGAAGTTGGTTGTACTTGGCAACGCGTTCGGTGCGAGCAGGTGCGCCCGTTTTGATTTGGCCACAGTTGGTAGCAACTGCAAGATCGGCAATCGTTGTATCTTCTGTTTCACCAGAGCGATGGCTAAGCATTGTGCGATATCCCGCGCGATGAGCCATTTCAACGGCGTCAAGTGTTTCGGTAAGTGTTCCAATTTGGTTGACCTTAACAAGCAGAGCGTTGGCAGTGTTTGCTGCAATTCCCTTTGCCAAGCGGATTGGATTTGTTACGAAAAGGTCATCTCCAACAATCTGTACTTTGTCGCCTAGTGACTTCGTCATCTGCGCCCATCCAGCCCAATCTTCTTCATCCAGTGGGTCTTCAATAGAAACCAATGGGTAAGCCTCGACGAGTTCGGCGTAGTAGGCAATCATCTCTGCCGATGTGCGCTGTGAACCTTCAAATGTGTAGGAACCATCTTTGTAAAACTCAGTCGCGGCAACATCCATTGCAAGTGCAATATCTTTTCCGGGAACAAAACCAGCAGCTTTGATCGCTTCGATGATCAGATCCAAAGCTGCGCGATTGCTGTCAAGGTTTGGTGCAAAGCCACCTTCATCGCCAACACTTGTTGCTAGTCCACGTTTTTTCAGTACGGCCTTGAGTGCGTGATAGATCTCAGCGCCCCAACGAAGTGCTTCTTTAAATGTTGGTGCGCCAATTGGAGCAATCATAAATTCTTGAATATCAACGTTTGTATCTGCATGTGCCCCACCGTTGAGAATATTCATCATCGGAACAGGCAACAAGTGTGCGTTTGGGCCACCGAGGTAGCGAAAGAGTGACAGGTCGGCGCTTTCCGCAGCAGCCTTTGCAACGGCAAGTGATGCTCCGAGAAGTGAGTTTGCACCTAAGCGAGATTTGTTGGGTGTCCCATCAAGGGCAATAAGGACATCATCAACAAGGCGTTGATCCTGTGCATCAAGCCCGATGATGTTCGGTGCAATTTCATCCATGATAAACGCGACTGCTTTTTCAACGCCTTTGCCGCCATAGCGAGCACCGCCATCACGAAGTTCGGCTGCTTCGAAAGCTCCGGTAGATGCACCACTTGGGACAGCGGCACGAGCCTGGGTTCCATCCTCCAAGGCGATCTCAACCTCAACCGTTGGATTGCCACGGGAATCAAGAATTTCACGAGCTCCGAGGATTTCGATGATGGCCACGTTGTATCTCCCTAAAAATCAATAATGTCGCAAATGTGAGCGCAAAATCAACGTTGATCGCGTGCTTATCCTACCGCGCCGGGGGTGCTTTCTATCTCTGCAATCTGCGCCATGAGCGCCCGTGAGACTCCACGTAGGGCGCCCTCTGGATCAATTCCATTGGAAGTGGCCCAAGCAATTGTCGCAAGCAACACTTCACCAACTGCTTCTTCAGTGGCGGCAGTCGGGGTATTGATGTCCTGAGGTAAATCAAGATCCAGACGATTCTTCTCGGCGCGATAGAGCAATTTCGTAACAAGGGTCAACGCTGGCTGGGCAATCGGCACACCATCAACAGCAGATGTTCGGCCCTTTTCCAGAGCTTTAAGGGCTTCCCAGTTTTCGAGAACTTCATCGCTGGAAGAAACTTTCACATCAGCAAAGACATGAGGATGTCTACGAATTAATTTATCTGCGACAGTTTCTGCAACATCTTCAATGGAGAATGGGTGGGTTGGATGTTCCTGAGCCATACGCGCGTGGAAGTACACCTGCAGCAATACGTCACCAAGTTCTTCTTGCATTGCTTCACGATCGTTGGTCTCTACTGCCTCGATATATTCATATGACTCTTCAAGGAGAAACTTCAGAAGTGACTCATGAGTTTGCTCAGCATCCCAAAGGCACCCACCCGGTGATCGCAGTTGATCCATCACTGCAACAAGGCGTTGCAGGTGGGACTCGGTCACTTGGTTGGAGTAGGTACAGGCGTCGTTGCTGAACTAGCAGAAGTTGCAGCAACTATGTCGCCAGCGGCTGAATCCCATGTTCCATAGCGTGGATTCACAGTGACTTTAAGTTTGATTGCCTTGGCGCTAATTAACTTCTGAATTTCGGTACCAGTATTTGCTTGAGGTATTCCGGCAGCCACTGCGGCAGCTTGAAGTTTTTCAGAGAGAATAATGAGCTGTAGGTATGTATCAAGATCTATAGAGGCGATCCCTGCTCCGACAAGAGCCTTAGGTAGCGCAGCTGCTCCACCAATTTGAGTAAGAATCGTTGCGCGGCGTGCATCAATTTCAGCTTTGGTGACCGAGATCTTGCCATCGGTTGCGACATCGCCCAAGAGTGTGGCCATCAGGTGGAAGCGCAACTGTCCGCGATTAAGGGTTTCACCGGTATCAAGAGTCATGCCAGTGGTGACAACCTTTTTGCGCTCGGCAAGAACGGTATCAATGCTCTTTTGCACAGTTGCCTGCGTAATCTTGGTTGAACCAATGGAGGCGGCGACGCCCACTTGAGAACACCCGCTCAATAAAAGAGCGCTAGCAACAGTTAGAACGGCAATGATTCTCTTCACGTCGTACTCGCTTTCGATGACAACTTCGCTGTCGTGTTGGGTGCCAGGCTTGGCCTGACAAGAACGTTAATGGCCTCGGTTACCCAGGCTAGGAGAGAAGTATCCACCATGACCGGGGCTACAGATGACGGCGACCACGCCGGTCCCGTCGGCAGCGCCACAAGCAACGTCCCAGTAGCGCTCTTGTATAGCGAGCCCGGATATACGCGAGTCAAGCGCAATTGCAGCGATTCTGGGAGTTTCACGGGGCTTAGACGTAAGAATTTTCCTTGCATGACAACTTCGGTCAGCCTGACCTCCTTCGCTAAGGCGCGAAGTTCGGCGACTCCCAGAAGGAAGGCTGCCTCCAAGGGTAAAGGGCCAAAGCGGTCGATGAGTTCGGAACGAATTTCTTCTACAGCGCCAGGAGAAGGCACGTCAGCGAGACGACGATAAAGATCTAGGCGAAGGCGCTCGCCTGGAACGTATTCGTGGGAGAGGTGGGCATTGATAGGAAGTTCGACTTTGCACTCCAGGGATTTTTCTTCGGTCTCCATGATCCCCGCCTTGTAATCCTGAACGGCTTCACCGACCATGCGCATGTAAAGATCAAAACCGACATCGGCAATGTGACCTGATTGTTCGCCACCGAGCAAATTTCCGGCTCCTCTAATTTCTAGATCTTTCATCGCCACGCGCATGCCCGATCCGAGTTCAGTATTTGCTGCGATTGTTTTGAGTCGATCGTGCGCCAATTCCGAAAGTGGTTGATCTGTCGGATACAGGAAGTACGCATATGCACGTTCTCGTCCACGGCCAACTCGACCGCGCAATTGATGAAGTTGCGATAGTCCAAAAAGATCAGCACGCTCGACAATCAAAGTATTTGCATTTGAAATATCTAGGCCGCTTTCAACAATCGTCGTACAAACCAAAACATCAAATTCGCGTTCCCAGAATCCAAGAATTACATCTTCCAGCATATGTTCGCCCATTTGCCCATGAGCAACACGAATACGCGCTTCTGGAATAAGTTCTTGAAGGCGAGAAGCTGCGCGATCGATGGACTCGACGCGATTGTGAATGTAGAAAACTTGGCCATCGCGCATTAACTCTCGTCGAATCGCCGCCGATATTTGAGCTTCTTCACTAGCTCCGACATAGGTAAGGATTGGATGCCGATCCTCTGGTGGAGTGGTGATCGTGGACATCTCTCTGATACCCGTGACTGCCATCTCCAAGGTGCGAGGAATTGGTGTTGCAGACATGGCCAACACATCGACCGAGGTGCGCAACTTCTTCAACGATTCCTTCTGCTCGACACCAAAGCGCTGTTCTTCATCGACGATTACAAGTCCAAGATCTTTAAACTGGACATCATTAGAGAGCAATCGATGCGTGCCGATTATGACATCAACAGAACCTGCCGCAAGGCCAGCCAAAATATCTTTACTTTCCTTTGCTGTATTAAAGCGAGATAAACCTGCCACTTTGACTGGAAATCCCGAATACCTCTCGGAAAATGTTGTGCCGTGTTGTTGGACTAGCAAAGTTGTTGGAACGAGAACGGCAACCTGTTTGCCATCCTGGACTGCCTTAAATGCGGCCCGAATAGCAATCTCCGTCTTTCCATAGCCAACATCGCCGCAGATAATGCGATCCATCGGATAGGGGCGTTCCATATCTGCTTTGACTTCGTTGATCGTTGAAAGTTGGTCGGCGGTTTCTACGTATGAGAATGCATCTTCAAGTTCGCGCTGCCATGGGGTGTCAGGAGAGAACGCAAAACCAGGCGCACTCGTTCGAGCGGCGTAGAGACGAATGAGTTCGCCAGCAATTTGGCGTACCGCTTTGCGTGCACGGCCTTTGGCTTTTTGCCAATCACCGCTTCCAATGCGGTGAACTGTTGGTGCCTCACCGCCAATGTATTTACTCACCTGCTCCAACGAGTCGGTGGGGACAAATATCCGATCCCCTGGCATTCCTCTCTTGGCAGAGGCGTATTCAATAATCAAATACTCACGAGTGATTGTTCCCGTTGTTCTGTGAACCAGCTCAACATATCGACCGATTCCGTGTTGTTCGTGAACTACGAAATCTCCTGCCTTCAATTCCAATGGGTCGATCGTTTGCTTACGCCTAGAAGGAAGCCGATCCCCATCTTTACCACTGCCCTTATTGCCAGATAAATCGCGCTCGGTAATAAGAAGCAACGATGCAGAATGCGAGAGAAAACCATGGCTTAAATTGGAAGCAGTCACATAGACCGTGCCATGTACCGGCTGGCCCTTGATTTCTGCGACCATGCGAACGGGAAGATCAGCATTACGGAAGACATCAGCAAAACGTTCGGCCATACCCGCACCAAGGGCTGAAAAAACAACGGTGTGGCTTTGCGCCAACGAATCAGCAATGAGTGCAACAGCTTTATCGGTATTGCCTCTCATTGGTTCTATGGGTGTTGCATCCAAGAAAGACGTATCCTCATCAAGATCGCTTCCGAAAGAGTTGAAACTTTGTGTCGGTAGCCGCAGATCGGAGATCTGGTCGATGATTTGTTCCCAAGAGAGATACGTTCCGTCACCGTCATGCAATGGCGAGACTCCGCCACTTGCTGCGTTTGACCACGATGCGGCAAGAAATTCTTTGTTTGTTGCGAGTAAATCAGCCGATCGCGATCGTATCCGCTCTTTGTCGATGAAGATCACTTGTGTGTTTGGCAGAGCACGTTCAAGGATGCTCACCTGTTGATCAACCAATAATGGAATCAGAGATTCCATACCTTCGGTGACAATTCCCTCTGCAATTCTTTCGCAGACTTCTTTAGCGGCGGGAAAGAGTTCTGGCAGGAGCGCAGCTCTTGCTCTTACTGAATTCGTTAGAAGCAGTTCTCTGCAAGGATAAATTGCAATCTTTCCGATGACAGGAGCTGAGGTGCGCTGATCGGCAACTTCGAAGTAGCTGAGTTCTTCAATTTCATCGCCGAAGAAATCCACACGGATTGGGTGGTCAGACAACGGAAGGAAAACATCAACGATGCCACCGCGCACGGCAAATTCCCCACGGCGTTCGACAAGGTCGGTGCGCTCGTACGCTAATTCGCCAAGATGTTGTACAAGTTTCTCTAAACCAATCTCTTGCCCGATCTCTAACTCCACTAGTGGTGTCTTGGCTAAATCGGCAATAAAGCGATGAATCAGCGCCCGGGCTGGCATAACAATTACAAGATGCGATGCAGATGAATCATTTCTCTCCAGCTGGTACAGGGCTTGGATACGAGTGGCAACAGTGTCACTGCGAGGGCTGAGTCGCTCATGTGGCAGCGTCTCCCATGCTGGGAATTCAAAGACATTGTCGTGAAGGGTTCGAAGTTCAGCAGCCAGATCTTCAGCAGATCGACTCGACGCGGTAACAACTATCAGAGGTCGGTCTTTTGCTTTGAGTGCAACAAGAAAAGGGTTGATCGAAGCAGGGGCGACAACTGACTGAGATTGAGAAAGTTGCGAGGAAATTTCCGCGGATTGGATAATTGCAGGTAATAAGCCACGCATTGATCACTCCTTCCCCGAAAATGCCAAGACGCCCCATTTAGCAAAAATCCCAGGGCTCTGGAACGGGGTAGGTGCCAGTCTAGAGCAGAAAGACCTGCATAATTAGCGCATGTCTGCCGAGAACTTAGCCGTTGGTGAATTCAACGATGATGCTGAACTTCGTAGCGATGTCCGAAAATTAGGTGACCTCCTTGGCCAATCGCTGGTGCGACAAGAAGGTGTAGAACTTCTTGAACTCGTAGAAGCCGTACGTAGCGCAGTCCGCGAAGGTGGAGGGGCAGAACTTCTCGCAGGTGTGAGCGTTGAAGAATCCGTACAGTTGGTGCGAGCATTTAGTACGTATTTCCATTTGGCCAATGTCGCCGAACAAGTTCACCGTTCTCGAATCTTGGCGACTGCGCGTGCCCAAGGTGGTTCGTGGATTTCTCGTGCAGTGGATAAAATTGTTAGCGCGAAAGAAAGCCCAGTTGCTGGATACGAAATAACGAATGCAGATATTGCGCTGTGGCTGGAAGATTTTATGGTGCGACCTGTCTTTACCGCGCACCCTACTGAGGCAGCGCGACGATCGATCCTAGGAAAGCTTGGCCAGATTGCAGATTTGCTGGATAAAGACCACTCACCTTTACAAGAGCGACGGTTAGAAGAAACCGTAGATCTTCTCTGGCAGACAGATGAATTGCGATTGGGCCAACCAGAGCCACTTGATGAGGCAATGAACGCGCTCTATTACTTGGATGATCTTTTCCGTCTTACTGTTCCTGAAGTTCTGGATGATTTAGCGCACGAGTTAAAGCGCTTGGATTTTGAACTCCCACCCACAAGTCGTCCCTTGTCATTTGGAACATGGATCGGTGGAGACCGCGATGGAAATCCAAACGTGACTCCTGAGGTAACACGGCAAACATTGGTCCTACAAGTTGGCCATGCGATTCGTGTAACCCTGTCTGCCATGGATGAGATTCGCCAAATGCTTTCCATATCCACGCGAATTACTGGAGTCTCCCCCGAACTTCTCGCATCTGTTGAGCAAGACCTTGAGTTGATTCCCGAGATTGAAGCTCGGTATCGACGCATAAATGCTGAGGAGCCCTACCGACTTAAAGCAACGGCAATCGTCCACCGTTTAAATCTGACCCGCGTTCGCCATGCAAAGGGCGCCGAACATGTTCCACACCGTGACTACAAAGACACTCACGAATTACTCTCAGACTTGATGCTCATGCGAGATTCACTCTTTGACCATCGCGGTGAATTAATCGCGACCGGTCTGCTAGAGCGAACTATTCGTACAGTGGCGGCATTCGGGCTAACTCACGCAACAATGGATGTTCGCGAGCATGCGCAAGTGCATCACCAAGCACTGGCGCAATTCATGGGACCGGAGTATTCAACCTTGAGTACCAGGCAGCGTACCGGCGTTCTTAATGCTGAACTCGCTAAGCCAAATCACTGTAATCCATCGACACTTGATGCACTTGGGAAGAAAACACTCGACACATTCGTAGCAGTGGGCGATCTCATCGATCGCTTTGGGCCAGAAGTCATTGAAACCTACATTGTTTCTATGACAAAGGGCGCGGATGATTTGCTCGGAGCCGTCGTCCTAGCCAAAGAAGCTGGCCTCATTGATCTTGATAAGTCCATTGCGCGAATTGGTTTTGCACCACTACTTGAGACCGTTGCGGAATTACGATCCGCAGATGTCATTCTTGAAGAACTCCTTAGCTGTCTTGAATACCGTCGCGTGCTTAAACTTCGTGGAGACGTTCAAGAAGTGATGCTCGGATATTCAGATTCAAATAAAGATGCAGGAATCGCTACAAGCCAATGGGAAATTCATCGGGCGCAAAGGCGCCTCCGCGATATCGCCCTTAAACATGGTGTTAAGTTGCGCCTCTTCCACGGTCGCGGTGGCTCCGTCGGTCGAGGTGGTGGACCAACGTATGACGCACTAATCGCTCTGCCATGGGGTTCCATTGATGGTCAGATAAAGATGACCGAGCAAGGTGAAGTCATCAGTGATAAATATTCCTTGCCCTCCCTTGCAAGAGAGAACATCGAACTCTCACTCGCCGCCGCGCTTGAAGCCACCGTTCTCAATCGTGGGCCGCGCCAGTCTCCACAAGCTTTGATGCAGTGGAACGACTGCATGGACTTGGTCAGCGAGAGTTCTTTTTCTCGATATCGCGCACTGATTGACCATCCTGACCTACCTGCTTATTTCTACGCATCCACACCGGTTGAACAATTGGGTGAACTTTTCTTAGGCTCGCGGCCTTCTCGCCGCCCAGATGCAAGCATTGGTCTTGAAGGTTTGCGTGCAATTCCTTGGGTATTTGGATGGACGCAATCACGTCAAATTGTTCCTGGTTGGTATGGGGTTGGCAGTGGACTCAAAGCGGCCAGAGAAGCAGGAAAGAGCGACACCCTTAAACAAATGCTGGGCGAATGGCACTTCTTTAGCACCTTCATTAGCAATGTTGAAATGACTTTGGCTAAGACGGATATGGAAATGGCTGAGCGCTATGTTTCGCGCCTTGTTCCAGCAGAGCTACAGCATTTCTTAAAAACCATCAAGGAAGAATTTGAATTAACGAAATCTGAAATTCTTTTGCTCACCGGTGAAAGTACATTCCTGGGCAATCAACCACTTCTTGCCAGAACGTTGCAAGTTCGCGATGCCTATCTTGCGCCATTGCATTTACTTCAAGTTAATCTTTTAGAACGTGTACGTGAGGCGGGCGAAAATGCTGATCCGTTATTGCGAAGAGCCCTACTGCTCACCATTAACGGTGTAGCAGCAGGGCTTCGCAATACAGGTTGAGCTCTTTATAGAGTTACTTAATAACTGGAACGCTCTTCATAGCTTCTTGGATGGAATCCTCTGACAACGCATGATCGCTCATGTCGCCGCTAAGGAATGCATCGTAGGCAGCTAAGTCGAAGTGACCATGACCGCAGAGTGCAGTAAGAAGTACGCGCTCCTCGCCCGTCTCCTTGCATTCATTGGCTTGGCGAATAATTTCGGCAAGGGCATGTGTTGGTTCTGGGGCAGGAACGATTCCCTCGGTTCGAGCGAACTGAACTCCGGCTGCAAAGCAATCGAGTTGTCCCACTGCAACAGCATCCATAAGTCCGAGTTCATACACATGCGAAATCAATGGAGCCATTCCGTGATAGCGAAGGCCACCTGCGTGAATTGGATCTGGTACAAAATCATGACCCAATGTGTGCATTTTCATCAACGGTGTCATGCCAGCAGTGTCACCGAAGTCGTAGCGGTATTCACCGCGCGTGAGTGATGGGCAGGATGCAGGTTCTGCTCCGCGAATCTTGGTGGTCTTTCCCTTTGTAAGATTTTCACGAATGAACGGGAAGGCCAGTCCAGCAAAGTTTGAACCGCCGCCGGTGCAACCGACAACAACATCTGGATAGTCCCCAACTTTGGCAAACTGCTTCAAAGCTTCCTCGCCAATGATTGTTTGGTGAAGAAGAACGTGGTTGAGCACACTACCGAGTGCGTAATTAACTGCTGGATCTTGTGCTGCAACCTCGACCGCTTCACTAATTGCAATTCCGAGGGATCCCGTGTGATTTGGGTTCTTAGCCAACTGATCGCGACCAGCCTGTGTGAGTTCAGATGGTGAACGATGCACAGTGGCACCGAATAGTTCCATCATCAAACGACGATATGGCTTCTGATCATAAGAAGCACCTACCTGCCATACCTCAAGGTCCATTCCAAAGAGCGCGCATGCAAATGCAAGTGCTGTACCCCATTGGCCTGCGCCAGTTTCAGTTGTGAGTTTTCTAATTCCAGCTTGGTGATTGTAATAAGCCTGAGGTACTGCAGTGTTTGGCTTATGTGATCCTGCGGGGCTTACGCCTTCGTACTTATAGTAAATACGAGCAGGAGTTCCCAAAGCCTTTTCTAAATTGTGTGCGCGAAAGAGTGGAGATGGACGCCATAAGCGATAAATCTCTTGCACCGCTTCTGGAATATCAATGTAACGCTCTGTCGTGACCTCTTGCATAATCAATTCCATTGGGAACAATGCAGAAAGCGCTTCAGGTCCAATAGGTTCGTGGGTGCCAGGATGAAGTGGCGGTGGTGGTGGCGATGGCAAATCAGCGATCAAGTTGTACCACTGAGTTGGCATTTCGGATTCATCTAGAAGGATTTTGTGATCTTTGCGTGAAGTCATGGCGGTGAGTTTATTGCCCAAACTCGGGTGCGTCTAGAGATATTCCAATCTCAGATATTAAAGTTTTGCTGCGTGATTTCTAGCCCATTCGTTATCAATGACTCCACGGCATCGCAGCCACGATCGATGAACTCATCGAGTGATTTCCGCTCGGCGCTAGCAAATTGCTTGAGGACGAAATCACCAGGATCTTGTTGGCCTTGGGGGCGACCGATGCCCATTCTGATTCGAAAATACTCAGGAGTGCCAAAAACTGAGGTCAGCGATTTCAATCCGTTGTGGCCATTATCGCCACCTGCAACTTTGGTGCGGATTGCGCCGAAAGGAATATCAAGTTCGTCATGAATCACAATCATTTGTGATGGCGGAACTTTATAGAAGGCTGCCAGAGCGCTAATTGGCCCACCAGATTCGTTCATATAACTTCGCGACTTGGCCACGATTATTGAGGCAGCATTGATTCCCACCCCGATTTTAAATGCGGCAGCTTCGGTCCGTGATTTGTGAGTACTCCACTTGGCGCTGTGGCGCGTTGCTAAACGATCAACAACCATTTGCCCAATGTTGTGCCGGGTTGCGGCATAGTCATCACCAGGATTGCCTAAACCCACAATCAACCAGACCATGGGCCAAGCGTACTTGAGAGACTAGTTAAGCATCCTTCTTTTCGGCTGCGGCATCAGCGGCAGGTGCTGCTGCAGCAGCTGCAGCGGCAGGTGCTTCAACATCATCATGGCTGGAGCGAACTGATAGGTGAACAACAGGCATGCGAGCATCGCTGGCCAATGTCATTCCCGCAGGCAAAGCAACATCTTCAGCGAAGAGTGTATGTCCAGCAACCATTCCGGTGAGATCCAAGGCAAGGAAGTCAGGAATCGAAGTTGCTTCTGTCTCAACATCAATTGTGGTGTTCATGTGCTCGAGGATTCCATCACGATCATGCTCGCCCGATGTGTGGATTGGGACAGAGACAACAACGCGCTCTCCGCGACGGACGATAACGAGGTCAACATGCTCGAGGGTTCCCTTGATTGCATGGCGCACGATGGATTTAGGAAGTGTGAGTTCAGTCTTGCCGTCTACAACGATGTCGAGAAGAACGTTGGCGGTCTTGAGTGCAATGCCAAGCTCACGTGCAGGCAAAGCCACGTGTGCAGGTTGAGCACCATGCCCGTAGATAACAGCAGGAACTAGTCCATCGCGACGTGCGCGACGTGAGGCGCCCTTACCAAATTCAGTACGGGTCACACCATTGATGCTGATCTCGGCCATTTTTATCTCCCTGTAATTAATCCCAAAAAACCATGCGGTTTCTACACTGTGGTTTCGGATTTAGGTGCGACATGCATTCGTCGACTTTTTCAAGCCGTCGATTACGGTGTAAAACCCTCGCCGGAACGAGGCAAAGATTAGCCAATTACGCCTATGTAGGGCAAATCCGCCTGGAAACCAGGCAAAAGATGGGCTTAGCTCAGGCCGTCAAAGAGGCTCGTGACCGATCCATCTTCAAAGACTTCCTTGATGGCTCGGGCAAGCAAAGGAGCAATCGACAAGACGGTGAGACGATCAAAGTAACTTTCTTCAGCAATGGGCAAAGTATCTGTAATGACAACTTCGCTTACTCGTGAATTTTTCAATCGCTCAATTGCCGGACCAGACAGAACCGCATGAGTAGCCGCGACAATGACATCTCTGGCGCCCTCATTGAAGAGTGCGTCAACAGCCTTCGTGATGGTTCCCGCGGTGTCGATCATGTCGTCTATAACAACGCATGTTTGTCCTTGAACATCTCCGACAACTCGACCAGTAACAGATTCATTTGGAATACGTGGGTCGCGAGTCTTGTGAATAAATGCAATCGGGCAGCCACCCAATAAATCAGACCAACGTTCAGCAACGCGAACGCGACCTGAATCCGGGGAAACAATCGTGAGACGTGATCGATCTACTTTGCTTCCTACGTAGTTTGCCAATAACGGAAGTGCGAAAAGATGATCCACTGGACCATCAAAGAAACCTTGGATTTGTGAGGTATGAAGGTCAACAACCATTAAACGATCTGCGCCAGCTGTCTTGAAAAGATCCGCCATCAATCGAGCAGTGATTGGCTCGCGACCACGGTGCTTTTTATCTTGACGGGCATAACCATAAAAGGGAGCAACAACAGTGATTCGTTTTGCTGATGCGCGCTTGAGTGCATCCACCATGATGAGTTGTTCCATGATGTGCTTGTTAACAGGGTTGGCATGACTCTGAATAACAAAGGCATCACTGCCTCGAACGCTTTCTTCAAAGCGAACAAATATTTCACCGTTAGCAAAGTCGTATGCCGATGTTGGCGTAAGTGGGATACCTAACTCTGCGGCAACTTGCTCGGCTAACTCAGGAAAAGCGCGACCTGAAAATAGACGTAGACGCTTTTCGGAGGCGAGTTTAAGTTCGCTCATGAGGTGGATGTCCCTTTCTCGATGCTGGCATTGGCTGCTGCTGCAGATGAGGTTCCAGCGCGCTTGCGCAGAACCCACCCTAAGACATTTCGTTGCTTTGCCCTGCCAACGCCGATCGCGCCAGCCGGAACATCTTCAGTAATTACAGAGCCAGCGGCGGTGTACGCACCATCTCCGATACTCACAGGAGCAACCAGCATGGAGTCGCTACCCACGCGAACATGATCGCCAACACGTGTGTGATGCTTATCTACGCCGTCATAATTGACGAAAATAGTAGCGGCGCCGATATTTGTGCCAACGCCGATAGTTGCATCCCCGACGTACGACAAATGTGGAACTTTAGAACCTACACCTAGCGAGGCATTCTTCATCTCAACAAATGCCCCAGCCCGACTGTCTTTTGCAAGGACTGCGCCAGGGCGCAAGTACGTGAATGGACCAACACTGGCACTCTCCCCAATGGTCGCGCCCTTGCAATAGGACTCAACCACGGTCGCGCAACACTCGACGGTGCAATCGACAAGAGTTGTACGTGGCCCAATGACTGCATTTGCGGCAATTTTCGTTGCACCAGACAACGCCGTTCCTGGGTGAATCGTGGCATCAGGTGCAACTTCAACTGTGACATCAATCCACGTGGTAGTTGGGTCAATCATTGTGACACCAGATCGCATGAAAGCATCATTTATCTGATCTCGCATAAGTGCTGCGCACTCGGCAAGTTGAACACGATCGTTGATACCAAGAATTTCAATAAAATCTGGAGTGAGTACCGGAACAACACGGCCACCATCAGTACGAAGAATTTCAATTACATCGGTCAAGTAGAGCTCGCCTTGAGCATTTTGACTTGAGAGTCTGCCGATTGCATTGTGGAGCATCGCTAAATCAAAAACATACACACCAGAATTAATCTCATCAATTTCTCTTTCAAGTTCTGTCGCATCACGTTCTTCGACAATACGTGAGAGATCTCCGTTATCAGTGCGAATAATGCGGCCGTAACCAGTTGGATCTGGATGTTCGGCAGTCAACACAGTTGCTGCAAAAGATCCGCTCTTGTGTGCTTCAACAAGTTGAGCCATCGTGTTACCCGAGAGCAGTGGCGTATCTCCTGCAACGACCAGGACTGTGCCTGTTGCCGCAACGCCTTCAAGGGCTAACTGCACTGCATGACCAGTACCGCCGCGACGCTCTTGTAATACTGCAGTGGCGTGTGGGGCAATTTCGCGAAGGTGCTCGGTGACCAACTCGTGACTAGAACCAACAACGACGCGCACATGTGCCGGTGAGAGAGTGTCAATGGCGCTAACAACATGACCAAGAAGTGAACGTCCTGCAATGGAATGTAAAACCTTGGGGGTCGAAGATTTCATGCGCGTGCCTTCACCAGCTGCTAACACGATGACGTAATCAACCAGGCTCAAACTAAGCTCCCGCCGCTAGCGCTTACCTGCTCTGACTTTACTCGGCTTGGCCATTTTTGCGCTCCGCCACCAGGTATCGATCCTGGACCCTGGGCTTCAAAGGCCCATGTGCTAGCCACTACACAATGGCGGAACCCGTATTCTCCCTCATCCCCAAGGGTGCTTATGACCACTACCGTTGGGTCATGAGATGTGGGAAAGGGGCCCAGAATGCGCGATGAAGTGGACCGCCTTGTTGCGGCCTGGAAATCCCAGAGGCCAGACCTGGATTTCACCCCTCTTGAGGTCTTGAGCCGCATCACCCGCATCGCTCGCCACCTAGATATCGCTCGACGTAACGCCTTCGCAGACCTGGATACATGGGGATTTGATGTTCTTGCAGCGCTACGACGGGCCGGTGAGCCTTTTCAACTCTCCCCTGGTCAACTCATCCAAGAAACGATGGTGACTAGCGGAACCATGACGAATCGTTTGGATCGCCTTGAGGAAATGGGCGTCATCACTCGCAAAGCCGATCCTAAAGATGGGCGAGGAAGTTTAGTTTCACTCACCAAAAGTGGGGTCCGAGCCGTTGATCGTGCGATGGAGGATCTCCTTGAAAGAGAACGAGAATTTCTTAAGGGCTTAAGCAAGAGTGATCGTGCGGCGCTGGCATCGATGCTCAGCAAACTTGCTGCGCCTTTCGACGAACAAATCTAAGGATTTAGCGAACTTCGATTACTCGCGCCCCAGGTACTGGTCCGCTTGCTCGAGTTACTGTTCCGATAACACCACTGGAAGTTAAAGCAACTGCTAAGTCCAATGCATGTTCCTCATCAGATACCAAGAACGCCACTGTTGGACCAGAGCCAGAAACGATCGAACCCAGTGCTCCGTATTCCTCACCAACATCCAATATCAAACGAAGCGCTGGTCTAAGTGAACATGCAGCTGCTTGTAGGTCGTTCGATAATGCTTTACCAACAGCCGTTGAATCTGATGACAGTAGAGCCTGCAATAAATATTCATTAGCATGAGGTTGAGCAACAACAAGTCCTTCACGCAATCGATCGATTTCGTTGTAGACAGCGGGCGTTGAAAGACCCACTGATGAAAGCGCCAAAACCCAATGGTATGTACCTCTAGAAAGAGCCGAGGTAACTTCATCGCCTCTGCCACGCCCAACTGCGGTGCCGCCACCAAGTAAGAATGGAACATCACTTCCAATCTTTGATGCAACAACGGACATCTCTTCGCGTGAAAGGTTAAGAGTAAAAAGGTGATCAAGTGCCAAAATTGTTGCGGCGGCATCCGCACTACCGCCCGCCATTCCGCCAGCAACAGGAATTGACTTCTTAATGTCAATCAATAAATCTAATGGAAGGTCATATGTCTGGCACATAATGAGAGCTGCCTTAGCGGCCAAATTTGTTTCATCTACAGGCACCCCATGCGAGAGATCTCCTGAAATTGTTAAAGAGATTCCTGTACCAATATCTGCTTGAGAAACGGTTACATCATCGAAAAGAGATATCGCTTGGAAGACCGTAACGACGCCATGAAATCCATCGCTCTCCTTTGGCCCAACAGAGAGCTGAAGGTTCACTTTTCCTGGTACGCGAACAACAACCGCGTTTGGAACTACGTGAGACATGCTAAAACCCTATGCCCATTTCAGTAATAACGCTTCCTATAGCGCAATAATCCTCAATGACCAGGACTTCACCTCGAAGGGTTGGGTCAATTTTCGCTCGAGTTAAAACTTCAATAGCAACATCTGATCCGCCAAGCCAACCACTCATTGCAGATCTCAGCATTTTGCGTCGTTGCGCAAATGCGCAATCAATTGCGGCAAAGACAACCGGTCTCAATGATTCGGCGGCAGGGGGTTGGCGACGAACGAATCCCACTAATTTCGAATCCACGTTAGGTGCTGGCCAAAAGACAGATCTAGAAACCGCTCCCGCCAAAGACATTTTTGACCACCATGCCGCCTTAACGGTTGGGATTCCATATTCTTTCGTGCCAGGTTTCGCGGCGAGGCGCTCTGCAACTTCTGCTTGGACCATGACAACGCCCGAGCGCAAGGTAGGAAAAGTTTCTAGGAAATGCAACAACACGGGAACAGAAATGTTGTATGGCAAATTCGCCACTAACACAGTCGGGTCCTCTGGCAATTCGTTCAATTGCAAGGCATCACGATTAATCACTGTGAGATTACTTGGGTGATCTGAATGCTTTGCGATAGTAATTGGTAGCTGCGTGGCAAGGCGCTCATCTATTTCAACGGCAATAACTCTGGCAGCCTCATCAAGTAAGCCAAGTGTTAGGGAGCCAAGTCCCGGACCTATCTCAACGGCCACATCCCCAGAAGTTACTCCTGCAAGTCGCACAATCTTTCGGCACACGTTTGCGTCGATAACAAAATTCTGACCCAACGCTTTTGCTGGCTTGAGGTCAAGAGCGTCTGCTAGTTCGCGGATCTGCGATGCACCAAGAAGCGTGCTCACGGTGCAAACGATCCGAATATACGTTCGGCATTCTCGCCGAGTTTGGTGGCTAACTCGCCAACATCTTCGCCGCGCTCGTGAGCCATGGCGCGAACAATGGTGGCAATGTGGGCTGGGGTGTTGAGCCCACCCCGGTGTGGCACTGGTGCCAAGAAGGGAGAGTCAGTTTCGACAAGTAGCTGATCATGCGGCACGAGAGCAACGGCTTCTCGAAGTGCGGGGGCGTTCTTGAAAGTGAGCGTTCCAGCAAAGGAGAGAACGTAACCTCGATCAATACAAATCTTTGCCATAGCAACATCCCCAGAAAAACAATGGAAGACAGTCTTTTCGGGAGCGCCGACCTCTAGCAATATGGATAGGACATCGTCATGAGAGTCACGATCATGAATAACTAGGGCTTTATTGGTCTTCTTCGCTAATTCAATATGCCACTTAAATGATTCTTGTTGGCGACTTCGCAATTCTGGAGCGGTGCGGAAATAATCTAGGCCAGTTTCACCAATGGCGCGAACTCGAGGGTGCTGGGCTAATTCAGCAATTATTGCCAAATCATGATCTAAATCTTCAACGATAGGTGCCTCGTTAGGGTGCAAGGCAACTGCAGCCAATACAGAATCATTCCAATGCTCTGCTGCGGCTACACACCATCGAGACTGCTCGGCCGAATATCCCACCTGGACTACGCGATCAATCCCCACTGACTTCGCGTCCGCTAGAACTTTTCCAACCTCTGATGAGTCAGGTGCAGATTCCGTGACAATTTCTAAGTGTGCATGCGAATCCACTGTTGTCGCAGGTAGTGGTTCGGGAAGTGGTGCAAGCGGACGATCTAAATCCCTGTTGTGGCGATCAGCCATACAAATTACTCAGCAGTTTCTAGCCGAGGAAAGAGAACCGCGCTCTTTTGCACCAGTGAACCTTCGGGAAGTTGACCCCATGTGGAGACGTTGTCGATGCGCTGATCTGAAATTGCACCAATACTTTTATTTGCTCCCAAACTCTCCCACAAGATTTCAGATGTTGCGGGCATGATCGAGTGCAGCAAGACAGCAAGCGCGCGAAGAGATTCAGCAGTGTTATACAAAACCCCTTCTAGCTTGGCTTGATTAGCCGGATCCTTAGCTAGAACCCATGGCTCTTGCTCGGTCACATATCCATTAACCCGCTTACAGAAATCCATAATGGCATTGATTCCACCCTGAAAATCAAGGGCACAGATAGCAGCATCGGCCTTTTCAACAGTAGCAGCGAGTAGCGCTTCTAATCCCGCATCATTACTTGGCGCAGGCAAAAGTCCGTCGCAATACTTCTGAACCATTGCCGCCAGTCTTGAAGCAAGGTTGCCAAAGTCATTCGCAAGTTCGCTTGTGTAGCGGGCGCCCATATCTTCCCAAGAGAATGATCCATCTGTACCAAATGGAATTGCGCGCAAGAAGTAATATCTAAATGCGTCCACACCAAAGTGATCGGTAATGTCACTTGGTGCAATTCCCGTCAGTTTGCTCTTGCTCATCTTCTCGCCGCCAACGAGCAGCCATCCGTGCGCAAAAACTTTTCCAGGAACAGGAAGACCTGCAGCCATCAACATTGCTGGCCAGATCACCGCATGGAAGCGCAAAATATCTTTACCTACTAAATGCACATCAGCTGGCCAGGTCTGGGCAAACTTCTTGCCGCCTTCAGAGGCTGGATCATCACCGAGTCCCACTGCGGTGGCGTAGTTCAGTAACGCATCAAACCAAACATAAACGACTTGGTCGGTATCCCATGGAACGGGAATACCCCAATCAAATGTCGATCGAGAAATAGAGAGATCTGTTACTCCGCTTTCAAGGAATGAAACTACTTCATTGCGAGCGCTCTCTGGTTGGCAGGCATCCGGGTTGTCGCGGTAATGCTGCAAGAGTGGCTCAACAAATGCAGAGAGTCTAAAAAACCAGTTGTTTTCGTTAACGAGTTCAATGGGTTTGCTATGGACGGGGCAGAGTTTTTCGCCATCTTTTTCGATTAAATCTCCGGGAAGTTTGAATTCCTCACACCCTACGCAATACGGACCTTCGTACTTGCCTGCATAAATATGGCCAGCATCTTTAAGGCTCTGTAGGAATCTTTGAACGCGTTCCATGTGACGAGGTTCGGTTGTCCGAATGAAATCATCGTTAGCGATATTGAGTGTGCGCCAGTTAGGTTTCCATGCGGTCTCAACAAGGTTATCTACCCACTCCTGAGGTGAGGTGTTATTTGCTTCTGCCGTGCGCATGACTTTCTGCCCGTGCTCATCGGTGCCCGTCAAGAACCAGACGCTTTCACCGCGTTGCCGATGCCAGCGAGTAAGAACATCTCCAGCCACCGTCGTGTAGGCATGGCCGATATGCGGGGCATCATTTACATAATAAATTGGCGTCGTCAAATAGAACGACTTACCTGTTCCTGCGCTGTTTAGGCTCACGTGCCTATCTTAGAGGCTGATTTCGCATCAACCATTGCCGCGAAAACATCTCGCTTAGCAACGGAGAATTCTTCGGCCACCGTGGCAATCGCCGCTTTACGCTCCATACCGGCAGCTTCAAATTCCCTCACCCTGGCAACCATTCCTGATGCCGAAATTTCTTCGGAATCCGTTGGCGCCCCTGCAAGAACCATGGTGATTTCTCCCAAGACTTCATTCTCATTCGCCCATACAAGGATCTCGCCCAATGTTGCCCGCAGGGTTTCTTCATAGGTCTTGGTCATCTCGCGGCACATCACCGCCAATCGATCAGCACCAAAGACTTCAACGGCATCGGCCAAGGATTCGGCCAGTCGATGCGGCGCCTCAAACCACACGATCGTTCGCTCTTCATGGCGCAACTGGGAGAAGAACTTCTGCCGCGCTCCTTCCGCCCTAGGTGAGAAACCTTCAAAAACAAATCGATCCGTAGGTAGACCAGACAAAGCGATCGCCATCGTCACTGCGCTAGGTCCGGGAATTACAGCAACTTCAATCCCTGCAGCAATCGCATCGCGCATCAACCGATACCCAGGATCACTCACTGTTGGCATGCCGGCATCGGAGACGACTAATACATCAACGCCAGTTTTTAAAATAGAGAGTAGCTCCTGAGTTCGCTCCGTCTCATTTCCCTCAAAAAAAGAAATGACTCGCCCAGAAAAGTGAACCTCTAAGTCTTTACACAACCTATGAAATTTTCGAGAATCTTCAGCAGCAATGACTGAGGCGTTCTCTATGGCCGTAAGTAATCGGGTGCTGGCATCTTTGGGATTACCCAACGGGGTTCCAGCAAGTATCAAACTCATGGCTCCATCCTCTCAGGATTACCACTCGTTCGCGCTTAGGCTACGGACATGGCACCCATCCTTATTGCGCTCCTTTCCTTTCTTTTGCGCATCTGGAATCTAGGCACGCCGAAAGGCTACGTCTTTGACGAGGTCTATTACGTAGACGGTGCAAGAGATTTATTGAAATATGGCGTGGAGGTCACTGGTTCATCGCCTGAATTCATCGTCCACCCTCCTATTGGAAAGTGGTGTATCGGTCTAGGCATAAAGCTTTTTGGTAACAACGAATTCGGATGGCGTATAACCAGCGCGGTCGTTGGAGCTCTAATCATTTATCTTGTTGCTCGAATTGCCAATCACCTCTTTCATTCTAAATCTCTTAACACACTCGCAGCCGGCCTCATGGCGCTGGATGGAATGCAACTTGTTCACTCGCGCACCGCACTACTTGATCTCTTCCTTACTTTCTTTGCCCTACTTGGTGCATTTGCATGGCTTAAGAATCGTTTTTGGCTTGCAGGACTTTTCTTTGGATTGGCAAGTGCTACAAAATGGAGTGGCGTCTATTTCCTTGTTGCCTTCGCTCTAGCTGCCATCTATATGGATTTCCGAACTTCAGGATTGTCGTTTCGTTTATTGGTCAAACGAAAAATGCAGTTCTTAGTGCTTCCAGTAGCGACGTACATATTTAGCTGGATCGGATGGTTCATGAGTTCGCGCGGCTGGGATCGTCATTGGGCTGACGGAAGAAAGTCCTCCTTTAGTTTTATCCCCGCACCACTTCGCTCCTTCTGGCACTACCACGCAGAAATGTTGCATTTTCATACAACCCTTACGGAACACCATCCTTATCAAGCTAATCCCTGGAGCTGGCTTGTTATGGGACGACCCACTTCTTTTTACTATGAAACACCGAAGAATTGTGGGGCAAAAAAGTGTGCTCAGGAAGTACTTGCCCTGGGCACGCCCATTCTCTGGTGGTTTGCAACTCTAGCCATTGCAACAGTTCTAGGGTTTTGGATTTCTAGTCATCTCAAAAGCAAGCCTGACCCTGCTGCAACTTTCATATTATTGGGGATCGCCGCTGGATACCTGCCTTGGTTCCTCTTTCAAAAAAGAACGGTATTTAGTTTCTATGCAATAGTTTTTGAACCATTTCTGATTTTGGCACTTGTTTATTGCGCTAAGAAATACTTAGGTCTGCAACCATGGGAGAGGAATCGAAAAATCATCGTCGCCATTCTCGTTGCAGCTGTGGCCATGAATTTCTTCTATTTTCTGCCAATATTTACAGCGAAGGTTATTACTTACGACGCATGGTCACACATGATGTGGTGGCCATCCTGGATTTAGTTGTAGCAAAGTAAAGTGGAGCTGAGGGGAATCGAACCCCTGACCTCCTCGTTGCGAACGAGGCGCGCTACCAACTGCGCTACAGCCCCGAACTACAGAAATGAAACTATTCGCTAGAGGCGCGGTTTTGGCGCAAACGTTCAACTGCTTCTTCCGCTAGTAACTGATCAAACACCTCATCGCGGTTGGGCGCAACGGCCGACAAAGCTTCACTTGCCAAGCGCTCTTGTTCAGCTGTCCAGGCCCCAGGAATTGTGAGGTCAATAACTCGCTTTGGCGTAACCGCCTTTGGAGCTGTTACATATGTAGGGACTGGTACTTGATTTGGTTGCCATGTATTTCGATCCTGCGCAGATCCTTTAGGCAAAATAACAACACCAGATGATTCACGTTCTGAAAGCGGAATCCAATGTTCCTTAGATTCTCTTGGAGCGACCACTTGAGAAAGATTCGTAGAGAAAACTCCATCGTTGGAGCGATGAAGTTGTTCTACGCGTCGGCGATGTAAGCGATCTGCAACACCGCGACTTCTGACCTGAGCGATATAAATAACAAAACCAGTAAGTGGTAAGAATGAATACACGACTGCCATCGAATTAAAAGCAACTTCATATACTGAAAGCACTAACGCGAGTGATAGAAGTCCAAAAATAATCCGTCTGCGTAATAAAGTTTGGGCAATCTTTGTCTCGTAATCGACTTCGGAATTTGCACCAGTTACAGATTCGGCAACAGGACCGATGGCAACGGTTCGAAGCGCGCTCTTGTATCGCTCGACAGACTTTCCAGAAAATTCGTCGTGACTATGAACCCATCGGGGTACGAAGTAGGCAACCCACATCCCGACGATGGCTAGATAAATTAGTCCCGATGCCATGATGGATAAAGGTTAGACGCAGGAGCAAGCCCTTTCTGGTATTTACGCGCACATTTATCCCAATATTTTTTCAGATTTAAACTAAGAAATATTCGGGTTTTCGCGTACAAAAGATAGGTGGTCACGCCATTGGCCATCGATATGCAAAAATCTCGGCCGCTCCCCTTCAAGGTGGTAGCCACATTTTTCGGCCACTCGTTTAGAAGCATCATTTTCGGGGCGGACATTGATCTCAATACGATGTAATTTCAACTCATTAAAAGCGTATTGGGTCAACATTTCTACAGATGAAGTAACTAGCCCTTGATTGGCATGAGCCGTATCAATCCAATACCCGATGTGCGCCCCTCGAAGAGCTCCGTAAATAATCCCTCCCAAAGAAATTTGGCCGACGAGGTCCTCTTTGTGCCAAATCGCAAGGGAAATCGATCGTCCGGTACGACCCTCTTTGTTATGAGCTGACACCATTGAAAAGTAGGTGGGGAGTTTCCGATTCGCTTTCTCCCCAGGTACGCGGGGCATCGTTGCCTCCCAGGGGCCTAACCATTCTCGATTCGTACTTCGTAACCGATCCCATTTCCCCCGATCCCGAAGGCGTAGCGGGCGCAGGGTGATATCTCCTTGGCGCAAGATCACGGGCCATGTTTGCGTCGTCATGTCATCTAACTTTCAAAAATACCGTCGCCGAAGTACGACGACTATTACTTCATCACCTGCGGCCATCTCGGTGATCTCCTCGGGAATAGAGATCAATGCATTGGCTTGCGCCAGCGTGGACATCTCCTCTTGGAAATCTAGTGCCCGCACGGATTTGGAGTCCTCAGACAAGATCGCACGTAAATAGGAACGCACACCAGGTGTTGAGGCAACTGGCTTCTCCAGCCGAGCTTTCACCGAGGGGCGATGAACGCTTTCTGCTACCAACATTGTTCTGATCATGGGTCTGACAAAGAGTTCAAGGGAGATGTAAGCCGAAATTGGATCACCCGGAAGAGTTACAACTGGTGTTCGATCAGGACCAATGAGGCCGAAATTATGCCGACCGCTGTTTTCGATGGCGACATCTGCAGTGGTGATTTCTCCGAGCGCACTTAGGGATCGAGTAATCAAATCAAATGAATCATCACCGCGTTCACCGCTGACAACTACCAAATCAGCACGCACTAATTGATCCTCGACAACCGCCTTTAATTGTTCTTCATCATCGGGAATTGAATGAACCCGATAAGCAACACCATCCGCCTCGCGCACTCCCGTTGTAAGAATCCAGGAATTTGTCTCGAACTCTTCGCTACCGTGTAGCTCTTTGCCAGGTTCTACGAGATCAGGACCCGCTGAAATAATCACAACGCGAGGATGTGGCCGAACTGGCATATGATCGAGGCCGATGGAGGCTGCAAGTCCGATCTGCGTAGATCGAATCCTGGTTCCTGCATTCATGACAAGTCGATCCCCCGCGTAAATATCAGAGGAAAGAGTTGCTCCGTGGGCATCCAATAGGGGCATATCAAATGATTCAAGCGGTCGGCTGATTGCTAAGAGAGCAGTCAAAAACTCATCAACGTGCATCTGCTCTGGCATAATCACACCATACTTGTTAGACCAATACTTCTAGGGGATTTAACACATGATGGCAGATGAAAAAGCTCGATTACGTGAGCAATTTCGTCATGACCGCCGAGAAAGAGTTAGAAGCGTCACTTTTGATTTATTATTGGCCACACCAGAAATCGCTAGGGCAAAAATAGTTGCCAGCTATATTTCTTACGGGACCGAACCCTCTACGCAAGAGCTCAATCAATCACTTCTTGCCAAAGGAGTCACTCTCATTTTGCCTCGCTTGGGCGAGCGTGGAATTGAGTGGGTTACCTGGGATGGAAAACCAGAAAACCTTCACCTCGCAGGCAGAATTCAGGAGCCAATCGGCCCAGAATTTTCAGATCTTGCCGCGGTCGATGTAGTGATTGTTCCCGCGCTACATATCGATACTGATGGCTACCGGCTAGGCAAAGGTGGTGGATATTACGACCGAGCATTGCCAGCAATGTCAGGATGGAAAGTCGGCCTCATCTATTCGGGTGAGCTAACAAATGACATCTTGCCGCGGGAAAACCATGACATTGCGCTTTCAGCCGCAGCTACTCCGGATGAGGTTGTGCGCTTCTAAGGAAGATTTTTTGCCATAACAATACGTTGAATCTGGTTTGTACCTTCATAAATCTGAGTCAGTTTGGCATCGCGCATCATGCGCTCTACGGGATAGTCCGATACATATCCATACCCGCCCAAGATCTGAATGGCATCTGAAGTCACTTTCATCGCAGTATCACTTGCGAAGCATTTACTGGCAGCAGAGAAAAACTTAAGATCTCCAGCATTACGTTCACTTTTAGCCGCGGCAGCATAAGTAAGTTGTCTTGCCGCTGCAATATTCATGGCCATATCTGCCAACATAAATTGAATTCCTTGAAAATCAGCAATAGGTCTACCAAATTGTTGGCGCTCATGAGCATATTTACTTGCTACATCCAATGCACCTTGGGCAAGGCCAAGTGCTTGCGCAGCAATGGTGACTCTGGTGTGGTCCAAAGTATTCATCGCGATACTGAAACCATTACCAATTTCACCAAGGCGACGATCATCAGAGATTTTTACATTATCGAAATACACTTCCCGCGTTGGAGATCCTCTAAATCCCATTTTCTTCTCATGCGCCCCGAAGGAAACACCGGCATCGCTTTTTTCAATAATAAACGCAGTAATTCCTTTGGCTCCCTTAGTCGAATCATTGGAAGCCATTACCGTGTAGAAATCAGAGAAGCCAGCGTTTGAAATCCATTTCTTGCTGCCGTTAATGATCCATCCATCGCCATCTCGAATAGCTTTAGTTGAAAGCGCGGAAGCATCCGACCCTGCTTGAGATTCTGAGAGACAGTAAGAAAAACCTTTTCCTTGCGCTAGCGGCCGAAGCCACCGCTCTTTCTGTGCTGAGGTGCCGGCCGAAATAAGCGGGAGTGAGCCAAGTTTGTTGACTGCCGGGATCAACGAAGAAGAACCGCATACGCGAGCAACCTCTTCAATGATGATGGCTACAGCCAGGGAATCGGCTCCATCCCCGCCAAATTCCGCTGGAACATGAGCTGCGGCAAGCCCGGCGCGTTGAAGAGCCTTGTGGGCTTCCTCAGGGAATCTGGATTCCTCATCTACCTCTCGCGCATGTGGCGCGATTTCCTTCTCCGCCAATGCACGGACACTGGCACGTAAATCTTCATACTCGGTAGGGAGTTCGAATAAAAGATCCATAGCGTCTTAAACCTCTTTCTTGTCCTGAGTGGCTAGCTTTGCAAGGTAATTGTTGTATTCAGCCAATTCATCAGGTTGGCCCATCGCGGCCATTCTTTCCGTATTTCGATCAATTCGCTTAGCTTCGCGCGAGTCATCGCGCACCCAAAGAATAAATGTCGCCACAAGAGCAAGCAGGATTGGTATCTCGCCCATTGCCCAACCGATTGAACCACCCAATCTTTGATCGGCAAGGAGATCATGTACCCAAGGTGCGTGAAGCTGAGCGAAATAGCCGCCATCAACTAATGAACTCGATGACATTAATGCGACTGAGAAAAATGCATGAATGCTCATCGCTGCAAAAAGTATAACGATGCGAACTAGGTGAGGTGCCCGCTTAGGATTTGGATCAACGCCGATGATGACATGGAAAAATAAGAATCCTGCAAGAAGAAAATGAACATTCATTGCGAAATGGCCAAGGTGGCTCTGCATCATTCCACCGAAGAGTGTTGTGAAATATAAAATAAATAGCGATCCGTCAAAAAGTACGAGTGCAACAATTGGATTGACCCAGATACTTGCAAGCTTCGAATGCAAAGCTGCGATCAGAGTGCCTCGCACTCCACGTTCTTCATGAGTGCGCCCTTGGGGCAACGTGCGTAGGGCCAAAGTAATTGGTGCACTAAGAACGAGTGCAATCGGAGCGATCATTCCAAGAACCATGTGCGCGATCATGTGATAAGAAAAGGAGAAATGCGCGTAAACACCAAGGCCGCCGCTTGTTGCAAAATCAATAGCTACGATTCCACAGACAAATGCGATCGTGCGACCCAGCGGCCATTTATCGCCTCTGCGTTCAAGAATGATGACACCACGTACATATAGCGCGACGGCAAGAACTAGAAAGCCAATGAACAAAGCGTCAGGGTTGTAGAGAAAGAGCATGCGACTCAGCGTTGGGGCACCCGGCATTGGTAGCCCTGCCACTGTAACCGCGACGCTAAATTTCTCCCCACCGATAGGCAATGGTGAGCGATTGACCGATAACCAAGAACCAAGCGCTAATGCAACAATCATGATTGTTAATTCGGTCAGGATTAACTGACCAAACGCCTCCCAGTTAATTGATGTCGGTGCCTTTGCTGCCAAATTCTTGCGATGCTTATAACCAATAAATATCAATCCAATAGTGAGCACAACTTTTAAAATCATTACACCTGCATATGCGCTGTGCCAGGCCGAGGCAAAATTTAATCGAGCCCACGCATTCGCTACCCCGCTTCCCACAACAGCAATCACGGACCACAAAGCCATTTGACTGAAGCGATTTGCCGCGCCAGCACGCTCTTCAGGGTCCAGAAGCGCCAACGCGAAGACCCCACCAACCCAGAGCGATAGCGCAATGACGTGAATACACAGGGACCCAATTGCAAGTCCATGGGAGCCACTTGATGCCGAGTGACTCTGGAAAACTGGTGCGAGGATTCCGACAAAAGTTGCAATGAGAAGTAAGTTTGCGCCGCCAACTTTTTGTATGCGAATGGAAAGTACAGCAACCAATAGAGCAACCAGTAATTGGAATAGCAGATACTGACCTAAAGTTATTTGCGTGACGAATGACTTAATTGTGGTGTAGTCCATCACAGCACTTAGTGGCTCACCCAAGATATTAGCTAAGGTGAAAAAAATGTTTCCGATAGCTGCGATTGTCCAACCAATAGAGGCCCACATAATTACTTTCCGAATCATGAGTCCGGATTTTGATAATTTTCCATGAACATCGGGCAACAAGAATCCCGCAGCCAAAAGCGCACCAACAACGGCCATGCTGGCAGTTATTCCTAGGAATTTGCTAATCGTGGCAAGTGCGTTAACCAATGGCCCAGCTGTTGGAAGTGAAACTGCAAAATGCATTAGCGACCCCTAATAAGTTTGCGTGCATAGAAAATCAGAAAGATAAATACCAAGAAGGCTACAAAGAGAAGCACGAGAACAAAAATCGCGGTGCCCCTACCGCTGCCCGCTGTTGGAGTAATCGTTGTAGCGGCGCTAGAAGTTGGAGCAGGAGAGGAAATAACAGTTGGTGCGGTAAAACTAAAAGTGAAAGTTCCAACGAGAGGGACATCATTGGTAGTTAAGAGTGTGTAGGCAACCGTGTACAAACCAGTAACAGTGAGCGGCTGTAATCCAACGATCACATTCATTCCATCGACAGTGATCGTGCCATCATCAACTCGAGCAGCAACTGGGTTGGTAACTGTGACGGTGTTGCCAATGTCGGCCAACGGCGCCTGCGTCGTCAAAGTGACTGCACTTGGTGCGCTCACCAAGATCGATCCAATGGCTGGGGAGGTTGAGACGAGGGAATTTGCCTGAGCTGGGGCAATAACAGTCAAAGAAAAAACGATTGCAGCCAAGACAGCGTGCTTTACTCTCGCCATTGGCGATAACTCCTCTTGTTTTGGGCCTTGATTCGCCTCTATAGTCTCACTTCTTTACACTTTCCCTCTACCCCAGTTATGGGGCCAAATCGAAGATTCTTAAGGAAGGGTGGATGCGATGCCTACATATGAATATGTATGCAGCTCTTGCAACCACGAATTCGAAGAATTTCAGGCTTTCTCTGACGATTCCCTAACAACATGCCCAGAGTGCCAAGGCGAACTCCGAAAGGTTTACACCGCAGTCGGAGTCGTGTTCAAGGGTTCTGGTTTCTACAAAACGGATTCCAAGAGTTCATCGACTGGGTCATCTGCTCTGCCGACCCCAAAGGAAAGTTCAACGCCCAAGCCAGTAGCCGAAAGCAAGCCAGCCCCAGCCGCTAAATCGGAATAACTATTCGTGGTGGGGCGGTTTGTCTGAATTAATCTCGTCTTCGCGTTTCTTCTCTTCCTCTTGATCGTCGCGAGGATCACGTTCATCAGAGGTCGTTTGGGGCCATATTTCGCTCATTGCTCCAATTCTATCAGCCATACTTTGACCATAATCAATCTAGGGAGCTAGGCACGTGTTTCTATCGTTGGGCAAATTTGTCGTTAGGCGTCGCAAATCCACGCTCGCAGTATTCATCCTCGTCATCTTCTTGGGTGGTGGGATCGGGTCCCTTGCTATCTCCAAACTCGACAGCGGTGGGTACTCAGATCCCAAGAGCCAATCTGCACAAGTCTCTAAGTATCTCAATGCCCACTTTCACACCAAAGACCCCGGTGTCGTTCTGGTCATTGATTCGCAAACAAACGTCAACGATCCGGCAGTCATGGCCTCTGCCACTAAATTGGAAAAGCAGATTGCTGGCGAACCGGGAATCTCCCAAACGCTTTCTTATTGGAGCGCTGGCGGTGCTCCCGCTCTGAAATCGGCAGATGGCAAGGCAGCCTTCCTTTTTATATATACAACGAAAACAGATTTTGCCAGTGTTAGTGAACTTGGAAAGAACATTCAAGCGAAATACGACGGAAAATTTGAAGGGCTTACCGTTTATGCCTCAGGTGCTGGTGTAATCACCCACTCAATCAATTCAAAGATATCTAAGGACCTTGCACTTGCTGAGGCAATTTCGATTCCTCTCACTTTTATTTTGCTGGTCTTTGTTTTTGGCGCACTTGTTGCCTCAGCCATGCCACTTGTCGTCGGTATAAGCGCGATTCTTGGCGCCTTCTTTATTATCTTTTTGCTCACCTTATTTACTTCAGTAAGCATCTACGCACTCAATCTGATTACCGGTCTTGGTCTTGGCCTCGGCATCGACTACGCCCTACTGATCGTTAACCGGTTCAGGGAAGAGTTGCATGACGGTAAAAGTGTTGAAGAATCGGTCGCTATTACTGTCTCAACGGCTGGCAAAACAGTCTTCTATTCAGGACTTACAGTCTTTGTCACAATGCTTTCACTTACGCTATTCCCGCTTTCATTCCTAAAGTCATTTGGCTACGCAGGTACATCAGTGGTTGCTCTTGCCGTGGCTGGTGCACTTATTCCGCTACCTGCAATCTTGGCGATGCTTGGACACAAAGTGGATAAGGGTGTTGTGCGCAAGAGCGCAATTACTCCCAAGGCCGATGGTCGCTGGGCGGCCACGGCGCGCCTTGTTATGCGTCGCCCAATTCCAGTAGTCATAATTTCTCTTCTTATCCTGGCTGTGTGCGCTGCTCCAATGAAAAATATTGCTTTTGCTCAAATTGATTCTCGTGTACTCCCCGCAAAAGACAAGGCCGCAATTGCATCGGCAGTTATTGCCGAGCGCTTTATCGGCCAAGAAGGAAGTCCTATAGAAATTATTGTGCCAAACGGGGTTGCAAAAACTGCTGAAGTTGCAACGTACGTTTCAAAGATTCAAGGGATAAAAGGCATTGTTCGAATGAATCCTCCTCAGACAAGCGGAGCTGATTTGAGAATCTCAGCAGTGCAACTAATGCCTTCAAGGACAACGCAAGCCGAAGTCATGATTCACGCACTTCGCGCGCTGCCTGCACCTGCCGGAACTATTGTCGGAGGACCTGCCGCTGACTTCACGGACTCTCAGGATGGAATCGCCCATACGCTTCCATGGGCGCTCGGATGGATTGCACTCAGCGTTCTTATCCTTATTTTTGTATTTACTGGTTCCATCATTCTTCCAATAAAAGCAGTCATTCTTAATGGCCTCTCACTTGTTGCCACCTTGGGTGCGTTGACCTGGATCTTCATTGATGGTCACTTGAAATGGTTGGTGGGTGATTTCACGGTCACGGGCACTATGGATACTGGAACGACTATCTTGATTGCAGTCGTCGTGTTTGGTTTATCAATGGACTATGAAATTTTCTTACTTTCACGAATTCGTGAAGAGCACCTTGCAGGTAAATCAAATATTGAATCTGTAGCCACGGGTCTGCAAAGATCCGCCCGAATTATTACCGCGGCAGCAGGTTTGCTCGCAGTGGTCTTTGGTTCCTTCGCTATCAGCGGAGTGACCTCTATTAAGTTCATGGGATTCGGTGTGGCCTTTGCGGTAATTCTTGATGCAACCCTGATTAGAGCCCTTCTGGTACCAGCTCTGATGCGCCTCTTCGGAGAGCGCAACTGGTGGGCACCACAATCAATGCGTCGATTTACTTTGAAACACTAATTTCTTCAGCAATAGCACTGGCAAAAGCATCGACATCGGCTTCGGTCGTGTCCCACGAGCACATCCAACGAACTTCGCCCGTGGCCTGATTCCAAACGTAAAAACGGAATCTCTTTTGAAGTCTTTCACTCACATCAAGAGGAAGTAGCGCGAAAACCGAATTAGCCTGCACCTTTCGAACGATCTTTACGCCTTGAATCTCGGCCACGGCCTTCTCCAAACGCTTAGCCATCTCATTTGCGTGGCCAGCATTTTGTAACCATAAATTGCCCTCTAGTAGCGCCTCTAATTGCGCACTGATGAATCTCATCTTGGAAGCCAACTGCATGGAACTCTTACGAACGTAAGGGATGCCTGATCCGAGATCTTGATCCAGGACAACAACAGCCTCACATCCCATTCCACCATTCTTTGTCCCACCGAATGAAAGAACATCGACTCCAGCATCCGTTGTGAAATCGCGAAGGTTGACTCCAAGTGATGCCGCAGCATTGGCAATACGTGCTCCATCCATATGCAACTTCATGCCATGAGAATGTACATAGGCAGAAAGTTCCTTGATCTCATCAACGCTATAAAGGGTTCCAAGTTCAGTTACTTGTGTAATGCTGACTACGGCAGGCTGGGCACGGTGAACGTCACCAAATCCCCAGGCCTGTTGAGAGATCAATTCGGGAGTTAATTTTCCATCCTCTGTTGGGATGGTCCACAATTTAATTCCGGCAACTTTCTCTGGTGCACCGCCCTCATCCACATTCAGATGTGATGACGAAGCGCAGATCACCGCTTCCCAAGAAGTGAGCATTCCTTGAAGAGAAACAACATTTGCTCCGGTCCCGTTAAATAAAGGGAATACTTTTGCGCCCTCTCCAAAATGGCGAATAAAGAGTTTTTCTAGTCGTTGCGTGCTTTCATCATCACCGTAAGCGACTTGGTGACCTTCGTTAGCGCGAACTATCGCATCTAGTATCTGAGGATGAACTCCCGCATAGTTATCACTAGCAAAGCCTCGCCACACTTGAGTATCCATTGGGTCAGTATTGCCTATTACTCTCGAAGCTCAATCATTTGCCAGCAAATATAAGGGTCTTAAGCAGAAGAAGCTCTTTTCCGGGCTCGCTTAACTTTCCGTATGAAGCGTGCGGCCCTCCGGGTTTCAACAAGGGTCTGAATATAGGGATTTATCGAATACGAGAAAGGCATGAGCATTCTTTTGCCGTCATTTGTCTCAATAATGAGGGCAGTTTTGATTATGAAAGGTTTGACAATAATCGTGAAGATAACGACTGAAAGCACAATCAAACTTGGTCGGAGCAAGGCTTGTGAGTGAACTACGTCGGAGAAAAATTTATGTGAATGAAATTGTTCATACATTTGATCATGCGTAATGAGTTGTGGAGCGTTGAATAGCCTTTGAACATTCCAAGGTATCTCTATAAACACCAGCAGGAATAATGGTTGCAAAATCAAATAAAAGTAGATGAGCGACAATAAGAGAAGAAACATTATCAAAGGTACCTTGACAAAAAGAGGGCGAGGGTCTTTTGCCTTAATCGATTTAATATTTACGACTGCGATTTTGGCCGTAGGAATCTCGACAACTCCATTGATTAAACGTGCTCGAACTCGCACTCTTGGCCGATATCCGAGGTTAAGATTGAGGACTTCGCCGTCAATAACGTCGCCATCGCCATCGTAAGTTTTCCCTTGAGGACTCTTGCCCATTGAAGCGCGGCTTATCCGCATTAGGCTCCAAGGAAGTAATACCCAAACAACAGGAACTAAAAGAGATGTGCTGATTAAATTGGATTTACGCGCATCTGGCGCAGTGAGAGCGGCATAAAGAGCGAAAGGTATTACTATCACTGACCAGATAGCCCACTTCTTACTAAATACGTAAGGCTTGCTAAATGGGTTGCGTGCCATTGCTCAAAGTTAGCAAACAATCGACTAATACTGGTGTCCTCGGCCGGAGTCGGACCGGCGACCTACCGCTTAGGAGGCGGTTGCTCTATCCACTGAGCTACGAGGACTGACAATGCAATACAAGTGAATATTGCATTGTGCAAGGGTACCCGTAGGGCATCTCTCATTTAAACGAAAATCCATCAAGAATGCGGCATATAAATTGGCAGAATTACGCCTAATGGCTAGCATTGGGAAAACAAACCAACAGGGAGTTTTCTCCCCATGAGAGGCCAACAATGAAAGCGCTAGTTATAGGCGCGGGTGGTGTTGGCAGAGCAATCGCAAATATCGCATCTCGCAGACCCTTTATTACATCCATGGTTATCGCAGACCGCAATTTGGCACGTGCCGAAGAAGCAGTCGCACGAGTAAACGATTCACGATTTTCTGCCGCACAAGTCAATGCAGCTGAGCTTGAAGATATCCGAGAGTTAATTCGCAAGGCAGATCCTGATGTAGTCATCAACGCGGTTGATCCGCGCTTTGTAATGCCTATCTTTCTCGCCTGCGAAATTGAAAATACAAACTACATCGATATGGCGATGTCGCTGTCACGTCCTCATCCTCACTACCCAAATTCCGAAACTGGTGTGAAGTTAGGTGATGAGCAATTTGCACGCGACTGGAATTGGTGCGAACGCGGTATCTACGCCCTGGTCGGCATGGGAATCGAACCCGGAATGAGCGACGTCTTTGCTCGTTATGCCTCTGACTTCTTATTTAGTCGGATTGACTCACTCACAATCCTTGATGGATCAAATCTTGTTGTAGAGGGCCATAACTTTGCTCCGTCGTTTTCTATCTGGACAACAATTGAAGAATGCCTAAATCCACCTTTGGTTTGGGAAGATGGACGAGGTTGGTATACAACCGAACCATTTAGCGGAATTGAGACTTTCGATTTCCCTGAAGGCATCGGACCTGTTGAGTGCGTGAACGTCGAACACGAAGAAGTGGTCCTGATTCCTCAAAAAGTTGATGCCAAAAAGGTAAACTTTAAATATGGGCTCGGTGCTTCATTCATCACGACTCTCAAAACCATTCACATGTTAGGCATGGACCGCAAGGAGCACGTTGACGTTCAAGGCGTATCTGTTTCTCCTAGAGATTTACTTGCAGCATCTTTGCCAGATCCCTCAACGCTTGGAGAGCGTATGCGCGGAAAGACATGTGCTGGCGCCCTTGTAAAAGGTTTAAATAAAGAAGGTAAGCCATATGCCTGTTACATATACAACGTGGTCGACAACGCATGGTCAATGGCAGAGTACGGAGATCAGGCAGTTGTGTGGCAGACAGCAGTTAATCCTGTGATGGCAATGGAACTCATTCATAGTGGGGTCTGGCAGCCAGAGGGTGTTAATGGGCCAGAATGGTTTGCCCCTAAACCGTTCTTAGATCTTCTTGAATCTTATGGAACTTCATGGACGATCCGAGATGAAGACACCGCAGGGATTGAGATCTAAACAATGAACCGGGACTTTGACGTTGTCATTGTTGGATCGGGTTTTGGCGGTTCTGTTTCAGCAATGCGGCTGGTGGAAAAGGGTTACAGCGTTGCAGTGCTAGAGGCTGGAAAGAGATTTGCGGATGAGGATTTCCCAAAGACATCCTGGAGACTTCGTAAATTTCTTTTCATGCCCAAGCTCGGCTTCTTTGGAATTCAGAGGATCCACGTCCTTCCAGATGTACTGATTTTGGCTGGCGCCGGTGTCGGTGGCGGTTCATTGGTGTACGCAAATACTTTGTATCAACCTGGTGATAAATATTTCGCGGACCTTCAATGGGCGCACATCACTAACTGGAAAGAGGAATTAGAGCCCTGGTATGACCAAGCAAAACGGATGCTTGGCGTCAGTATTTATCCCTACTTTTCACCGAGTGATCAAGCTATGAAAGATGTTGCAGAGTCGATGGGCGTGGGACATACCTTCACTATGGCGCCTCTGGGAATTCACTTTGGAAAACACCCTGCAGAGAAAGTAGAAGATCCTTATTTCGGCGGTGTAGGTCCCAAGCGCGAAGGATGTGTGCAATGCGGAGGTTGCATGACTGGATGTCGCCACAACGCCAAGAACACGCTTCCTAAAAATTATCTCGGCTTAGCTGAGAAAGCCGGCGCAGTTGTTTTCCCAATGACAACTGTCACGCAGATCAAGCAATCAAATGGTTCATGGATCGTGAATGCGAAGGCAACCGGCGGATTGAAGCCTGGCACGCAAACTTTCACGGCAAAGCAAGTGATAGTGGCAGCAGGTACCTATAACACTCAGAAGTTGTTGCATCGCATGAGAGATACAAAGACTCTGCCACGCTTATCGAAGCAGTTAGGCGAACTTTCCAGAACAAACAGTGAATCACTTGTTGGTGCAACAATGCCTGATACAAAGATTAACTTCAGCAAGGGAAGCGCAATCACCTCATCTTTCTATCCAGATGAGCACACCCATGTAGAGCCAGTTCGCTACGGCAAAGGCAGTAACTTCATGGGATTAATGCAAACATTGATGACTGATGGTGCAACATCAAAGATCAGACGCCGACAATGGGTCAAAACTTTTCTTCAAACACCATCGCTACTACCGAAAATTCTCAATGTTCGTCATTGGAGTGAGAGAACAGTCATCGCCCTTGTTATGCAAAATGTTGATTCCTCAATTTCGGTAAGGGGCAAACGCGGAATCTTCGGATGGCGCATGACCTCTAAAAATGATCCGAACAAACCCAATGCCACATGGATTCCTGCAGCAAATCACACTGCCAGGGCAATCGCCGCGAAGTATGGTGGAATTGCAGGAGGTCACGTTGGCGACCTAGTAGATGCACCTTTCACTGCTCATTTTTCTGGCGGGTGCGTAATTGGCGACTCCGCAGACCATGGAGTTGTTGATCCCTATCACCGAGTCTGGAATTACCCGACTTTGCACATTGTCGATGGTTCCACGATTACCGCAAATCTAGGAGTGAATCCTTCACTAACTATTACAGCGCAAGCAGAACGTGCTATCTCACTGTGGCCCAATAAAGATGAAATAGATCCACGACCAATTCAAGGTGCACCCTATAAAAAGATCGCTCCAGTATTTCCCAAAAATCCCATTGTTCCAGCTGGGGCACCAGCAGAACTTCGTATCAACTAAGAAGCTCGCCACCATCGAAGCAGTGGTGCGTATTCCTCTTTCATGGTTTGAGTAATCAGCAAACCTCCATCAAGGTGATTGCCCTTGGCGATGTCCAATCGCATTTGTGGTAACGAATAGGAAACGTGGCGCCTGATTACTTCTTCATACTCTCTATTTTTTGCAAGTCCACCAAGTAAGGTCAGCGTCAGGCTTTCGTTTCGCATTCCACCAGCTTTAGTCCATGCAGCAACTACCGTCTTTGAAAGTTGTTCGGCGCCACGGTCACGAATTGCAACGGCGCTAGATATATTATTTTCAGCCGCTTCAAGGACTCGCTTGGCCGTTGCAATACATAGTGATTGAGCTTGCGCATCGACAGTACTTTCTAGGGCATCAAACTCGACCATTGCATCGGCAAGGAATTCCAACAACATCGGATCATTTTCCCGACCTTGTCTGGTTGCGAGCGCTCTTTCCAAAGCATGCTTGCCTAGCCAATATCCACTGCCTTCATCACCGAAAATATGCCCAAGACCATCGGCATGTGAAAAGACTCCGCGACGTCCACCAACGGCAACAGCCCCACTTCCAATAGAAAGGGTTACACCGTCTTGTCCATTCATTGCTCCGAAAAAACCAGCAAGGCCGTCATCAATCACGGCAACTTCACGTGCTCCGAAAAATTCCTGACCAAGCAATCCGTAATAAAGTGGATCTGGCACTTTTCCATCAAAGCCGGTGCAACTCAGGGCAACTGATTCGTGAATTTGGGCATCGGGATGGGCAATCCTAAATTCAGAGAAAATGTCCCTCAGCGTTTCAACGACGCTCTCAGCGGCAAGTTTCGCCCGAGTTGTCGTGTGCTCTCCGTCGGGCCAACGCAATCGTGCGCCTGACTGTCCAAGATCCAGAACGAGGGTCATAATGGAATTCTAGGGGGCGGTATTCTTAACTCCTCAATCACTGGGGGAAATTAATGGGCGAATCTGCACTTGTAACTGGTGCTACAGCGGGTATTGGTGCAAGTTTTGCGCGCCTGCTTGCGTCAAAGGGTTATCACGTCGTGCTTGTTGCCCGAGATGAAGAACGTCTCAAAGAGACCGCCCAGAAGTTAGCCACTGATTACGGAATGACTAGCGAAGTCCTCAGGGCTGATCTATCCACGCCCGAAGGGTTGAAACTTGCCGAGGACCGTGTCGCAAGTGTCACCAGCCCTATCGGGGTCTTGGTAAACAATGCAGGTTTCGGGATTAATAAAAGTTTCTTAGTCAGCAACATAGATGATGAGCAACGGTTGCTTGATGTCCTGGTGAAAGCCCCTATGCGATTAATGCACGCAGCGCTTCCCGTCATGAAGGAAAATGATCGAGGAATAATCATCAATGTCTCCTCCGTAGCGGGATGGATTGCCGGTGGAACCTATAGCGCAGCTAAGTCCTACCTGACCGTTATGAGCGAATCACTCCATACCGAATTAATAAGTACTCGCGTGACCGTTATGGCGCTCTGTCCCGGATTTACCCGCACCGAATTTCACGAACGAGGACGTATGAAGATGGGTGGGCTACCTAACTTCATGTGGCTAAACGCCGATCGCGTGGTGGCACAAGCCTGGTCTGACGCGAAAAGAGGGCAAGCGGTATC
>CAIYBL010000121.1 GCA_903924485.1 uncultured Actinomycetes bacterium
CAAATATTTCTAGCGCAATTATTGGCGCCACAAAGCCTTCGCAAGTGAAGGAAAATGTGAAAGCCTCTGGAATCAAACTTTCAGCCCAAACTATGAAAGAGATAGATAAGGCGCTGGGCAAACTTCCAGAAACGGATCCTGCTAAGAATGAGAGTCCAAAGCCTCGCGCTTAACTCTCAATTACTAGTTGGTTTTATCTCCAGGCTTTACTTGTGGTTTTGGTGCGCGTAAACGTCGAAGTTGGGTGGAACGTGACCAGCCGTATGACCCGACGCCCTTTAGGGAAGCTTCGGGAAAACGAGCCTTTACTTCCTTTTTTAATTTGCGGGACAAGAAAACGCCTTCGCCCATAGCGCCCAAGAAGACGACGTACATCAAGAGAACAGAAACACTCTGCAGTGCAGTGATTCGAGAGACCATAAGAACAATGAACAAAATCGGAAGCAAGTACTCTGCTAATGATCGACGTGAGTCAACGTAGTTACGAACAAATTTGCGAACCGGTCCACGATCGCGTGCAGGAAGGGCGCTTTCTTCTCCGCGCATGTAAGCAGCTCTTGCTGCCCCACGATGTTGGCGCTGCATCTCTTTCTGCTTCTTACGTTCTTCCTTATTTGTGGCTGGAGCTAAAGAGTTCACAACGCGTTTTGCCTGGGCGTCTTTGCGTGAAGGGGTTGGACGACCTTTGTTTTCTGACTTGTCTGGAGTATCTGCGCTCATGGCTCAGACTATAGAGGGTGTACGGCTATCCCCGAAAGTTAGGGAAGGGCAAGCATCCGCTCGAGCGCCAATTTAGAGAAAATGGCTGTCTCATCATCTACGCGTATGTGGTTAACGATGTGGTCGGCGAGGAGTGATTCCATCACCCACACAAGATGGGGTAAGTCGATCCGATTCATTGTGGAGCAATAGCAGACATCCTTATCGAGGAAATGGATCTGCTTATCAGGATGAGATTTTGCTAGGCGTTGAACGAGGTTGAGTTCAGTTCCAATTGCCCAAGCAGATCCTGTTGGTGCAGCTTCTATCGTCTTAATGATCATCTCCGTTGAGCCCACAACATCGGCAGCAGAGACGACCTCGTATTGGCACTCAGGATGAACGAGGACCTGAACATTGGGAATTCTTGATCGCACTTCGTTGACGCTCTCCAGACTAAATCGCCCATGGACAGAGCAATGACCTCTCCAAAGAATCACTTTTGCATTGATGATTTCTTCACGGGTAAGTCCACCTTGTGGCTTCCATGGATTCCACAGGACGCAGTCATCAAGTGATAAACCCAATGAAAGAACAGCGGTATTGCGACCTAGGTGTTGATCAGGAAGGAAAAGAATTTTTTCACCTTGCTCAAATGCCCACGTCATGGCTCGCTTTGCGTTAGATGATGTGCAGACCGTGCCACCATTTTTGCCCGTAAAACTTTTGATTGCTGCAGATGAATTCATATAGGTGACAGGAATTGTTCGTGAGGCAACTCCGAACTCCTCAAGAACACTCCAACACTGGGCTACTTGTTGGGCGGTAGCCATATCGGCCATGGAACATCCTGCAGCGAGATCCGGAAGAATCACTTTCTGGGATGGTGACGTGAGGATGTCGGCGCTTTCGGCCATGAAATGCACTCCACAAAAAATAATGTATTCAGCCTGTGATTGATTCGCAGCGGCCTGAGCCAATTTGAATGAGTCACCCGTGATGTCAGCAAATTGAATGACTTCATCGCGTTGGTAGTGATGTCCAAGGAGCAAGGCCCGACTACCAAGGGCCTCGCGCGCCACTCGAGCTCTTTCGATGAGTCCTGGCTCACTGGCATGGGGGAGTTCTCCCGTGCACGAGACGCCTCGTTCGCTGCCAAGGTCTGAGCCTTGGCCCAGTAAGAGGAGATCACTCAGTGCCATAGGCATATTCTGTCTGCTTCTTTGCCAACCTGCGAGTAGGATTTGACCCGAAGTCGGAGAGTTTTTTCACAAGGCCATGTCTTAGGGGAGAGAATTTATTATGAGCACAGATGTCACTATTGAAACCAGCACAGCAAGCATCGTCTTGACAGAAACTGCGGCAAGCAAGGTCGCAGCGCTTTTGGCACAAGAGGATCGCGATGATTTGGCCCTACGTGTGGCCGTTCAACCAGGCGGATGTTCAGGACTTCGCTACCAACTCTATTTTGATGATCGCGCCCTTGATGGCGATGTCACCTATGAATTTGGCTCAGTAAAAGTAATCGTCGACAAGATGAGCGTTCCTTATCTTGCTGGTGCCTCGGTTGATTTCGTTGACACCATTGAGAAGCAGGGTTTCACTATTGATAACCCAAATGCCGGAGGCTCATGTGCCTGCGGCGATTCTTTCCACTAAGGCGAGTATTTTTTTCCATTCATCTCGTCCCTAGCGAAGGTAACTCATGAAAATTGGCGTGGCTGGTTCGGTTGGTCGCGACCACTTAATGACCTTTCCAGGAAAGTTCACAGATTCCCTTGTCGCTGGTTCACTCGACAAGGTTTCACTCTCTTTCTTGGTGGATGCTCTGGATGTACGACGTGGTGGATGCGCGGGAAATATTGCTTTTGGAATGGGAGTCCTAGGACTTCGGCCAACACTCATTGCGGCAGTTGGCAAAGACTGGGCAGATTATGAAGCCTGGTTAATTCGCCACGGGGTAGATACATCTCACGTCTTGGTTTCAGAAACTCTGCATACCTGTTTGTTCATGGTTACTACAGATACCGAACTCAATCAGATCGCATCATTTTTTCCTGGCGCAATGAGTGAGGCTCGAAATATCGAGCTGGCACCCATAATGGAAAAGACGGGGATTTTCGATCTCATTGTGATTTCCCCTGATGATCCAGAGGCGATGCTTCGCCATTCCGAGATTGCTCGATCCCAAGGTATTGCCTTTGCGGCCGATCCATCCCAGCAGATGGCTCGAATGGATGGCGATGAGATTAAGCGCCTCATAGAGGGTGCGGCTTACTTATTTCTCAACGAATATGAGTACGCCCTAGCAATGCAGAAAACTGGATGGACAGATTCAGAGATCATGGACAGAGTGGATGTTCGAATTGTTACGTTGGGTTCTGATGGCGCAAAAGTTGAGGAAAAGGGCAAGGAAACAATTTTCGTTGGGGTCCCACAAGAGAAGGCACGAATGGATCCAACGGGTGTCGGTGATTCCTTCAGGTCAGGATTTATCGCAGGATTGGCCGCGGGATTAGGCCACGAACGTTGCGCCCAACTTGGTTCTCTGTTGGCTACTTATGTCATTGAGACAAAGGGAACGCAGGAGTATCGATTTACTCGCGCAGAGTTCTTAACAAGATTTGAAGGTGCTTATGGCGCTGTGGCTGCCGCAGAGATTAGTGATCGTCTAGGTAGCTTTGGTTTTGACGCACCACTATAAATTTCGACTGGCTTTCTTTACTCGCGCTATTGCCCGTCATCCTGGCCCATGCTTGAAGGTCTGGCCAAGTGGCTGGATCATCTGAAAGCAAGATCAAAGATTGACCCATCTCGGTTTTCTGTATTTGCTGGGCAATCATGATTATCGGCAAGGGACACCGAAGCCCTAAGCAATTGACCTCATTCATCGCGAGCGAATCTGCAAGACGGCGCGACGAATCTCCTCAACAAGAGCAACGATCTCCGCTTTTGTTGTAGAGGGATGAAGAGTGATTCGTACATTTCCATGAGTGAGCACACCCATCGCAGCTAATACGTGGCTAGGGGCTAAATCATCGGCGCTACAGGCCGAGCCAGAATCAACAGCGAACCCTGAGGCATCTAACCTGCGGAGTAATTCTTCTCCTTCGACGTAGAGGAAAGAGAAGGAATTAATATGGGGGAGAGAGTGATCTAGTTTTCCTGCGATGTCGCAGTCGGTAATGGTCGATGAAATTTCCTTACGTAAGAACATCGACAACTCACGCAAACGCACCTGATCTGAAAGTGCATCGGCCTGCGAGGCCTCTAGGGCCATGGCCGATGCTAACAAAAGAGGAAGAGAAAGCGATTGCGGTACTCGTTGAGGGCCAATATGTGGCAGCGGATTCTTCCAATGGTGTGCGTTATTAATTGCTATAACGCCAACGCCTTCGGGTCCTTGCCATGACTTTGCATCAAAGAAAGCGGTATCCCAACGGCTCGGCAGAGTGAGATGAGGACCAGCCGAAGAAAAATCGCAGGCAATTCGCGCATTCGGAAGTAGGTCGATGAGATCTTCATAGCGCTGAATTACGCCAGTTTCACCATTGGCTATTTGGAGAGCAAATACGGAGTGACCTGACTTCGCATTTTTCAAAGGCGCGGGATTGATCAATCCATCAAGGTCGACGGGAAGTTCCAGGCTCGATCGCAATCGGGCTATCGCTAAGACTTCACTTCTATCAATCGCAGAGTGAATGAGGAGGTCGGACTCTTGTAGCAACCCTGTAATGGAGTAGAAATGGCCCAATCGGGGTTCGCCAATAAATTCCAATTTATCAGGAGCGATATGTAACCCCCCGGCCAAGGATTCAAGAGCACCAGCCTTGAGGATTCGCGCTTTGGCGCTCTGATGGCTGAGTTTGCGAGGATCAGCCCAGCCCTGATCGAAGGCGTTCTGAAGGGCCTCCTGAGCCACTGGATGCAGTGGGGATTCGGAGGTGAAATTCCTTGTGATCTGAGCCACCTGGGCAACGCTACCCTCCCATGCAGTGAAGTTGGAAATGCCCCACTATCCTTTGCCCATGTCATTTGAGCCTAAATTTAATCGAACTCGAAGAGCCCTCGTTGTTGCTGGCAGCGGTCTTGGCCTAGCAACGTTATTAGCTGGTTGCTCATCAGTCTCCGGGCTTGGATTTGAAAAGGATCTTTCTAGTGTAAATCAGACATCCATCTCCTTATGGCAAGGAGCATGGATTGCTGCAGCGGTCGTTGGTATTTTTACTGCAGGCTTGATTATCTATTCCTCTTTCGCGCATCGTAAAAAAGAGGGTGAAGAGTTTCCTCGCCAGATTCAGTATCACATTCCTGTAGAAGTGGCTTATACGCTGATCCCATTCATTATCGTCGCTGTGCTTTTTGCATTTACTGCGCGAGATGAATCAAAGATTACGGATAAATCTCCAGCAAAAGTAATGCACAATATTTCTGTCAACGGAATTCAATGGTCATGGCAGTTTACATATCCAGAGGCCGGGGCAAATGCGATGGTTACGGGCACCCCAGCCAATCCACCGACTCTCTATCTGCCCCAAGGTGAGCGAGTTCGTTTCACTTTGACATCGAGCGACGTGGTTCACGGGTTTTGGATTCCGGCTTTCATGATCCAAATTCAAAATCTTCCAGGAGTTACTAACTACCTAGAATTAACTGCAAACAAAATCGGAGAATTTCCAGGTAGGTGCAACATTCTCTGCGGACGCGATCACTCGCGTATGTATTTCAAAGTTAAAGTCGTATCACCGGCTGATTATCAAACTTATCTAGCAGGATTGAAAGCGAGTCAACCATGACAACTCTTGCGCAACCACCACAAGCTGTAGCCGCGACCCGTAGGTCTCCAGCTGTTAGGCCAAAGAGCAAAGGTCGCCTCTTCGTAAAGTGGATAACCTCCACTGATCACAAGACCATCGGGTACATGTACTTGATCACCTCTTTTACGTGGTTCTTGATCGGCGGAACTCTTGCTTTGATGTTGCGAGCTGAACTAACCGTTCCGGGACAACAATTTTGGAGTAATGAGCAGTACAACCAGATTTTTACGATGCACGGAACAATCATGCTCTTGATGTTTGCAACTCCTCTTTTTGTTGGATTCGCTAACGTCATCATGCCTTTGCAGATCGGTGCAGCAGATGTTGCTTTTCCTCGTTTAAATATGATGTCGTACTGGCTCTACCTCTTCGGTGGAACTATGGCCTTTGGCGGTTTTCTCGCCCCAGGCGGAGCTGCTTCATTCGGATGGACTGCTTATGCTCCACTTGCTAACTCTCAATTTTCCCCTGGTATTGGCGGGGACCTATGGGTTATCGGCTTAGCGATGGGTGGTATCGGAACAATCCTTTCCGGTGTCAACTTCATAACAACGATTTTCACGATGCGCGCACCAGGTATGACAATGTTTAGAATGTCTATCTTCTCCTGGAACATTTTGTTGACTTCTATTTTGGTGCTTCTTGCATTCCCACCACTTGCTGCAGCTTTCCTAGGATTGGAAGCTGACCGGCTCTTTGGTTCCCATCTTTTTGATCCAGCTAATGGTGGAGCAATGCTCTGGCAGCATCTCTTCTGGTTCTTTGGGCACCCTGAGGTGTACATCCTGGCCTTGCCATTTTTTGGTATCGCAACAGAAATCTTGCCTGTATTTAGCCGCAAACCAATTTTCGGCTATAAAGGTTTGATCGCGGCAACGATTGCAATCGCTGCACTTTCTGTTTCTGTATGGGCTCACCACCTCTTTGCAACAGGTCAAGTCCTCTTGCCCTTCTTCTCGTTTATGACTTTCCTCATTGGTATCCCCACGGGCGTTAAGTTCTTTAACTGGATCGGCACGATGTGGGGCGGAGCGATTACTTTTGAAACTCCCATGCTGTGGACCGTTGGCTTTCTGATCACATTCCTCTTTGGTGGTCTGACTGGAATTATTTTGGCTTCTCCTCCGTTGGACTTTGCAGTTTCCGCTTCCTACTTTGTCGTTGCTCACTTCCACTATGTGCTCTTTGGGACCGTGGTCTTTGCGATGTTTGGTGGGTTCTATTTCTGGTGGCCAAAGATGACGGGAAAGATGCTCAATGAGCGTCTGGGAAAGATCCATTTCTGGATGACCTTCTTCGGATTCCATCTAACTGTCTTGATTCAGCATTGGCTTGGAATTAAGGGCATGCCGCGTCGCTACGCCGACTACCTACCCACTGATGGATTCACATTTATGAATCAGGTTTCAACGGTTGGCTCTGTCCTGTTGGCAGCCTCGATGATTCCTTTCATGGTGAATGTTTGGATTACGCGTAAATCTCCAATGGTCGGTGTCGATGATCCTTGGGGCTATGGAGCCTCTCTTGAGTGGGCAACATCCTGCCCACCTCCTCGCCACAACTTCCTTACTATGCCGCGTATCCGCTCAGAGCGCCCCGCATTTGACCTACATCATCCGCATATCAAGACCGAGGGGCACTAATTACATGAAGGTCTCATGGCAGTTATTTCTAGGCTTTGCAGCTTTTTACTTCATGATGGCGATTATTTATTGGCAGCTCGGCGGAGAGCCGGTAGGTATCACTGCTATTGGTCTTAGCGGTGGGCTGGCGGGCCTTGTAGGTTTCTATATTTGGTATGCCGCCAAGAACACGGGCGGAATTTTGCCAGAGGACAACTATGAAGGCGAGATCGCCGATGGAGCAGGAGATCTTGGTTTCTATAGTCCTCACTCCTGGTGGCCTTTGCCTGTTGCGCTATCTGCATGCGCGGCTGGTCTTGGACTCATTATTGGTTGGTGGCTAACAATCATTGCTGTCGGTGCCTTGTTGATTAGCATCGTTGGTTTTGTCACCGAATACGAAAAGCCTTCGATCTCCGCCCACTAAGTTGGAGCTAGGCACGAGTGGGTTACCACCAAGAACTGCTTTTCTAGGCAATATCCGCGCACTGCCGCACGCGGCAAGTTGGGGCGGCTTATTCTCAGGGTTATTGGTTGTCTTAGTTTCCACAACAGGGCCGCTGGCAATTCTTTTTCAAGCTGCATCTGCAGGGCATTTATCCAAAGCTCTCACATCTTCATGGCTGTTGATGATCTTTTTAGGGTCAGGGCTCTTTTCCATAATCATGTCGCTCAGGCACGCAATGCCGATTATCGGAGCATGGGGAAGTGCCACAACGGCTCTCCTTGTAACGGGATTGCCTGCGCACTCTTTCTCCCAAGTTGTGGGTGCGTACTTTGTGGCCTCTCTTGCACTCTTTTTTGTTGGAGTGACAAAAACTTTTGCGACAATAATGAAACATGTCCCGAAGCCTGTTGTTATGGCTATGTTGGCGGGGATTCTTTTTCGATTCGGGGTTGGAGTTTTTACTTCACTCGAGACAAATCTCTTGCTGGGTCTTGCGATGGTCTTCACTTTCTTTCTGGGACGCAGATATAAATGGCGCGCTCCTGTGGTTGCCTCACTTTTCGTTGGACTTCTCGTAGCGGCGGCGCAATCCAAGCTCGTTAATCCACACATCTCACTAACTATCGCCAAGCCCATCTGGACAACTCCCACCTTTTCACTGGGCGCGATAGTCACTTTGGCTTTGCCCATTTTCTTAATGGTTCTCACAACCCAAGACGCACCTGGAATAGCGGTGCTTCGGAATTCTCTGTATCAGCCTCCTGAGAACAAGATCGTGACATGGGGAGCGGTGCTCTCTGTTATTGGCGCCGGCTTTGGAGGCAGTGGAGTTAATATTTCAACGATCACTGCAGCTATCGTGACGCAAGAATCCGCTGATCCAAATCCTAAAACTCGATATTTTGCTGGAGTATCGTGCGGCGTTTTCTATGTGGCGCTGGCGTTCTTTGGAGCGACAGTCACAGGTTTATTTACTTCTCTACCCGTGGCGCTTATGACAACGATTGCTGGGCTAGCACTTATGCCAGTGATTGCATCGGCATCGCATGAGGCGTTAACTGAACCTACGTATCGTGAGGCGGGCTTAGTTACTTTGCTGATCACCGTCTCCGGCGTCAGCGCTTGGCACTTAGGTTCGCCTTTTTGGGGACTTCTTGGCGGTCTCGCGGTGCACCAAATCACATCGTGGAAGGTAAAGCAGAGTTGAAAATGAAGCGGAAAACGAACCCCGCGATATATATGAAAGTTATGCAACGCTTGCTATTGCTCTCGTGCTTAGTTCTGGCCGGCTGGATGATCTATCTAATGGTTGACCTTCCGACTTCCTACCGCGCCGAAAATTGGGATGTAGCTTGGATTGGTTTTGATGCTGCAATGTTAACCACCCTCTCGGCAACGACATGGGCTATTTGGCGCAGAAGACAATTAGCGATTCCAGCCGCGATGGTTTCATCAACATTCTTAGTCATCGACTCGTGGTTTGACGTAACCACGTCTCAGTCGGGTGTTGATTTCAAGTTGGCCCTTGCCACAGCATTCTTTGTCGAGTTGCCTCTTGCATTTTTGCTCGTTGGCTTTAGCCGGCGGTCTATCAGACAATCTTTGACCAATGCTCACAAGCGAGCTGGCATTGAAGTTATTTCACTCTCTCTACGAAAAACTCACTTATCGATTTTTGATTCTGACCAATAGAAAAGGCAGCACGCTAAATCAACTCAGCTAGACATCGACGCTAAAGCTTTAAGGAAATCGGCATCGCTGACAACTTGGGCGGTAAATGTCATTCCCGAATGACCGCGCCCACAGACGATGTTGCAGAGTCCTGGATAGGTGCCAACCTTCTCGGCAGTGAAATCAAATCGGCTTGTCTCACCAGGGACGGCCTCCTTGTTCAGGGAGAGTCCTGGTATCCAGAATCCATGGGAGGTATCTGCCGAGTTTGCGAGTGAGAAGTGAAAGACCTTGCCTTGAGGGATAAAGAGAGTGGAGCTCTTGCGCGTGGATTTATCATCCAGTGTGTACACGAAAGAGAAGGACCATGAGGAAGCATCCACTCGCACTTGATCCGAATTCTTGGCAACCCCAGCAGCTATAGCTGTTGGCGAAGGAGTTGGCGTTGGTGAGAGGGCTGGCGAAGATTGCTGTGCGGCAGGGGCGCGTGTTGCACTCTTCCAGATTAATTTCTTTCCTACCTTGGTGCAGACCACCTGTACGGTCCCGATTTTCGAGACAGCATGGGCTTTCTTGCAGGCCCCGCCCACGGAATTTGCAGCAAAAGCGTCGGAGGGAGCGCTCAGGCAGATGAGCAAGAGAAAAGAAAGGAGAGCCAGAGCAGTTCGTTTCATAGAGTTAAGCATAAGAAAAGATGAGTGCTGGCACTAGTGAGAATCAATCTCCTTGTGGGTGTTCCCCCCTGGCTTTGCAATCTGTTCTGCATCAGCACGGCTAATACGGGCACGCAGTTTGCTTCCACGCGTCTTCGGATTACGAACGCCGTGCTCATCGTGGGCGATGTGTTCCAAAGCCACTGGTTGCTCATGTTGTGTGAGTAGCCATGCCTTCTCCTTCGAGATCGGCTCATGAACTTCGATGAATTCACCTTCGGCTGTCATCATAAGGCGGCCAGTTTCTCTGCCATGCAGGACCAAATCGCGATCTGCTCTCTGTAGAGATAAGCACAGGCGCTTTGTGATCACATAGGCAATCGGAGGCAGTACGAAAATTCCGATTCTGCTAAACCACATGATCTGATTTATCGTCAAAGAGAAGTGGGTTGCAATGATGTCGTTTCCGCCATTGAGGAGGGTGACAAGAATGAAAGTCAGTGACATTGCTCCGAGTGCCGTCCGGTTTGGCGCATTGCGAGGACGATCTAAGAGATGGTGTTCACGCTTATCTCCAGTGAACCAGCTTTCAATGAATGGATAAAGAGCCATTCCCGTAAAGAGAATTCCTGGCACGATCAATCCGGGAATCAAAATATTCCAGGAAATTGTGTGACCAAATGCGTGCGTCTCTATAGGGGGAGACATGCGAACCAAACCATCGAGCCATCCCATATACCAATCGGGTTGGGAACCGGCGGAAATTTGCCCTGGTGTGTAAGGGCCATAAAGCCAAATTGGGTTGATTGATGCAAGGGCTGACAAGAGCGCAGTCACACCAAAAACGATGAAGAAGAATCCGCCAGCCTTAGCCATATAAACAGGCATTAATGGATAGCCGACAACATTCTTTTCTGTGCGACCTGGGCCTGGATATTGCGTGTGCTTCTGGTACCAGACCAACATCAAGTGGGCGGTAATCAGAGCTAAGAATATTCCCGGAAGAAGAAGTACGTGGACGGTGAAGATTCGAGGGATGAAAGTCTCTCCAGGGAAAGGTCCGCCAAATGCAAAGAATGAAAGGTATGAACCAATGATTGGCATTGCCTGAATGATTGCTTCAGCGATACGAATTCCTGTACCAGAGAGAAGATCATCGGGAAGGGAATAGCCTAAGAACCCTTCAACAATTCCGAGAGTCAGAAGGCCAACGCCAATGATCCAGTTGAATTCACGAGGCTTGCGATAGGCGCCCGTAAAGAAAACCCGAAGCAAGTGAGCAACGATCGCTGTCCTAACAATTGGTTTGGCATGCACAAGTTTGAGCCGAGATACGATAGCGAGCCTATGGATGGGCTTAAAATTGGCGGACTTACTGCGACTGG